>CAMAXD010000020.1 GCA_945861975.1 Candidatus Kuenenia stuttgartensis | reverse complement strand
GGATTGCAAATCCGTCACGCGTGGGTTCGACTCCCACTCTCCCCTCTGAAAAACGCTGGTTTTCCTGAAAAGGTGACCAGCGTTTTTTTGTTGGCTGTTTTTGGATCGACAGCCTGAGGCTCAGGTTGGTCCCGCGAGGTTCCGTCACTCCAGCGAGAGAACCACTCGATCGTCGAGAACGTCGACCTTGCGAAAATGGTGTCCGAAGATCAGGGGAAATAGCTCCACACCAGTTTTCTTCTCTTTGATGTCGCTCAACTGGACGATTTCCTTCATCACCGCTTTCGTTGCTGCTTGATCATCGTCCGTGACTTCAATGACGACATTGTTCGTTCGGAAGTAGGCAATCACATCGCCAATCGTCGCACGCTCAGCACGAAAGGTGAACGTCTTTGTCCGCAAAGAATTCGGGGTTGCAGGCTTTGTCGTTTCTGCTTCGGTGGAATTCAACAACTCCGACAAAGTCGCATTTAGCTGGCCATGTTGCTCCAGAGTTGCATTCACGGTGGCTACGGATCCGCTCCACATCACAGTGATCTCAGGAAACCGATCTTTCCAATGTTCCGTTAGGGCCGTCTGAAACTTTTTTCCCGGGGAGTAGCGGTGATCAAAAGCCTCCTCAGGGGCGATGCTCCTGAGGGTGACTGAGCGGCCATTGTCGGACAACCGAAACTCAAGGTCGAACTGGTTCAACACGATCGTCGCCGCTTCGGCAAATGTCATGCGAGGCAGTTCGCTCCGAGCCCAGACATCGTGAGGTATCAAATCCAGATTCGTGATACGAACTCCAGTCGCCCGGGCATAGTTTTCGAGGATGGACTTTGGCTCGGCCAATTCTGACCAGCTTGAGTCGATGAGTGCGACCAGTTTTCGATGATCTTCCGGCCTCATCTTGCGACGCAATTGATTAATCTCCTTCTCCCGCAGTTCGATCATGACAGGAATACGATGAACTGCCGACGCAGGACCGATACAGGCGAGGTGTTCCGTCAGACAGCAACCGCTCTCAGGCACTTCATCCGCGATACTCATCAGCACTTCCCAGCGTGAAACGGACGTCGCGTTCAGGCTGATCTGATAACGAGGATCAAGCCGACGGTCACGAATGACGGCAACCTCTGACTGATTCATGAGATCAGACAGTTGATTTTGAAGTGGAGTATTAACGCTCGACCAACTCACCTGGGTCAACATTGCAGTTTTCAAAGACTTCCCAGACTTCAGAGCTGTCTTCTGATCAAAGGCGTTTGCGCCGCGAATTCCGGAAAGCAGCATGGTGATCGTGAGGAGAACATTTCGGAAAATGATGCCGGGATTCCTGGTTTTCAGCAGGAAAAATGTGGCAATAGTCGTTTCCATTTTCAATTGTTCCATTCTGCCCGGAAAACAGTCTCGGCAGGACCAAATGTCCGTCAAACTGTAGAGTACACAGCTGAACCACGAGGCTCTCTGTTACGGAACCGGATCTCGTGAAAGTAGGATGATGGCATCGACCAGCAGCTTTGGTCGAGCCTTGCAGGACGATTTCTGAGACAGATTATGAAACAGACACAGGCAGTCGGCATCGACCTTGGCACCACATATTCGTGCATTGCGTCGCTTAATGAGCATGGACAACCAGTCACAATTCCCAACCAGGAAGGTGAGCTATCAACGCCATCGGCGGTCTTCTTCGATGGTGACCAGCCTATTGTTGGCACTGAGGCCATTCGAAACGCTATTGCCAGTCCGGATCGCGTCGTGCAGCACGCAAAACGCTACATGGGGAATGCTCAGAAATTCTGGCGAATTGGCGACATGCGGTACTCGCCAGTGCATATCTCGGGACTCATCCTGCGTAAATTGATTTCTGCCGCACAGGATCAGATCGGCGAAATACATAATGCCGTGATCACTGTGCCGGCCCAGTTCAGCGACTCACAGCGTCATGCAACACTGTTGGCTGGACATTCAGCCGGTCTGGAACGTATCGAGATGATTAACGAACCCGTCGCGGCAGCTCTCTGTCACGTACTGGGAAACGAAGGCCTGGCATTCACTGAACTCGCCATTGATCAGCAACTTCTCGTCTACGACCTTGGCGGTGGCACACTCGATCTTGCCATCGTGAAGTACAAGACGAATGAAGTCCGAGTGGTGGTATCAGATGGCGATCTGGAACTGGGCGGTCTCGATTTCACAACAGTACTAGTGGATGCTGCTGCCGAAAAGTTCATTGCCGATTTCCGTGAGGACCCACGGTCGAATCGCAGCAGTCTCCAGTTTCTTACGTTGGAGGCTGAACAGGCAAAACGCAGCCTTTCGGTTCGACCCCGGGCTGCAGTGACGGTTCAGCATGAAGGACATCGCAAAACTTATCAGATTGAACAAACAGAGTTTGAGACACTCAGCAGAAAGCTCATCCAGCGATCCGAAGAGATTACTCGACGAATTCTGAAGGACAACAAATTTGGCTGGGCGCATATTGACGTAGTGCTCACGACCGGTGGTGCATCACGGATGCCGATGATCAAGGAGAGTCTGAAAAAGCTGAGTGGCCGAACCTTGAATTCGTCGCTTTCTCCGGACCAGTCAATCGCACATGGAGCAGCCTACTATGCTGGAATGCTGTTATCGAACGATCAGTATGCAAGAACAGTGTTCAACAGCACGGCTTCGTCTCGACTGGCTAAGGTCAAGCAGCACAGCGTCAACGCGAGGGCACTGGGAATTCTGATCCGAGCAGAGAATGGACAACGAGTTCCCCACTATCTAATTGAGGCGAATACGCCCCTGCCCGTCGCAAAGACTCATGTCTTCGGAACCGTTGTCGCAGACCAGAACCGTGTTCATGTCAGGATCGTGGAAAGCGGTGCCGGCTCTGACCGACCGCCATCGGTTCTTGGTGACTGTGAGATCAAAAATCTGCCGCGCAACCTCCCTGAGGGAACCGAGATCGAAGTAACAATCAGTTATGACCATCAAGCTCGAGTTCATGTTTCGGCGCGTGAGCCAGTCAGCGGTTGCAAAGCCGAAGTGGAAATCATTCGACAGCAAAACCTCAACGCACAACTGGAGCAACAACCTGGCCCGGAGAACGATGATGCACTCGACCTGCATTCGATTGCGGGTGACAACCTGCCCGAAGTCTCACGAAAGGTAACCCCGTCTCGTCTATCTGTTTCCTCTCTGCAGAATCCGGACAAGCAAAAGTCCCTCGTGCGCGAACCAGTGAACACCCCGCAGCCGCAGGAATTTGATGCACGTGCGGTCATGTCCGGGACAAAATCACCAGCCACACCTAAGAAATCGGAGGAGAAATCATCGACAAGAAGTCAGGAACGAAAGCCAATGTCAGAGTCATCCACGTCTACGCCAAAAGCGGTCGATCGTCCCGTAAGAAAGCCAGACCCGAATGAGGCGGAGTTCTGGGATCTTGTTGATGGTAACGACTAATAAACACAGGCATTACGTTTAATTTGAAAGGCTTGGCGAACGCGACAATTCGCGTGCATCACGGATCCCCGCTGCTCTTTCCGTCTCGCACGATTCGAAGTCCCTTGCCGGTCCAGAGATTGTCCATATCAGCGTCAGTCCAGATCTCTGGTTGTATCTGGGATGGATCTCCAATGAGATGTCGACTATCGGCCGTTTCGAACAGAACCGTTGAGTGTTTGACGCCTGGTTTCCAGCCATCGATTTCCTGATAGTGCGGATGATCAGCATCCACAACATCACTTAGTTCGCAGCATAGTAACGCTGGGAACTCCGAGACAATTTCTGGCAGCTCGCTGGTGCTGCATTCAAAGAACTCTGCGTGAAATCCCGTGCCGCGGAGTTTCACGGCAAGACCATGATAGAGCCCCAGCCACGTTGTTCCCTGCTTCGTTAAACACAGCGCCGCCAACTCCGCTTCAGAGGCTTCGATTCCAAGGGAATTGAGGATCGTTGCCGCCGCCGCCGCCGAACAAGTATGAGGGGTCGTTTGCCTGCAGATACGATACGGCACAAAGATTGAAGGCTCTATCCACACATTCTCGCAGACAGGTGGCTTACTGGGAATGACGTAAACGACCGACCAGATTGCTCCAGAAATCAGTAGCGTCTGGACTGGCAGCCGACGAATGATCGACTGAGTATTGGTGCGCACCCAGAGCACTGCAGCCAATGCTGCGAGAATCAAAGGAAACCAATTCGAAAGAATGATGACCGAGGACAAAGGTATCCAGCGAACGATCCACAACTGTCCCCAGACCAATCGCACATAAACGCCAATCGATATGACCAGGGCCGCTGCGAAACCATCCAATAAACGTTCTGGAGCACCCAACAGAACCGCTCGGAAGGAAAAGAATATGGCCATTGACAATACGGCCATCAGGATGATTGCAATCGTCAGATCTTCCATGCTCAGGATCCTTGCGGTGAAACCCTGGCAAACCGCGAACTGACAGGCACCGTTCCGGTTCGGGCACCCAAAATGGGGAGAGTCATAAGCATTGATTTGTGTCGGCTGAAGTGTGAGGGAACGAAGAGCCTGCACGGCAAGGCGCGCCAGATCGCACGCTTTGGTCAGTTCGAACGAGACTTATACACGAGAAAACGACGGACTGAAACTGCGGCGCGAAGTTTGCTTAGATCGTTCAAGAAGGATCATCGCGGTTCATTTTTCTGCTGAAAGGGGACATGTCATGACTGTGTTCGTTCGTTCTGCAAAAGTCTCGACGATATTACTGTTGATTATCGCTGTCTTGCTGGTTTTGTTGTTCTCGTTTAGCCGCACGCTGGGGTTAACGACGTCCGCGTCAGCGCAGGACGACAAATCAGCGGCCCAGAAAACTCCTCCGAGCGATCCTCCTTCAGCCGACAAGAAGGACGAGCCCGCCACAGCGTTATCGCGATTTATGAGGCAGAAGCTTCAGGCGTCGAACTTGATTCTGGAAGGCCTATGTACCGAAGACCTGAAAATGGTCTCTGAAGGCTCAGCGTCGTTAAAAAAAATGAGCACCCAGGAAAACTGGCGGGTATCAAACGATATGATGTATCGTCGGTACAGCACGGAGTTCGTGAACGCCGTTGAAGAGCTTCAAAAGGAAGCCGAAGACAACAATATGGATGGCACGTCGATGGCGTGGGTTAATGTTACTATGAAGTGCCTGAAATGCCACGAATGGGTCCGCAACGCTGTGCTCGCTGATGGAAGCAGGTAGGTATCCGGTTTCGTAAGTCAGAGGATCCTGATTCCATTCAGACCATCCGTCGGTACGCAGGGATTGAATTCCGGTGAGTTCGATTTTGAAGCTTTGGAGGTAGCGAGCTTTGTAAATCTTTCCGCGCCACATTCCTCAATACCTGAGGTTTTCCTGAATCTCGGCAGTTCAGAGCTCCCAAATTCTTTCGGCACACCAAATGCAATTCGTCGCTGAAGCCTCTGCAGCCTAAGCGTCATCTCGTCCGACGGACATGGTACGGTGCGTATTTCAAAGTATCTCGCAGCACTGCCAGGTGCTTATTCTCAGCACGGTGTGAGTTAAGGCCGGGTGTTCGCGGGAGACCTTTAGAGGATAGCCTCAATCGTGGCCACGCAGAATAAGATCTTCTCTGTAAATCAATGTTCCAGAAAACGACCATGGAGAGTCTGATGTTTCGCTTATCCCCAATTGGTGGTTTTAGGTCCGGCGTCGTCGCCCTGCTGATGTGTTCTGCCGTGATCACACTGGTTGAACTGTTCAGCAAACGGACATCGGCAGCAGTACAGGACGAGATAGCCGCTCCGGCAGATGAACGCACCATGGAGAAGTTTATGGCACGAAAACTGGCTGCGGCACAAAGAGCATTGGAGGGCGTCTCGCGGGGAGACTTTGAACTCATTCGAAGGTCATCTGCAGAAATGTCCGATCTAAGTCGTCATGAAGTCTGGGAGCGGATGGCCAGTGCAAGATTCGTGCAGGATACGGCCGATTTTGTCACGGCCACCGAGTTCCTGGATCGGATGGCGGAAGCCGAAGATTCCGAGGGTGTATCGCTGGGATTTATGCGGCTCACCATGACATGTGCAAACTGTCATGCTCATGTAAGAAGCTCCAGTGTAGCGTTCAGGCAGCTCGATCGCAGCCAGTCAGTTGCAGGGCGCTGAACTGCAGAATGCTCGATATCAAATTCCATTACGCCGCCAACGGATCTGGCTGTCGTTTCCAGAGCATCAGGAGGATCAACCCCGTGTTAGTCGCAAGGGATGTGTTTTGCCATGCTTCGCCTCGTCGCTACTGAGTCGTCGGCTGAGAACATTAATCAAAAATCAGACCGAGACATCGTTCTGGCGGTTAGCCTTGAACGTCGCCTTCAATGCGATATGCAGATGTCCGCGCGAGTCCATGTGTCGGACGATCAGGTTCAACTCTTTGGTGAAGTTGCATCGTGGTATCGCAAACAACAGGCGCAGGAACTGGCACGCGAACTCGCTCCCCAGTATCGGATTCGTAATGACATTCGCGTGGCTGATGCCTGATGCGCCGCGGGCGCTACTTTGATTGGAGATCTTCGTCTCGCATATAGTCGTGACAGGCAAGGCACGTTGCTGTCAGGCTTTGTTGAAAGTAGGCGGCCCCCGCGAGGTTCCGATTGTTTGCCTCTCGCTCAAGTCTTGCGGCCTGTCTCATGAACTCCATCCGGAAGTGTTCGTAGACTTCTTTGTCGTCTGTTTCCTTCTTCCTGCCGGAAGGATGCTTCAGGCTGACCAGCTTAAGTGATTCAGCGGATCTGGCAATCTTTTCAAAGTCGTGCGTAACCAACCCGGCCAGAATCTGTTCCGCATGATCCAGCTTGGCGGCCATGAGATCCTTGGCCTTCGGATCTTTCTCTGCCGACCTTCTGCTTTCATCGCTAGCGGGGATCGGAGTCACCTGATCACTGAAAAGTGCGTCCGTGTCACAGTTGACAGCACATGTGACAATAACAACGAACCCAACAACTGACAGATTTGATCGGATTCCCATGAATTTGCTCCTGTCTGCAGCGATCCTTGACTGACCTGAAGTGATTTTTATTTCCGCTCAGGCACCAACACGCAAACCAGGTTCCAGTCCCTGAGATATTGCTTATCCACTGCCAATCAACTTCTTCGCGATGGTCGAATAGTCCGCTTCGTTCACGTTTCTGTTCTGCACCTCTTGAGTCATTCTCTCCCGCAGATTGATGCGGCTTGATAAATTTCATCGAGCCCCACTGCTTTTGTGGAGTGCCCTTGTTTGCGCAAACGGTCGCACGTTCTAAATCATAGATGAAGGAAGTCGAATCTCTGTTCAGTTGCCCTCGAAGTGGAAGTTGATTGCACGAGATGCCTTCAACGGAACCATTCTCTGGAAGCGAGACATAGCGGAATGGAAGAGCCATCTGTGGCCACTCAAGAGTGGACCAACCCAATTGTCGCGACGACTTGTTTCTACCGCTGACGAGGTTTACGCACCGCTCGGGTTTGAATCTCCGACAATTGCTATGGACGCGGCCATTGGCAAAGAATTGAGGACTTACGAAGGTACTGATGCGACGGAAGAATCATTCATACCAATGGTCTCTTCATTTATCGTTGTTCGAAAAGGCAAAGCAGAGCTCGCAGATTATGCTCCGGCAAACGGTCGCGTTGGTGATCAGGCGAAAGTGAATCAGGATTTCTTCTGGAACGAAGAACCTCGCGTAGTGATGGCGTTTGGTGCCTCTACAGGGAAGAAGCTGTGGGCGAAGCAAACCGGAATTGCTCCTCTGACGTTGTCGGCCGACGGCGATAGCGCTGAGAAGGCGATGCGACTTTACGTGGACGGAGAACTGGCGGCTGGGCATGTGTACGCGTGGTCAGTGCTCTTTTGTTTCAGCTCCATTATGAGGTGATGCGAGGTTAGGTATCTTGCCAACCTGAGCAACCAAGTCTGGCTAAGCTGCGGTGACTCGCTTCCACCGACCCGAATAATTGCCACAATTCGACCCTGTCAGGGTTTGATATAGGCAGACTGTTCCGAAAAATCGGGTGTTTTCGCCGCCACGAAGTGAGTTGGGCTAGTTTTTCCGTGCGTTTCCCAGGGTGGGCTTCTCAAGATGCAACGGCATAAGCTGGGTGGGGTTATGTCCCGGCATTACGACTCGCTGAGAATTTGTGTGGACGCTGCGAATTTGTGACAACCCTGCCCGCAATGAAGCCCGGAATTCAGGCGAAAAGAACGGATACATGCTTAAGAGTGCTGGTCAAGATCGGCCATTCGTATTGCTGACAGGAGCGACAGGCCTCGTCGGGGGGCTCGTCCTTGCGCGACTATTGAGCTGTGAATTGCCCGTGGCTGTTCTTGTACGCGGCAATCGTCGGCAGTCGGCGCAGGAACGCATTGAATCGCTGATGCGCAGGCTTGAAGAACGATACCATCGCTTGTTTGTCCGTCCGGTGGTGCTCGACGGAGAACTCTGTTCTGCCGGACTTGGATTGTCAGGGACAGATCATGCCTGGTTGAACGCGAACTGTGGAAGTGTCATTCACTCCGCAGCAAATCTCCTTTTCAAGCCAGCCAGCGAGCATCCGGATAATGAGCCCTATCGAACGAATGTGGACGGCACCCGGAATCTGCTCGAATTAGCATCATCTGCAGGAATCAATGAGTGGCACTATGTATCAACAGCCTATATCGCGGGATTGAGAACAGGTCGCATTCTGGAACGAGAGTCGAACGTCGGACAGGAGTTTGGCAACGACTATGAGCGCAGCAAAACAATGTCGGAGCAAATGCTGCGTCAGTCACAACAGATCACTTCGCTCACGGTTTATCGGCCGTCAATTGTCATTGATCTGCATCCAACAACCAGCATGAGGTCGGATCAAACGATCAATAGTGCATTCGTGATGTTTCAGGCGCTGAGTCAACGTTTCGGACTTCCGGAGCAAGGTGATTGGTTTCGACGTCTGGGTTTCAGTGGCCACGAACGCAAGAATATTGTGACTGTCGACTGGGTCGCGGCGATGATCGCGGAGATTTACCGTCGCCCTGCTCTTCATGGAGACACCTATCACCTCACCAGCGCCGCTGGAACATCAGCTTCGGAACTGGAAGATGGTTTTCGGGCTGCCGTCCTTGAAGGTGGTGTGAAATTGCCATCGCGACGAGTAGAGGCGACGGCACAGATTGATGAACAGGCAGCGCCATTTGTGGCGGCGTTTAAGCCTTACTTCAAGGATGATCCGGTGTTTGACCGCACCAACACTGTTTACGCCATGCAACTCTGTAAAGAAGCGGACTTGCCGCAACTGACATTGGAACGTCTTCGCGACTTTTGCATGCGACAGACCAAACCGGGAGGACCACCGACTGTGCTGCGGCTAACTCCTTCCGCGTGGGATCAATTCAGACTCGATTGCGATCGAAGCATGGATCAGGCCGATTTGTTGCCAGCCAATGTTTTCGGTATCGAAGTCTGTGGCCCCTGCGGTGGACAATGGGTTGTTGAAGAAAACAGACGCGGCTGGACTGTCAGAACTGCTCACGCCGGAAACGCACCTTCTCGCATAATTGTTTCCTCCGCAGTCTTTGGGGAACTGACTTCGGGTACTAAGACAGTTGCACAGGCGTTCGCGGTGGGAGTGTTGTTGACTGAATCAGATTTTTATCACGATCACTACAGACTTCAGGACCGCACCCTTCAGCTTGGTCCATCAACAGGCTTGATTGAAAGCTTTTCAAAACTGATTGCGGCTGTTCAGCGACATGCGAGTCAGGTTAGCAACAAGTCAGAGGTCGCTTATGTCCGCTAGACCTTCCAAATCTGCAGGGGTTGAATCACCAGTCGTGATTGTGGGCATTGCCTGTCGTGTTCCCGGAGCGGACAGCGTCACTGAATTTGCTGACCTGCTTTTCAATGGACGAACGGGCTATGGCCAGCTTCCACCGGATCGATGTGACCGAGACCTGTATTTTGACTCACAAAAAGGGAAAACCGGAAAGTCATACACGACTTTGGGAGGAATCGTTCCTGAACGTCCGCTGAATCGAGAAGTCTGCCCACTGCCTCCCCAGACCGAAGCACTCTTCGACGCTGCTCATGTGCAGTTTGCCGAGGTGGCAGCAACAGCCTGGCGGAATGCGACTTTGCAACGGGAAGATTCTCGTCTGCAGCGGACCGGCGTTTACGTCGGACACTCGGGCGGCACGAAATCCGGTGGAGGACTAAGCCTGGGGACACAGATCGAAGAAGCGCTTTCGTTCGTTGATGAGATTGAAGCATTCCGTCAGCTTCCTGAGAACGTTCGTCGACAGATTATTTCTGAAGTGGCTCATTCTGTTCGAGAAGTCCGTCCTTCTCGTCGTGTTGGTGCTGTTCCGAGTTTTCATGCTTATCAGGCAGCAGCGTTAGCAGCGCGGGTTCTGGGCCTCACTGGTCCGCGGTCTGTCATCGACGCCGCGTGTGCCTCATCTCTGGTAGCCTTGTCTCAGGCAATACTGGCGATTCGAGCAGGCCGACTGGACAGCGCGATCGTGGGGGGGGCGACCTACAACAATGTTGACAACCTGATTCTCTTTTCTCACTCCCAAGCCTGCACGGCCACTGATTCGCGACCATTTGACGATGGTGCCAGCGGTCTTGTGAGTTCGGAAGGTTACGTCGCGATTGTTATCACGACGCAGGACACAGCGGAACAATTCTCACTGCCAATTCTAGGTGTCGTCCGTGGCGTAGGCATGGCATCGGATGGCAAGGGACGCAGTCTGTGGGCTCCACGAATGGAAGGTCAGGTCCTGGCCCTTCAGCGAGCCTACGGCGACTCTGCCGTGTTGGACATCGACTACATGGAGGCGCATGCGACCAGCACTCAACTGGGAGATGCGACTGAGCTGGAAACATTGCGATATCTGGCCGATCGAAGTCCCGCATTTCCAGATGGTAGATTGCCGCAGCGACGGCTTCTCCTCGGAAGCGTAAAGTCCAACATTGGTCATACGCTGGAAGCTGCTGGGTTGATTGGCGTGGTCAAAGTTCTGCTGGCCATGCACCGTCGTCAGATTCCTCCGTCCCTGCGATTTGAGCATCCCAATCACAATTATGATTGGTCAACAGCACCGGTCAAAGTGGTTGCCGCGGGAGCCGCGTGGCCGGAAGTAGAACTGGAAAGGCGCCCACGTCGTGCTGCGGTGAGTGCTTTCGGTATTGGCGGTTTGAATGCTCATGTTGTTATTGAAGAGCATTGCGGACAGATAGCCCCCGGGATCACCCGAGTCGCTGAATCGAACGAGCAAGCTCGTGAACTGGAACCAATTGCCATCGTCGGTCGTGGAATTGTCGTTGCCGGGGCGAAGAACCTGAACGAGTTCCGAACAGTCCTGAGTTCTCCCCATTCCGCTATCTCCGACGCGCCGGTGGAGCGATGGCGAAATGGAGCGGGAATTGTTTCTGGCGAATCTCCTCTGACATATTCGTCGCCTCATTGTCGCGGAGGCTTCATTAATGACTTCACCTTCGATGGGGCTCGTTACCGCATTCCTCCGAAGCAGGTCCAGCAAGCTAATCCAGTTCAAATGATGTTGATTGATGCTGTCGCTCAGGCGTTAGCCGAGATGACGAATTCTGCGGCATCAATTTCGGAAGTTGTTAATCCGACGGCACAGAAATCAGCCGCAAAAGAGCCCGTGTGGCCTGTCGATCGTCAACGAGTCGGAGTGGTGATCGGGACAATTTTTGGCGGTGAGTTTGGAGATCAGCTTCAGGTCGGAATGAGACTGCCTGAAATTTGCCAACGAATGACGGCATCAATGCTGTCCAAAGGCATCTCTTCGGACCTTGCCAGCAAAACTACTGAAGAATTCGGGAAGATCATCCTTAAGAATCGCCCTGCCCTGCTGGATGAAACAGGAAGTTTCACAGCGAGCACGCTGGCCTCAAGAGTTGCCAAAACCTTCGACCTGATGGGGGGAGCTGCTGCACTTGATAGCGACGATACTTCGGGGCTTGCGGCATTGACTGTCGCGATGGATCAGCTCCGAGCAGAAACCTGCGACATGGTTGTTTGCGGTTCTGCTCAGCGATCAATGAGCCTGTCGGCGTTTGAAGCGCTGGATATGACTGGAAGGCTCGTGAGATCTGGAAGTCCCGACGATGTTCCCGACGATTGTCATCAGATCCTCCCGGGCGAAGGCGTTGTGACTCTAATGCTCTGTCGACTCTCAGACGCGATGCGGCTGGGACTACCGATCTATGGAATCCTCAACGACGTTGGCCAACGGACTTCGTGTGTTCCACAGGGATCGTTATTGAGTTCCGGAGAACGCCGCGAGGCAATTCAGACGCTCAATGCTGCCGACGCCGCCATTGTCCGAAAGATTGGTTATCTTGCGGGAGCACACTCGCTGGTCAGAATTACAGCAGAAACGTTGGGCACCGATGTGGAGTCGTTTGCGCCAGACTCGACACGTCACTCAACAATTCCCGTTGCTACCAAAACAGTGGACGGAGTCGTCATTCAGGCAGACCTGAAAGTCTCGCTTCGGCAGAAGGTTCTTTCCCCACTGTCAGTTACGCCAAAGAACAACAACTCAGTTCTCCCTCAAAACTTATCGACTCATCAAGTAACTCGAATCATGACGAATCCCGTTGCAACACCCCGCGGCCTGCTACTCAGCGTGCGATTTGGAGGCATATCTGGTGCCGAATTGCTGAGGCTGCTGAAAGAGGCCGTTCAGTCACCGAATCGCTTTCTCGAGTTGTCGCAGGTCAATCGAAGCAGCAGACCTTCAAGCACTGGCCATCCGTGTCCTGCCTTCACAGAGCACGACGTGTTCCGTGCGGTCATTCTGGCCAGCGATGCCGGGCAACTGAAAGATCGACTCAATGCCGCCATTAAGTCCGCAGAGTCTGGCCGATTCCGCGCTGTACTTGATCGTGAACGAGTGATTCTTTGGCAGACCTTTAACGAAGCAACACGCGTTGCCTGGCTGTTTCCAGGGCAAGGATCGCATTACACCGAGACACCTGCCGTTTTCGCTGTGAATGAACACGCGAGGCGAACACTTGCTGCCGTAGATGACCTTTATGCGGCAAACCATCTTCCCAGACTTAGCGATGCTTTCGGCAATAGCTCAATCAAACCCGGTGAAGACGTCTGGTGGGCACAAGCGTGGATTCTGGGAGTCTCAGCCGCGTTGACGGAAGCGTTGAAGGCGGAAGGCCATCGCCCGGATGCAGTTCTCGGACACAGCTTTGGTGAATTTACCGCTTCACTTGCATCAAACGTAACTTCGTTATCGCAAACGGTCGAGCTGGCCAAACACCGAGCCAATGCCGTGATGTCGCACATGCGAACTCCGGGTGGCTTGCTTTCAGTCCGCGCAGCAGTTCATGAAGTCGATGCGATCCTGAAGTCTGCTGCGTTACCAGCGTATGTCACTCACTTGAATTCATCGAGACAAACGGTCATTGCGGGCAGTCGTGAAGGAATTTCGAGTGCCAAGGCACTTTTGGATCGACAGGGACTCGCATCAATGTCGATCCCGGTTCCGGCTCCGTTTCACACTCCCCTTCTGGCTGACGCGGAAATTGCGTTTGAGCGAATGTCCGCCAGCGTGTCGATGCGGCCTCCTGTTTGTGGATTCCTGTCTGCGACGAGCGTCCAATATCTGGCAGAACCATCGGGGATCCGCCAAAGCCTTGTGCGTCAGTTGACTCAGCCCGTGATGTACCTGCCGTCGATCCAGCGGATGCTTGGAGAAGGCTTCCGGGTATTCCTCGAAGTCGGCCCCAATGATGTGCTGACTCGCATGAATCGCGACATTGTTGACTCCCAGGCTTTGTGTCTGAGTCTTGATGTCCCCGGACAGTCATACATTGAACGTATGGCCATGGTGAATGCGGTGCTGGAATGCGTGACCGGCGATACAATGAAGCCGCAGGTAAATCACACGGGATCTCGATCGCTCGTCCCAACGCAAATAGTTGTGGCCGACAGTAATGTTTCTGCTATCGTGGGTTCTTCAGGAGCAGTGATTGATGTCACGAAGTCGCGGCGAGGCGTCAGGAAGCCTGTTCCGAAAGATGCGTCTGAAGTGGCATCGCAGGTAAACCGGGCATCGCAATTCGATCAGCCTGTACGTCAGCCCTTAACGCTGTCAGAAGCCGTCACGGTGGCTGTTCCAATACTATCTGCTGTTGCCACACCAGAATTCTCAGATGCGCAGTTGCGTGCCTTCGTTCGAGATCTTGTCATTGAGCTGACTGGTTATGCTCCGGAGATTATTGACTTCGAAGCAGACCTTGAAGCAGACCTTGGTGTTGACAGTATCAAGAAGGCACAGATTCTGGGAGAACTCGGCGAGTGGATGGGGCTGACGGTTCGCCCTGAATCATTGCGGCTTGACTCTGTCAGAACGCTGGATGACGCTGTTCGTGTTGCACAAAAACTTGCGGCTGACAGCAAGCCTCAGCAGGTGCCGACGGCGACGGTGTTTTCTCCCGTCCAGCCATTAGTTCAATCTGTGGACGTTCATGCTGCTGTGCTTTCGGCTCCTTTGCGAATCAGCAGCAGCCTGCTTCCGTCCAGCGATCGACTTGACGCACTGCTGATCGACTATGTCGTCGATCAGACGGGATACGCACGTGACATCGTGGATATTGATGCTGACCTGGAAGCCGATTTGGGACTGGATAGCATTAAGCTTGCGCAATTAATTGGTGAGATGCGTGAGCAGTTCAATCTGGAGTCACTGACACTGGGATCCATCGCTCAGGCACGGTTCAGAACATTGCGTGGAATTCGTGAGTTTCTGATCTCGCATGCAGGTGCATCCGAAGAGGGGCCACAAGCGTCGGGCATTCATTCGATGGCCGCCACTCCTGCTGAGCCTCCTGTCGTGAGGAGTGCTGATAACTCGTGGGGAAGTCGGCACGAATTTCCAACTTCGTCTGGTTCATCTCTCTCCTTGAATCCGGTAGCAGCAAGACCGCCTGGAGTGGCTGCGGTGTCAGCGACTTCGCAGGTGCGAGGCGTTGCGCCGGTGAGTGCGTTGTCTTCGGACTGGTCTCCATGGCTTGTTCCGGCAGACAGTCGGGGCAAGTCAACTGAGACCGCTCATTCAACAGGAACCCTGGTCGGTCAAAAGTATCAACCAGAAGTTCGCGCAGCCCTGCGATCAATGGTTTACGGGCAGAACGTTCCTGCTCAGGACAGAGCTTGGTCGGCTTCCGAAGTCGCCCATCTCAAGGGGATTGCTGAAGCTGCCGGTGTTTCAGATTCGTCAGTCAGATTGGCTGCATCGTTAGTTTTGGAGCAGGATCATGTGGCCAATCGTCTGGCAAGGATTCCTGTTGAGGAGCCTTTAAAGCGGCCTGTGACCTCTGATCGCGACGACTCTCAGTCCGTTGCACCAAAAGAAAGCAGCGGGCAAAAAACAAATCGTTACACATTGCGAGTCGTTTCTGCACCTCGGCGGAAAGACATGCCATTGACTCCTGAGTTGAAAGGAGCCGTTCTCATCCTCGGTGCCAACAGTCTTGCCGACGCGATTGCGGATCGAGTACAACAGCTTGGGCAAAAGGTGTTTGTGCTCAATACCGATGGTCCGATCGAGCAGATCGAGAGAACACTCACTGAACTCTGGCAGCACACGCCGACGCCCCATTTGTTCCTGACAATGGCTTTCGACAATCGGTCGGTACAAACTCTTTTAGAGTCTGATTGGAAATCGCGTCGGTCTGCCGCATTGACTTCGCCATTCAGAATTTGTCAGCTCTGGATGCAAAAGACTATTGATGCCAACCGAATGGAAGATGCCAGCGTTGTCTCCGTGACCCAACTGGGAGGAGACTTCGGCTTCAGCGGGCAAAGTGTGCGCAGCATAGAGGCCGTTGGAGGGCTCGTGAAGGCGATGCTCATCGAATGCTGGATGCGGGGGTTTCGAACGACGCCCATGAAGGTCGTCGATGTGGCGTCTGGCATGAGCATGTCGGAGATTGCAGCGGGAGTTATGCAGGAGTTGGCCGTTCCTTCGTACGACATGGAGATTGCGTTCCGGTCGTCAACAGTGACTCCTCAGGAGCCCGAACGATTGTCGGTTCAGGCGATTGCCGCCCCATTGATAGAAGCGGCGTTTAGCCATAAGAAGCAAATAACCAGAGGTGGAACATGGATCGTTTCCGGAGGAGGTCGCGGAATCACCGCAGTGATCGCTACGACTCTCGCGAAGAAATATGACCTACGGCTCCACATGCTGGGGACGGCCCCTGCCCCTCAGTTAGGTGATCAGTTTGTGCAGATGGTCGCGTCTGATCGTGGAGGCGTGCGTCGCAGTATTATGCAGGAAGCGTCTTCTCGCGGAGAGAATCCTGTTGAAGCGTGGCGGAACACAGAAAAAGCGATTGAGATTGACGCCACTCTGCGTGAATGTCGCCGTCAAAATGTTGAAGCCACATACCACTGTTGTGACGTTTCGGATTTCTCGGATGTGGAACTTACGGTTCGACGAATTCGGGAGCAGTTCGGACCGTTGAGCGGCGTGATTCATGGAGCAGGAGCTGGTCAGGACGCTCGGTTCGATCGAAAGCGTCCTGACAAAGTTGAGAAGTGTTTGCAGGCGAAGATTGACGGGTCGCTTGCACTGATGCAGGCAACGCAGACTGATCCGCTGGAGTGTTTTGTCGCATTCGGATCGATCAGCGGTCGCTTTGGTGCCAATGGTCACACGGACTATTCTCTGGCCAACGATATGATGGCAAAGATTGTCGATCGATACAGAAGCGAACGTCCCGAAGTTCGCAGCTTTACCTTTCACTGGCATGCCTGGGGTGACATTGGCATGGCTACGAAGCCCGAAGCAAAGTTGGCCCTGGAAATGATCGACATGGAGTTCATGCCGGCTCGGGAGGGCATTGAGCACTTCATGCAGGAAGTCGAATTCGGCGGCAGCGAAGCAGAAGTCCTGATCACTGATGAAAGTTACTTCCGAAAGTTCTTTCCCGCGGAGCGTTTGTCGCTCACCGGAGATGCTGCTCAGGCGTTGCCGGTGCCACTCATTCCGACGAGCTTTACTGAGCATGCGGATGGAGTGTGTTCAAGTGTTGTCACCCTTAATCCAGTCGCCGATCGATTTCTGTCGCAGCATCGAGTTCAGGGGCGTCCTACCCTGCCGTTCGTAGTCGCCCTTGAGCTGATGGCAGAAGCTGTTCGAGTAAGAACGGGCGGTTCAAGTCCCGGCGTATGTATTGAAGCACGTGCGTTGCAGGCCATCAGATTCTCTACGGATGATCCGCTGGCAGTTACTGTGCAAACACGTCCGATAGAAGATGGAACTATCGAATGTCGATTGCTCGCAGATGTGCGTCGACGTGATGGCCGAATGGTCGAGGAAGATCGAGAGTTCTTCCGGGCGATATTTGATATCAGATGCGGCTTTCAGCAGATTCCTGAGAATGCAGCATTTCAGCGTCCGCATGATCCTGCCTGGAAGCGAATAGAATATGTTGACCCTGATGGCCTGATTTATCATGGTCCGGAACTTCAGGAGTTGCGAGAAATCGCAGATGACGGGCAGACCATTTTTGGTCGAATTGCCTCCTCAGCGCCAGTGCAGTTGTTTGGTGGATCTCGTGCCCGAGGGTTTACAGTCCCTTGTTCCACGATGGATGCGTGTCTGTACGCAGTTGGATACGCCGCGTGGCATCGTCACCAGAAGCCAAGTCTACCAGTGCGATTTGAGCAGATTGAGTTCGGTCGTTTGCCTGATCCTGGCGAGCCATGTCTCGTTCGAATCCAGCAGACTAATCTCTCGGATTCCGGGGCCGTCTGGAACTTCCAGTTGCAGGGGCATAACGGCGATCGATTATTGACCGTAACTGGTTATCGAATCGGCTGGCTGAAAACTAGTTGACCTCTATTCCATGTACCAAACAACCGTTTCATTTCAGGCACCGTTGACTCCACAGGACTATTGTTCGGAGGCGGCGTTAGCGCGGGAGAATCAGTACGTTTTCGAAACGACCTGGCAAATGGTCGGACTGGTCTCTTCGATCAACAAGCCTGGCCAATATCTGGCTGCGGAAGTTGGCAGAATCCCGGTCGTGGTACGCAACTTCGAGGGAGAACTGTCTGCTCTATTGAATGTTTGCGCTCACCGACACTGCACTCTTGTTTCCGCTGCGGCTGGCCAGAGCGAAAAACTGAAGTGTCCCTATCATGGCTGGGAGTACGGAGCTGATGGTCGCACCAGAAAGATCCCTGCAGCGAAGAACTTCCCCAACTTTGATCGTGACCGCTTTCGTTTGAAGAAATTCTCCCTTGAACAATGCGGTGATCTTCTGTTTGTGCGAATCGCACCCGAGGGCCCCTCTCTGAAAGAATGGATGGGAGACCTGTTCGAGCGATTTGAAGAGTGGACCTCTTCAGCCGCGTGGAGGCCGATTGCTCATCTAAACGTTTCAGCCCCCTCCAACTGGAAGGTGCCAGTGGAAGTCTCTCTGGAAAGCTATCATATTCCGGAGGTTCATCCTCATTCATTCGGCGAAGATCCGGGCGAATCAGAAAGCCATCATTCGCTCTCATCGTCTTCGACATCATTTTACACATCGTTTGTTGGTCCACGGGTTATTGACAGGTTCATGCGTTTCTACGAGCAGTTCCTGCTGAAGATCATGGGAGCCCCGTTTCTGGGGAAGTATCAACACCATCACGTGTTTCCAAATCTGCTTGTCTCACACACGGACTCGCTGACTTTGTTCCAGGTGGTACGGCCGACAGGCAGTACAACCGCGTCAAGTAATGTTTGGCAATACGGTCGGCAGTCATTGAGGAAAAATCCATTTTCGCGGCTGACTGCAGTAATGTGGGCAAGAGTCACGGCCTGGCTGTCTCATCAGGTCCTGAAAGAGGATCTTCAGATCTTCCAGCATGTTCAGCGTGGTGAGCAGGTTGCGACCGATCATTCGTTGTTTGGTCGCTGCGAGGAACGTCTCTATGCCTTTCAGAAGTTCCTGACAGAACTGATCCAGATGGGCGAAAGCATACGGACTTCACACGACACTGCGGGCGCTGAATCACACCCCGAGCATTTCATCGATACGCCGATTTCGGAGCAGAAATAATGTTTGATCTCAATGGGAAAGTGGCACTGGTTTCCGGGGCGTCTCGGGGTATTGGCCGTGCATGTGCAGAGGCTCTCGCGGCTTGCGGGGCCTCAGTGATTGTCAATTTCCTGAACTCTGCTGAAGGAGCGAAGGAAGTGGTCAATTCAATCCAGAGTTGTGGTGGTCAGGCGATCGCTGTGAGGGCTGACGTTTCGGAACGAGACGATGTTCAGGCCATGATGGACGTTATCGATGAGCACTTTGGCAAGCTGGACATCATTGTCAGCAATGCCGCTGCAGGAGGTTTCCGACCACTGACACAGGCCACCCCAGCGAGTTTTGATTCGATTATGAGAATGAATACAGCCCCTCTGCTTTGGCTGACGCAGGCCGCCTTGCCATTGTTTCAGTCGTCTGAAGGAATCTCGCGAGTTATTGCCATCTCAAGCCACGGGTCTATCCGAGGGATCGCGAACTATGGGCTAATTGGGACATCCAAGGCAGCGTTGGAAAGTCTTGTTCGACATTTGGCGTTTGAGCTTGGGCGTTCGGGCGTTAACGTTAACGCGATAATGCCCGGCATCGTGGCCACTGATGCGATTAAAACTTTGCCCGGATCGGAAGGGATGTTGAAATCCGTTCAGGAGCAGATTCTTGTTCGAGATCGAATGTTGACACCAGTCGACGTCGCAGGGGCCGTGCTTTTCCTGGCCAGTCGCTTCAGTGATTTGGTTCAGGGGCAGGTGATTGTGGTTGATGGCGGGATTAGTATTCGGGTTTGAAATCGTTGCCGCGGAACGTCTCTTTCTGAGCCAAGGTGCCTTTAAACCGTGGGGTTGCCGCAGTCTTGTAAAAGGTATTGGAGTTTCCGGTCTATGTATTCAGCGCAGACATCCGAAGCTATGCCGAACAGCGAAGTCTCTGCAGCGAGCGTGGAGGAACGACTCGGGATTTTTCCTCTTCCGTTGACTCCACTGGAACGATTTCTGGTCCAATGTGACACACGTCAGTCTTCAATGGTGATGAGGGTTGTTCTGCGTTTTACGGGTGATTATCAAGCGGGAATTCTGATTGAGACTCTGCGAAGGGCTATGCAGCGTCATCCATTCCTGAGTTGTCGGCTTTCTGGCCATCGATTTCGCCCGCATTGGGTTGCCGGAACGCCGGAAAAAATTGTAACACAGAATGTTGCGGGATCAGTGTTCGCGGCAGACAGCGGTCCTTTCGGAAAGCACATTGACCTCACGCAATCCGGTGGATTACACATCGAGATACGTTTCATGGATGACGGTGTTAAGGTCATCATGGACGCCCATCATGCTATTACCGATGGAAACGGACTTCGACAGGTCATTACCGACTGGCTGCACCTTTATCACAGTGAAATCAACGGATTGCTTCCCAGACTGCCGGTTATTGATCCTGATCGATTGCAGCAGCGCGACAGGTTTCCGCAGCCGGCGGCTGTCGCGCCCATTACATTCAGAGAGGCTGTTCGGAATTTTCTTTGTACAGTCAAGGGGCGTACGGCCCGGTGGGTTTCGGGGCGTCGGCCTGAATTACAGAAGCGTTCAACAGTACACGGTTACTTTGTGGAACACATTCTCAGCGCTTCGGAGGTGGAGCAGGTTCAGCAACGCTTGTCCGCATGGAAGATCACACTGAATGATCTCATGATTGCTGCGTGCATGAGCACTTTTGTCAAATTAGTCCCGGGAGGATCTCTGAACGACCGAGTGACTGTTTTGAATCCCACGGACCTTCGCTTGCCCTCTGATCGTTCATTGCCTGCCACAAATCGATTTGGCTTTGCATTCATTCGTCGAAATCGGTCCGACTGTCATGATACGGCCGGAATGCTGAAGGGGATTCATGATGAGATGATTTACGTTCGTAATGGCTATATCGGAGCGGAGTTCATTAAAGGTCTCAGAACTGCTTTAAAGATCCCGGGGGGAATGGATTTCATTCGTCGCCTTGGACTTTTCATTCCCACACTCCAGTGGACATGCCTCGGTGACGTAACCCGTGGAGCGAGGCGACTGATGACGTGGAAAGACGGCGTGTTGCACTCCGGTGGACTGCGACTTGAATTCGCGACCGCCTACGCGCCATTCGCGGAAAAGGTACCACTGAGTATCGCAACGTGCGAAGCTGGCCAGCGAATCACTCTGACATTGCGTTCCTCGACAGCGTTCATCACACCTGAGCAGACTGGGGAATTTCTGCGGATGCTCGTCAATCAGATTTGTTCACTGGACTTACCGAACGAGTTATCTTGACGCGTCATCGGCGGGCAGAACTTGTTCTGCGATATGCGGCAAGTAAAACAGGGCGAATCGGCACAAAAAAGCCATTCTCGGATTCATGAGAGATTGCGTTGCCTGGCCTCTTGTTCCTCGGTGACTTTCGATGAGTAAGAACGACCAGGGCCAGTCGCATCCAGTGGAAGCAGCGAATTCATATCGACGTGTAGAAGATCTCCGCGGTGAGCGTGCCGCGTCTGGCATTTACCATTAAAAGATCAGCTGCCCGGATACTGACTTCGATAATGATGCAGGAAGATTCCTGATGAAACAGCCACATTCAACGAGTCTGTTCCGTTCAGCATAGGGATGGTCAGCTTTGCTGAAGTTGCCATCTGAACCTCAGCGGAAACACCATCGTATTCATTGCCCATGATCAGAATCGTGCGCTCCGGAAACTGATAGGCGGACAGTGACTGGGCTTTCGAGTCCAGGACCGTTGAGCAGGTCTGAAAGCCGTGACGTTCTCTGAGATCCTGGAGACTTGCAGGAAGGTCAACCTGTTCGAGCACGGGAAGAAACAAAACGTTGCCCATGGAGACACGCAGTACCCGGCGCGAAAATGCATCTGCTGAGCCCTTGCTGAACATGACGGCTGAGGCACCAAAGGCCGAAGCGATACGAACGAGAGCACCGACGTTCTCCGGATCCATGATCCTGTCTCCTGCCAGAATCAGTGCGGGGCCTGCTGGTGGCAGCCACGTTTCCGGAGGCGGCGACTGGCGTCGAACCACACTGGCCATGACTCCGCAATGAAAGTTGAATCCCACCAGCGAGTCGGCAAGTTCAGACTTCAGGCGATACACGGGAATATCAAGCGGAAGCCGATCCTCGAATGATGCAAATTTGCTGTCACTGATCAGCACACTGCGTACTTCAAACCCGCTCCGCAGCACGCGTTCGACAACCGTTGGACCCTCGGCAATAAAAAGGCCGTTGTCGCGTTGGAAGTTCTGAATCTTAAGGCTGCGGAATGCGTCAAGACGAGAGTCTTCCAGCGAATCAATTCTTATGTGTGACATAGGCTGGGATTTTGAGAGACGATTCTGAACTCGGCAAGTCGCTGCTTTTAGAGTTTCTCAAATCGCAACATGAGCAGATCGGTGCGTGATGCGTGGCAGTCTGTGATGACTTTGTGTGTTTGGCGTGTTCTGGGTGAATGGGTTTTGCGGGTGATATTTTGAAGTCTGGGTGGGTTGTCAACTCAAGCTATAGCGTAAAAAGGCGGATCTTGACAACTCCTCAATAATCAAGAGGTGTGGCGAGGATCGATTTGGGAAGACTTGAGGTTTACGGATTTTCAATGTTTTTTTAAAGTCTCGAAGTCTTGAACAGGATTCTCAATCAAGGAGACAACAGCGTCAGGATTTGCGTTGTTGAGTTAACTGTTGTCGTTTGAAATGGATTTCTCCGATGAAGGCTCAGGCAATGGATTTTGCAGGAAGTCTGCTGATACTGGCTGATGAGGGAGCCGCTGTCTCCGCGCCGAGTGCAGATTTTCTCGCGTCAACATGGGAAAAGGTTAAGCAAAACCTGAGTACAGAAGCTGTTCTGAATACGCTGCGAATGCATGGGCCGAGTGTCCTGCAGGCATTGGCTGTGTTTGTTTTTGGGCGGATGTTCGCTCGAGTCACTTCGGCGATGATTGTTAAAGCGTGTCGCAAAGCTCGCATTGATGAAACTCTTGGGCGATTTTTGGGAAATCTGGCTTACAGCATGATGCTGACGGCCGTCGGGATTGCCGCGCTGGGATGTCTGGGAGTTGATACAACATCGCTCAGTGCGGTTTTGGCTGCAGCAGGATTTGCCATTGGCATGGCGTTGCAGGGATCGCTCGGGAATATCGCCTCCGGTGTAATGCTGGTCTTTCTCAAACCATTCCGGGTGGGAGATATGATTGACATAGGCGGTTTGACAGGCAGTGTTGTAGAAGTCCAGATTTTCAACACGATCCTGCTCACCCCCGACAACGTCAGGATTATTCTTCCAAACTCGACCATCACAGGTGGTACCATACGCAATCTGTCTGCAGAGCCTTTACGGCGAGTAGATCTGATTATCGGATGCAGTTACAACGATGACCTGAAGGCTGTGCGACGATTCCTCGAAGGACTTGTTGCGTCTGATGCTCGTGTCCTGAGAAATCCGGAGCCAGTCATTGCCGTTTCCGAGCTGGCCGAGAGCAGCGTCAATTTTGTTGTTCGGCCTTGGGTTGCCAGCGCTGACTACCATCCCGTCAAGTTTGATTTAATCGAACGAATCAAGCTTGGTTTCGACGAACGTGGTTTCACAATACCGTTCCCATCGCGAGATGTTTTCGTGCATCATCTTGGTAACGAGCTGACCATTTCAGAAGTTGGAGTAGCAGCCGCTGCTGCAGCCGCTTAGCTGGTCTCGAGACCTGACGCCTTTCTACGATTAATTGGAAGGGATTGGAAGGGATTGGAAGGGCGACACAGCACCGGTTTGACGACGTCACGCATGTCATTTTTTACCGGGTTCTGGTAGCTATTTTTGATCGTATGAGGCTAATTTTGTTGTAAGAAATCGATAGCGATGTTCTCTCAAAAACTCGTCTTGAGTCAAATTGCCAAAATGTGCGATGCTACGAAACCTTTCCGAATCTCATTCTGTTCTTATCCTCTCTGAATTCATGTTTCATCCTTCGACGGAACGCCGGATTCTCCGAAGGTTGCTCTCCTGCCTGCATCAAATTCCCCTCTCCGTCCGCTGCCTCATGGTTGCGGTCGTCTCAATCTGAGTCTCTGACATGCCGAATTCGCAAACGCTGATCCAGCGAATCCGACGCCTCTTCCGCGAGTGGCATTGTTCGAGCATTCTTGCTGCAGCCACGCTTTCGGCCACCTTCGCCGTCGGTACTGCGATGACTTTTGCACAGCAGGAAGCGGAATCAGAGGGAGTGACGGTCGCTGATATTCGCATTGAGGGAAATGAGACGATTCCGGAATCCGTGATTCTGCAGAAAATTCAATCCCAGCCGCAGCGACCGATTTCAGAACGCTTGATTCGCGAAGATAAACGCTCCTTGATGAGCACACGCTGGTTTTTCAGTGTCACTGAGCGACTTGATGAAACTCCGGACGGGCTTATTCTGGTTTTCACAGTTCATGAACGGCCAATTGTTCAACGAGTGCAGTTCATCATCAATCGTGAGCCGTCCGTCCTGAACAAAATGAATCTGTCTCCCGTGAAGGAGAAACACCTGAAGGCCTGGACTGGTCTCAAGGCTGGCAGTCCGTTTGACCACGTCGCCAACCAGGAGGCCGTTCGCCGTATTGAGCAGGAATATCACGACAAAGGCTACTACTTTGTCAAAGTCGAACTCGTGAACGGCAGCAAGCCTGGAGAACGAGAAGTCGTATTCAGGATCAACGAAGGTCCCAAAGTTCAGGTCAAAGAACGAACTTTTGAGGGCAATAAATTCTGGAACGATGGCGATCTTCGCAAGAACCTGATTTCTAAAGAAGCGTTTCTGGTTTTTGGCGGGCTATACAATCCCGATACGCTTCCTTCAGATACTGAAGCCGTCAAACAGTATTATCGAGGCGTTGGTTTCTTCGATGTCGAAGTGACCGGGGTTCCAATGTTTTCTGAAGATAAGTCAGACGTCAATCTGCACTTCACAGTGAAAGAGGGCCGACGATACACGGTGCGGGAAATCCGCTTTCAAGGCAACAGTATCATCGCTACCAATAAGCTGAATGGTGAATCAAAGCTGAAGGCTGGCGAAAAGTTTAATTCGTATCCGTTGTCCAAAGACGTTACGAGGATGCTCGGCTACTACGGCGAAATGGGACACTATTTTGCATCCGTGAATCCAGTGCCGCAGTTTACTGAGCAGGAAGGTGTCGTTGATCTTGTCTTCGAGATTGATGAAGACCGTCCACGGTATGTACGCGATGTGAATGTGACCTATGATGGCGACTATCCACATACGAAGCAGACTGTTGTTCTCGATCGAATTCAGGTTCAGCCCGGCGATATTGCGAATCCCAAGTTAATTCGTCGAGGTCGCTCACGCCTGAACGGCAGCGGATTGTTCGAACCCGGGATCGCGTTCGAAGTGACACCAGTGGAGCCGGAACAGTCAAGTTTTGCCCAGACTGCTGTTAGCCGCACCTGGAGAGGTCAGAGTTCTGCTAATGCTCCGGATGACTGGACTCAGCAGTTTGCCATTGAAACTCAACGCTCAGCTTTAGAGAGCACTGAAATTGGCTCCGAATGGAGCGAGGTTATCTTCGTTGATCCACTGCGCGATGAAATCGTCGCGGTCGAGAAAGAGTCTTTTTCGGATGAAACTGTCGAACGCAAGCCTGCATCGACGGCTGGAATGACTAGCCATCGATCGGATGGGGAGAAGAATCCCGATGTTCAGGGGACAGTCCATTCAATTGATCGAGCTGTGTCAGATGGGAATATCGAATACGTTTCCTCACGACCCGGTTTAACGAGTCACACTGCCTTATCCGAAACATCGACTGAGCAGCGACTGAGTTCAGAATCTTCTCGTTCGCTGTTCACAAACGAAACGCCGTCATCCTCGGTTGTGCAGCCGATGACTTCGCCAGTTATGCCAGCCGTTGGCCACTCTTTTGGTCGGAAGAACGGCACGCCGGTTGAGGCACAGCCTGCTGCACACAAGACTGCTCGACCAGTCTTTGAATCTGATCTGATGGGTTTCCGGTCCGCGGAGCCGGTTAGTTTGTTCTCAATGGAAGTTCCGACGTTTGTCGCGTCGCAGTGTATTCAGGAAACAGACGAACCGATCATTCGCGCGCAGAGCCCGGAGAGTTCTCAGCAAGCTCCTGTAGATCCCGCAACTCCCGGCTATCGAGATCCAATTCTTGAAGGCAGCCCTTATCGAAATCAGTTTCAGACGATTCCTCCCGGCTGGGTTGATATCAACGTGAACGCAGCCGAAGGTCGAACTGGTCGACTGATGTTCGGAGCTGGAGTTAACAGCGACGCCGGAGTTGTTGGTTCGTTCGTTTGGGACGAATCTAACTTCGACCTGTTTCGCCCACCAACCAGTTTTGCAGACATTATTGAAGGCCGAGCTTGGCGCGGTGGTGGCCAGCGATTTCGCGCAGAAGCGGCTCCGGGCAATCAGGTCAGCCGTTATGCAATTAGTTGGACTGATCCGTACTTCATGTACACTGATTACAGTTTCGGTGTAAGCGGATTCTACTTCAATCGCTACTACCCGGACTGGCGTGAAGATCGTGTTGGTGGTCGCGTCTCGCTGGGACGTCAGTGGACTCCTGAATGGTCCAGCGGCCTGGCCCTGCGATTGGAAGAAGTGGAGATGAAAAATCCGACGGTTCCTACGCCAGCCGTCATTGCCAAAGATCTGGGCTCAAGCTTTCTCTCCACCGTGCGCGGAAACATTACGCACGATACTCGCGATCAATCCGTTATGCCGAGTGAGGGGCACTATGTTGATCTCGCTTATGAACAGGCATTCAATGAGTTCACCTATCCGAGAGCAGAAGCCGAATTTCGTCAGTACTTCACCCTGTATAACCGCCCCGATGGTAGTGGTCGCCAAGTGTTGACTGTTGCAGGCAACATTGGCTGGAGTGGTGACGATACTCCCGTTTTTGAACGATATTTTGCGGGCGGTTTTCAGTCCTTTCGAGGTTTCTCGTATCGTGGTGTAACCCCTCGAGTGGGCAATGTCGGAGTGGGTGGCACGTTCCAGGCTTTGGGTACGGTCGAATATCGTGTTCCGGTTACGGCCGACGACATGATCAATGTCGTGGCGTTTACGGACTTTGGAACCGTCGAACAGGAAGTGACTCTGGACAATTTCCGCGCGACGGCTGGCTTTGGCGTGCGAGTTGTAATCCCCGCGATGGGGCCTGTGCCGCTCGCGTTCGACTTTGCTTTTCCGATCAAGAGTCAGGCTTACGACGACGAGCGAGTTTTCAGCTTTTACGTGGGCATCAACCGGTAAACCTGCCATCAGAAGCGTGATTGATGTGCCGTCCGCCACGTCGCTCCATGGGCGAGAACTTCTTTGCGGTTGATCCTACATCGCTGGCGAAGGATTCTGTACACTCCGCCGCATGATTGTTGAAGGCATTGTAACCAGCATTGATTCTACCGGTTCTCTTAATGTCGCGCCAATGGGGCCGATCATTGAAGGGGATTTCGAGCGTCTCGTCCTGCGCCCGTTTCAGCCGTCAACGACGTTCAATAATCTTTCGACGACGCGTTGCGGTGTTTTCCATGTTGTGGATCAGGTTGAGGTGATTGCCAAGGCTGCAATTGGCCGCCTCGAAACCAATCCCGAAGTTGTGAGAGCATCGGTCATTGATGGTTATGTCCTGAAAGATTGCTGTCGCTGGTTTGAGTTTACTGTCGACCATGTCGACGCGTCCGAAGCGCGCAGTCGAATGCCATCCACGATTATTCATCGAGGCGAACGACGACCGTTTTTTGGATTCAATCGCGCCCGTCATGCGGTCCTTGAAGCCGCGATCCTTGCGACGCGATTGCATCTACTGTCTCGTGATGATGTTCTGTCGGCATTAAATCCGATGCGATCCGCCCTTGAAAAAACTGGGGGCCCGGCGGAGCTGTCCGCTTTTGCGATGCTGGAAGAATTCATCCGTGGCTACGAACAAGGCGCGGCATGATGAATGTAGAAGTTTTTACAGGCTCTCGACTGCACTTCGGATTGATCTGCGGGACTTTGCAGACGGGCTGGCGATTTGGTGGTGTTGGAGTGATGCTGCGAAAACCTTCGTGGCGAATCACCATGAACACGGCCCGGACGACTCTGGATCAAATCTCTGCATCCTCAGAAGCGACAGATCGTGTGGCTGAGTTTCTGCAGAAGATTCGTATGACGTTGCCGCTGCCGGCCGTTGACGTGTCTGTCAAATCTGAAGTGCCGTTTCATACCGGGCTTGGCGGCGGAACTCAGTTGGGCCTTGCAATCGCCGCCGCCGCGAAACTCGTAGCCCATCAACGCGACCTACACAATCCCTTTGAGTTGGCTGAGCTTGCTCAACGAGCAGAGAGGTCTGCGATTGGCACGGTAGGCTTTCGTGACGGTGGATTTCTGATTGACAACGGGTTTCCAGATACACTGTCTGACACACGAAATGTCCATCGGATTCCAGTTCCGGAAGCATGGCGATTCGTATTAGTGCGACCAGTGAGTGCTCAAGGGCTTTGTGGCGATCGGGAACGCTCATTCTTCAATCAGCGAGCGATCATGTCAGAGTCTCTTGTGGAGTCGCTGGTTCGGCAGATCGAAGATTGCTTGGTTCCGTCGATTCAAAATGAGAAGTTCGAAAGCTTCTCGGTCAGCCTTGAAGACTATGGTGATGCCGTCGGGCGATTTTATGCTTCCGAACAGGGTGACATCTTCGCTCATCCGGTAATCAGAAAACTCGTTGCGATGTTGCGTGCGGCAGGGATTCGCGGAGCCGCTCAGTCATCATGGGGTCCGGGCATCAGCATCCCTGCCTCATCGATCGAGCATGCTCAAGCAATCGCAGATCATGTCCCTGCAGAACTCGACGGCACACAACTCCGCGTTGACATCGCTGAACCACTCAATACCGGAGCCTCGCTCTTTACAGAATGTCCGGAAGTGAGTGATAGGCAACGATTGGCGTAACGATCTTCAATGCATAGCAATTGGCGATTTTTTCGCGATGTCACTCTATGACCGACTATCAGATGAAGTTTGACTGACAGCCTCTCGCGACACACTCCTGTAGATGTCGCTGAGGCGTCTGGGAAAATCTACGCATTGGTCACTGCGATCGATGGGACTGAATCCGTTTCGAGCTGAGAAGAAATCGACTCCGGTTGGTCTCACCGGAGGGAGTTGGAGCTATTCGTCGGTGGTCGCTATGAACAAGAACGGCTGTGGGAAATCAGAGCAGTAAGCCGTTTGCCCGGTTAACCGCCTGCCGTGTAGAGTTCTTGCGTAATCCCGAATGGTAAAGACGCCACCAATAGTCAGCATCAGGGCCGCAAAGATGGCATTGGAACGGGAGATAGTTGCATCTTGACCGAAGGCACATCGACGGATGTCAGTGATCTCGAACACAATCGCACCGGCACGACGGATATTGCGGCCGAGCATCATTCGAGTAATTCTGAAACCAGCCCGATTCATTGATGGCCATCTTCTACAGAAATCTGCAACAACTTCCGGCCAAGACTACCTGGCCTCTGGCAGCGACTGAAATTCACGACGGCCAGTGCGACCCGCGACACATGACTCCCGCCACATTACAATGCATCGCTGCTTATCCTGATTGTCGGCATTGTTTATTACCTCTGTCAGAAAAGACGACTCGATGAATTTTCCCACCCAAATCGTTTTAAAGATTTCATTGTTCGTTATCGCGATCAGTCCCGCAAACCGTGGTCTTGCAGATGAGGCTCGGATCGGTCTGTCGGAGTCAGAGAAACGTGGCGGCTGGCA
>CAMAXD010000019.1 GCA_945861975.1 Candidatus Kuenenia stuttgartensis | reverse complement strand
AACCGGCAGGTCGTTGATTGCCTCTGCATCATCAGAAAGCAATGACGCAGCCAGAGGATTGCCTGTTGCTGGCTCCTCGTTTGAAGTCACGGTCGTAATCGTGAACGTTTGGGCCACGCTCCAGGTTGTCATAACTCCGTTTGCGTTGATGGCACGAATCCAGACTCGATAGTTTCCGGCCGCAAGCGCGGCGGGGGTGAATGAATTCGTAAGAATGTCTTTCTTGTTGAGGACCACTGCCGTCAAGTCATCACGACGCAGCAGCAGTTCATACTTCACGGCTCCTTCGACAGCCTGCCAGGTAATCAATGGCGTCCGGTTTGTCGAGCTTCCCGTTGGCGTCAGCACGGTTGGTTGGCCACCGGCGATGAAATCTTTTGGGCCGCTCCACAGCGAATAAACGCCCTGAGCACTCTTCGCTCGTACCCACCAGCGGTAGCTCGTTCCACTGAACAGCACAGGAACCTGTGTCAGAGAAGTCCCCTGAACGCTGATGTTCAACGTCAGCTCGTTCGTCTTCAGATTCTTAAGCTGAAACTCGTAGCTGGTGGCTCCCTGCACGCTGGTCCAGTTGAATTTTTCACCCAGCATCGTCGGCGTGACATCACTCTGAACCGGTGCTGGTGCGATTTGAATATCGATTGGCGATGACCAGCCCGCGCTGATTCCGCCCGACCATGCCGCAACCCAGACTCGATACACGCCAATCGGCAGGGCTGCGTTTGGAGTGAATGAATTCGTGGTGAGTCCCTCCTGAAGAATCACCGGACTCTTTCCGGTTGAAAGGTTGGAGACCCACACTTTGTAAGTCTCAGCGCCAAGGACGGGGTTCCACGTGATTGTGGGGCGAGAGGTTGGCTGCATTCTTGTCATCGGAGTGATCGTCGGTTTTGCAACCGTTGAAAACTGACGCACTGCCGACCACGCCGACATGGCATTGCCGCTGCCCAGCGAACGCATCCAGACAGAATAATTGCCGATGCCGAAGTCCACGTCAGGCGTATAACTTGTGCCCGTCACGATGGTTCGATGGAACTCGTCCTGCGCCTGGTAATTGAGACTGCGGACCCAGATTTCATAGCCGACGGCCTGAGGGATCTCGGCCCACTGGAAGGTGACTCGATAATTGCCCGATACGTCAACTTTCGCAGCCGCAGCCGGCGCCGTCAGCACAGGAGATGCCAGCCCGATCGTCACTTTGTGATCTTCGACTTCGCCATCAGGAGCAGCTCCTGTCGGGGTGAGTCCTCCGGCCGTGCTGACACGGACTCGGGCATAAGAAGTTCCAATCGCGGCGTTGGCTGGTACTGAGAACGTAAACCGCCGATCGGTGTTGTTTGTGACAGCCGCACTGTCGATGATTTTCTCTCCGGGATCGGACCAACTGCCGTTGCCGTTGAAGTCTACCCACGCGTCGACTCGACCGCCCAATGCGGCGTTGCGAACCTTGACGACAACACTCGCGTCTGTCCGGCCGGCATTTACCGTTCCGAACACAACACCATCTTCGTCAGCTCCATCACCGCCTGCGAGACTTGAGTTCGCACCGTCCGCTTCGGAATCGATCGTTTGTCCCAGCGTCGGCCCGGAGACTTCGTGGCGTGCTCCATCGTTAGACTGCGTCACCGGATAGGGAGCGGGTGCATCGCCGAAATCACTCGCCAGCAGCACGCGATCTTCCAACGCATCCACGGGCCCCAGCGTATGACCGGATTTGCGACTCTTGTGACGAGCCTTCACGAGTTCACTGGCTCCGGATCGCAACAGAGAAAGACAACGAGAAAAAATTGGATTCTGAGCCATCGCTGATTCCTGACTGTTCCAGAGTCGCAGACCTTGTCGCTTCTGTTTATCGAACAATCGTTAAAATTGGCCCGACTCGGATCTTTGAACGGCATCCAGATTTCTGCGTTAGCAGTCAGCAAATCCGAAATTGAAGCAGATTGTGCCGGAATGCTCTTCGTGGTTGCAGACAATCGCGGCATAGTCCATAAATCGCGTGTTTTCCTGCAGGTGTCGGTGAACGCTGCGTCTGCGCCTGGCGAGATCTGCATTCAGTATGAGCTCAAATTACGTTGTGGAGATTAACCCGAATGAGCCATGGCGAATGCTGAAATCTCGGCAGAGTTTGATTCTGTTCTCTCTACTGCTGCTGGCTTTGGGGCTTCGCGTGGGCGCAGCGATTGTGATCGATCGCCACGTCCGCAGTGAAGGTCGACAGTTTCTGATTGAAGGTGATGCCAACGGCTATTGGGAACTGGCGCAGAAGATTGCGAGCGGCCACGAATATTCCATCTACACTCCGCCCCGAAGGGTTTTGAGAACTCCCGGCTTTCCATTGCTGTTAGCGGCCAGCATCACTGTTTTTGGACAAAGTATTTTTGCCGCCAGCCTTGTCATGGCTGTTGTGGGAACAGGTTGCTGCTGGTTGACCTGGTTGTTAGCTCGTCGAGTCGCGACTGTCTCCGTTGCCAATGTGGCCCTGCTGATCGTGGCCATTTCTCCGCTGCAGATTGGTAGTAATGTGCAGATTCTGTCGGAGACACTTTTTAGTTTCGGACTCCTGGCCTGTCTACTTTCGTTAACGAAACTCGTTCGAACAGGGGAGGCACTGACGGCGGGCAATTCTTTTGTGGCTGGGTTGCTGACCGGCCTGACAACTCTGGTTCGTCCCGGTTGGATTCTTTGGCCATGGCTGAGTTCTCTGCTGGTTATTGTCTGGAGCCATCAGGCCTGGCGGCGTCGGATTCTGTACGCTACGCTCATTTTTGCAGGGTGTTACCTGGCCCTTTTGCCATGGGCCTGGCGAAATCACAACGCAACTGGCCACTGGATTTTCACCTCGCTGTGGTCCGGCCCCAGTCTTTATGACGGTCTTCATCCGGGAGCGACCGGCGCGAGCGACATGACTTTCGTGGATACCGAAAACGTCTTTTCGAAGATGTCAGAGTACGATACGAATGCTCATTACAAGCAGAGAGCCTTCGCGTTTGCGGTCAATAACCCGGTGCGAACCGTTGAACTGGCGATTGTGAAATCCGGGCGATATCTCAGCCCAACACTTAACGCCGCAGGCTTCTCAGGCGGCCCAGCCTCACTAGCCTGCCTTACCTGGTACGCCTCTTTTTGGGGCTTGATCATTGTTGGAATGGTCGCCCTGCGAAGACAGCCTGTTCTCATTGCTCTGTTGACCGGTCCATTCCTTCAGTTCTTAGTGGTTCATATGGTTTTTGTGGGTTCAATTCGGTATCGTCTACCGGTCGAATTCCCGCTGTCCATCATTGCGGCTCAGGGATGGGTTGTCATGATGGCAAGAATCGGGGTGCGTCGAGCTTAGATGCTCGTAAAAACGGAAGTTGCGACTGGCAGGGATGCATGAAGTTCTCGGCGGTTCTCAAGTGGATGCTGTGCATTGCGCTGGCGATAGTAATCGCCATGGGCGCGGGCGGTGTCTGGCTATGGCAGAACGGCAATCTGATGATGCGTCAAAAGCTGTTGACGACGTTTGATAAAGCCGCGCCGGATCTTGAACTTCATTTCCAGCAACTCCAGTGGCTGACGACATCAACCGCAAAGCTCAGCGGTCTTGAAATTCGTGACCGAAAAACCAATCGTCCGGTCTTGCGTGCCGAGTCTTTGGAAGTGGCGGTTGATGAAGCCCTGTTGATTGAACGTCAACAAGTTCTCCTGCGAACATTGAAAATTTCGGGCGTCGACATTCTCTTAAGACGTCGCGCCGATGGCCGCTGGAACTGGCAGGATTATCGCTTCGTTAGATTGTCGGAAGATCCGCTTGTTCCACCGACGGTCACCCTGGAGAAGGTTCGTGCTCAGGTGCTGCTGGAACATGGTGAAGGGATTCCTCCTGCCAGCTTGTTGGTCAGCACGCCTTTATTTCAAGCCGTGCCAGCTTCCGCGGAGTCCTACGATTTTAACGGATTGTTGACACTTCCCGGTGCCGGCGATCTGGCCATCAGCGGAGACTGCGATTTGCGGAAGAAGACGTGGACGCTGGGAGGAAAGCTCAACGGCATGAATGCCGACCAGAGTCTGCTGGAGATCGCCAAGTCTACGGCACCACAACTGGCCGAGGAATTGAAGAAGCTGGATGCTTCGATGGCTAAAGTACTTCCGCCACCAACACCTGCGCAGTCGGCATCCGCCGAGCAGGAGACCGCAGCGGTGGTGATTGGAACCAGCGGCGTATCACCAAGATTTCTGGGCGTACTGGACGTCGATTTCCGAGTCGAAAAGCGAGCAGACGCCTCGGTTCCGGATCTGCATCTGGACGTCGATATTCGCGACGGCCAGATCAGCTCGCCGGTCGTTCCGATCGAACTGACGGATGTGCGAGCCAAGTTCTTCTGGAGCAATTCCCATATCGAATTTCGGCTGATCAATGCGCGTGACGGGGAGGCCTTGATCACGGGTGATTTTCAGATGCCTCTGGGAGTCAATGCGGAAGCACCGACGGCAAACCTGCATCTCGAAAACTTTCCGATCAATCAGGAGCTGAAGCCTCTGATGCCGCCCAAGTCACAGAAGTTTTTCGATCATTTTCAGCCGGTTGGTAAGGTCAGCGGCGATGTGGTGTTTCGACAGTTTGCGTCTGGAAAGTGGCTGCCGGCCAGTGTGACCGGCAAAGCCGAAGCCGCGTCGATTCTGTTTCACAAGTTTCGCTACCCTGTTTCCAGCATCAGTGCGACGCTCAGTCAGCGGCCTATGCCAGACACAGCCAGTTCGATGCATGATGTTGTGTTCGATCTGGAGGCGGCGGGGTTGTTGGGCAATCTTCCCGCCACGGCCAAAGGATGGCTCAGGAATCCCGGGGCGGAGATCAATCTGGAGCTCAATGTCCATGTCGACGAGATGCCGCTGGACGGTCGATTCCGCGATGCATTGGATGAGCAGGGGCGCAAAGTTATCGACGTGATGAACATAGCCGGTTTTGCCAGCGCGGATGTGCAGTGTGTGCGCGAGCCGGGACTGGATCAGCCGACGCACATCAACGTCTCGGCTGCGGTGCATGACGGCAAGCTGCGGTTCCGCGGCTTTCCGTACGAGATAGACCGACTCAGCGGTAAAGTACAGTTCAACTCAAAGGAGAAGAATTGGCAGTTTGCAGAGCTGCATGGCTGGCATGGGCCTGGGGAATTGTCAGCTCAGGGATACTTCCGAGGTTTGCCAGCCCCGGGAGAGCTGCATCTTGTGGTGCGTACCGAGGGCGCGAAGCTGGATGCGGATCTCTTCAATTCGCTCAATCAATCGTCCCGAGCGGTCTGGTCCATGCTGAATCCGGAAGGGCAAGTCAGTCTCACAACAACTGTCGACTGGACTGCAGCTCCGGGACAGAAGGTGGTGGTTCGTCTGGATGATGTGCATGTGTTCGATGCTCGAGTTTACCCTCGGCCTTTTCCACTGCAGATGAATATCCGTTCTGCCTGGCTGAGTTACGATCCAAACGATCCGGCATCCGCGGGTTCTCAACACTGTCGTATCCATTCGATCGATGCCGAACATGACGGCGCGGTGATCACTGCCAGCGGCTGGGCGCAGGCCAGTGTCGATGGTTTATGGCAGTTGCATCTTGACGACCTGAATGCGATTGAGCTGAAGCCTGACGATAGCTTGCGAGCAGCGTTGCCCAATGGTTGGCGTGAAACGATGTCGCGACTGGCACCGACGGGCAAGGTTTCGATGGAAGCGTCAGAACTGGATTTCCGCGGCATCGCAAACAACAATGCTCCAACCACGGCCGCATGGAATACGACGCTTCGGCTGAGAGAATGTGAAATTGCGGCCGGGCTGGCCCTTAAGAAAGTCTCCGGAATTGTTCAGGCCAGTGGGACCTGGGATGGTTATCAGCTCCGCAATAAGGGGGCGATCCGACTCGACAAAGTCGAAGTGCTTGACATGCAGATTGCCGGGATCAATGGCCCGTACACGATGACCGAGGAAGAGCTGGTGCTTGGAAATCGCGACGTGATTCAGGGGCGAATTCGTCCGCGCGATGTCCCGGCTGAAGAACGCATTCAGGCTCAGGCTTACGGTGGTTCTCTGGAGATGGATGGCTTGATCAAACTGCGTGCGGGAAGTCAGTATCGACTGTTTGCCGAACTTCGTAACGCATTGCTGGAACGTTACGCAGTTCAGCACCTGACCGATCAACGCAATATTCGAGGCGTCGTGAACTCGTGGATCTTCGTGACCGGTGATGGAGATTCGGCATCGAATCTGACCGGCAAAGGCCAGTTCCAGATTAATCCGGCCGCGTTGTACGAAGTGCCCGTTGTGCTCGAAATGCTGGCGGCGTTGAATCGACTCAACTTCGCAGTGCCGGATCGTACGGCGTTCAAGTATGCTCTGATGACGTTTGAAATTCATGACCGAGCATTCTGGTTAGATCCGATTGACCTCGTGGGCGACGCGTTAACTCTGCGCGGACGCGGGAGCGTTGGTTTCGGCGGCGATGTTGTGCTCGACTTTTTCTCAAGGCCGGCCAAGGGGATTCTGTCTTCGCTGGCGACTCAGTGGGTCAACGTCAAAGTACGAGGAACCATCGACAAGCCTCAAACGGACGTGCGTAACCGGATCAAACTGGATGAGTCAATGCGACAGTTCCTCGGGGCTCAACCACGACCGGGCGAACCAGTTCCATCGTTGACGATCCCGAACTTCTTCAGTGTCCAGCCTGGAAATCAAGCACGGCGGCAATAGGCAGCGATGAGAATACTTTTGGACTGCGGCCGCCTGCGGCCGCCTGCGGCCGCTTTGGCGCAGGCAGCCTGCTGCAGCAGTCCAAAGTCGCCACGCGCTTAACTCTTTCCTCTTCGTCGTCCGGCTTTGCTGGTTTTCTTGCCGCGAGTTGCGAAGCCGGGTGATGAGCTGCCGTCTTCGTCGGGAACCGCTTGTCCCATCTTCTTTTTGAGATCATGAATGCGATCGCGAAGATGGGCGGCTCGTTCGAAGTCCAGTTGCTCTGCGGCGGCCAGCATTTCAACCTCCAGCTCACGCAGAAATTCCTGAGTGACGAACATCGCTTCGGAAGCGACTCCCACCGATTCACGTTCAATGCGTCGAGCGTCGATCTCTTCTTCGATCCCTTTACGAATCGCCTTGCGAATTGTTTCCGGAGTGATCCCATGTTCTTCGTTGTGAGCAATCTGAATTCGACGGCGACGATTTGTTTCATCGATCGCACGCTGCATGCTGTCGGTCACAGTATCTGCATACAAGATCACTTTTGCGTTGACGTTTCGAGCAGAGCGGCCGATCGTCTGAATCAAACTGGTTTCACTCCGCAGGAAGCCTTCTTTGTCGGCATCGAGAATGGCTACCAAAGAAACTTCTGGCAGGTCGAGGCCTTCACGCAACAGGTTGACTCCGATGATCGCATCGAATTTTCCTTCCCGCAGTTCACGCAGGACTTCAACGCGCTCGACGGCGTTTAGTTCAGAATGCAGCCATTCGCAGCGGATGTTTTCTTCCTTCATATACGCACTGAGATCCTCCGCCAGCTTTTTGGTCAGTGCGGTAATCAGAACACGTTCATGCACGGCGGCTCGTTCTCGGATCTGATCCATCAGATGATGAACCTGACCTCGGGCGGGAACGACAAAGATTTCCGGATCCACGAGACCGGTCGGCCGAATCACCTGCTCCACGACTTCGCCACCGGTCTGATCCAGTTCCCAATTGCCCGGGGTTGCCGACACGAGCACACGATAAGATGGCTTCGCGTTCCACTCGTCAAACTTCAGCGGTCGATTATCCTTCGCCATGGGCAATCGAAAACCATGATCGACCAGAGTTGTTTTGCGAGCATTGTCGCCAGCAAACATGGCTCGAATTTGCGGCAATGTGACGTGCGATTCGTCGACAAAAATCAGAAACTCTTCCGGAAAAAAGTCATACAGCGTGTAGGGCGGTTCGCCCGGTTTTCGCCCAGCCAGAGCACGACTGTAGTTTTCAATTCCGGGGCAGAATCCTGTTTCTTTCATAAGCTCCAGATCATGGCGAGTTCTCGCGGCCAGACGCTGAGCCTCCAGCAGCTTGCCCTCCTTGCGAAACTCCTCCAGTCGAGCATCCAGCTCTTCACGAATCTCATCCAGTGCCGCGTCGATTCGACTTTGGGGAAGTACAAAGTGCTTGGCAGGATAGATGTAAATCTCTTTCAGCGATTGAGATTCCTTGCCAGAGACTGGGTCGATCATGCTGAGCTTTTCAATCTCATCGCCCCACAGCTCGATGCGATAGGCGAACTCCTCGTAAGCGGGCCAGACTTCGATCACATCGCCCCGAACTCGGAACTTGGAGCGAGCCGGATCGAAGTCATTGCGTTCATATTGGATGTCGATCAGCTTCATCAGTAGATTATCGCGATCAATCTGCTGTCCCACGTGAAGTGGAATCATCATGTTGAGATAATCGACCGGCGACCCGAGGCCATAGATGCAACTGACACTGGCGACAACAATCACATCGTTGCGGCTGACCAGGGCACTGGTGGCCAGCAATCTCAGGCGATCGATTTCTTCATTGATGGAGGCATCCTTTTCAATGTAGATGTCGCGTTGAGGAATGTAGGCTTCGGGCTGATAGTAGTCGTAATAGCTGACGAAGTATGTCACCGCATTGTTCGGGAAGAACTCGCGAAACTCGCCGTACAACTGTGCGGCCAGAGTTTTATTGTGAGACAGAACAAGAGTTGGCCGCTGAATCTTCTCGATGACGTTGGCCATCGTAAACGTCTTGCCAGATCCGGTGACTCCCAACAGCACCTGAGTACGTTTGTTGTCTTTGATGCCTTGAACAAGTGATTCGATCGCCCTGGGCTGATCTCCGGCCGGGGCAAATTCGCTGACCAGTTTGAACTTCTGATCTTTATTCATGGAGGGCTCTGAGGAAAATCTTCACTGGGCTTCAGGGCTTGCGGTGTCTCGTGATCTTTGGACGGACGATCTCGCTCTGATCGGTGTCGAACAGAACGATCGGAAGTTTCAGAATGACGACGACGTTTCTTCCATACCTGAGGATTCAGCCAGGTTAGTGATGGCTTGAATAGTCTGCCGAGGAACTCTTCCGCATCTGTCACCCCTTTGCCAAGTCGCGACAGAAACTTCAGACAACGTTTCAGCCATGTGTCCGAAGTGTTGGAGGCCGCCCGATTTGCCCTCCGTACACGTTTCGACACTCCTTCGATTTTAGGAATTGAAATCGTCGGCCAACAGCGTCCGATCCAACTGACCGGTTTCGAGAACACGGCAAAGCAGTGCGGACAGCGAAAATCGCGCATGGGCAGAACCCGGAAGATCACTCTCCAGCCGCGGAACTTCAACTGCTCAAGGCGATCTGAGCAGAAGTTGCACTTATAGGGACTGGGAGGTTTCGATGACACCGTGGTCGCCTGTGAAAATCGGTTCGAGCTTTGCCGATAGGATGGCAACAAAACGCTCGAGACGAAATAGTAAACCGACCTGAACTCCGTGAGGTTTGCACTTCGGAGTTCGGTCGGTTTCCTGATTGTATCGCGGTGGGCACCGTTGTCGGGTACGAGTTTCTCGTGCCCTTGCACCTATTTCGCGGCAGCAAGAACCGCGTCATAGTTCGGATGTTCGGCAATTTCGCTGCAATACTCGGCGTAGGTGATGATTCCGTTACCGTCGATCACGAAGACGGCTCGTGTGAGACAGCGATCCAGCGGGCCGCCTGTGATCAGCACACCGTAGTCTTCACCGAACTTGCCGCAGCGATGTGCACTGAGGGTTTTTACATGGTCAACACCCTCCGCACCGCACCAACGCTTCTGGCCAAAAGGCAGATCCATGCTGATGACCAGAATCTCGGCGTTTGTGAGTGACGTTGCCTGCTCGTTAAACTTCTTGGTTTCCAAATGACATACGGACGTGTCGAGCGAGGGAATCGTCACGATGATCCGTGTTTTCCCGCTGCTGCTGCCCAACGTCACTTCTTCGAGGCCATTGTTCTGCAGTGAGAATTCCGGGGCCTTAGCTCCAACAGCCAGTGCGGCCCCGGCCAGATCAACAGGATTTCCTTTAAGAGTTACAGCACCCTTGCGCACATCGGCCATTTCTGATTACCTTCTTTGAGTAGCATGAACTTCATGTGTTTTGCGAACAGATGTTCGTCGACGCAGTATGAAAGAACTTCACCGTCTTTCAACCAGTTGAAGCCAGCTTGCAGAGATTCCTGAGATACCACGACAAGTTTTCGCTGTTTATAATTCGGACCGAGCGATCCTGATTCCAGAGTTCATCAGCAGAGATAGCGAAACGATGTGCAAGCGAAAATGCTCGTCACAATGCCAATACTTGTCCGCTTGTCCGTTGATCATGGCAGTGCTGCTTTGCATCACGCTGATGTCGGACGGGCTGCAGGCAGGTCCTCCGAATATTCTTTTTGTTATCGCAGATGATTGGGGTCTGCATGCAGGAGCTTACGGTACGCCATGGGTCAGCACCCCGAACTTTGATCGGATTGCGAAGGAAGGCTTGCTGTTTCGCAACGCGTACACTCCGATGGCCAAGTGCGCTCCGTCGCGAGCCATTTTGCTGACAGGCCGTCATCTGTGGCAGAATGAAGAAGCTGGCAACCACATGGCCATGTTTCCGCCAAAGCTGAAAAGCTGGCCGGAAGTGCTGATGAGTGAGGGTTGGTTCACAGGGATCACAGGCAAAGGCTGGGGGCCAGGAATTGCGAATGATGCTGATGGGAAGCCGCGTCAGATCACGGGAATCGGCTTCAATGCTCGGAAAACAAAACCGCCCACAACTCAGATCGCGAACAACGATTATGCGGCAAACTTCGGAGACTTTCTGAAGGCTGCACCTGAAGGGAAGCCGTGGTGCTTTTGGATTGGCACGCAGGAACCGCATCGACGTTATGAGTATCAATCGGGTGTGAAACTGGGCGGGCGAAAACTGGACGACATTGATCGAGTTCCCGGTTACTGGCCGGATAATGAAGTCGTGCGGAACGACATGCTGGACTATGGCTTCGAAGTGGAATACGTCGACGAGCAATTGGGGCGAATGCTGGCGGAGTTGGAGAAAAGTGGGCAGCTGGACAATACTCTGATCATCGTTACCAGCGATCACGGAATGCCGTTTCCCCGAGTGAAAGGTTACGCGTACCACGACAGCAATCATGTGCCGCTGGCGATTCGCTGGCCGAATGGTATCAAGCACCCCGGTCGCGTCATTGATGACTTTGTGGACTTCACAGATATTGCACCGACCGTTCTCGATATGGCGCAGATCTCTCCGGTAGATTCGGGGATGCAACCCATCACGGGGAAAAGCTGGAGACCACTGCTTGAGAGTGAGCGTGCGGGACAAGTCTTAGTGGAACGTGATCATGTGCTGATCGGAAAGGAACGAACTGACGTCGGGCGTCCTCATGATCAGGGCTATCCGATTCGAGGCATCGCGACTGCGACTCATCTGTTGTTGAAGAATTATGAGCCGGCACGTTGGCCTGCGGGCAATCCAGAAACAGGATACCTCGATACTGATGGAAGTCCGACGAAATCGTTCATTCTGGGTCTTGGCCGAGCCGATCGATCCGATCGATTCTGGAGTTTGAATTTCGGGATGCGTCCGTCTTTGGAATTGTTTGACCTGAGATCGGATCGGGATTGCTGCGTCAACCTCGCGGGATCAATCGAGTACGCTGAACAGGTCAAAGAATTGGTGCGACTGATGGAGTCGCAATTGACGGTTCAGAAGGATCCTCGCATGTCGGGAAACGGGGCCGTCTTTGACGGCTATCAGCCCACGAACGGCGCGGGCTTTTATGAGCACTACAGGAATGGACAGAAAGTCAGCGCGGGCTGGGTGGAAGAGACGGACTTTGAAAGCGGTCCACTGGTTCCATAAACGAGGTCGTGTCCATAAACCAGGTCGTGCCAAATTGACTATCCCGAACTCCTGCGGCACTCGGGCAAACTGAGTGACGTCAACAAACGAGATTTGGGACAGTCGAAGCTAACGCCAGAGAACGAGCGTCATATTTGGGCAAGGAAAGGCTGGCGGTATATTCATCAGGAGTCATACAGACAACCTGGCCTGGCATGTACTCGGGGGTAATGCGGCAGAACTCCAGCACTAACCATTGCCTAAGAATTTGACGATTGCTATATGTATATTATCTCCCGAAATCAAGCTTTGTGTCCTGACTTGTCTGTCAGGGAAGCAATAGGAACGTGAGTTTTACAGAAACCTTGGAGAATAAGAACGTGAGCGAAAGCGACGGCACTCAGGAAGAAGCACGCGGAGCAGAGCCGCAGCAGGTTCAGGAAGTGGTGGTCAGTGACGCCAACGCGAATGCGGGCTACGCTAACTTCTGTCGAGTCTCCAGTACTCCGGAAGAACTGATTCTGGACCTCGGCCTGAATCCTACTCCTTACGCAACCGGCAAGGTTGAAGTTAAGGTCACGCAGCGAATCATCCTGAATCATTTTACAGCCAAGCGTCTCTGGAGCGCGCTGTCAATGGCTCTGCAGCGACATGAACAGGCCTTCGGCGTTCTGGAAACAGACGTGCGCAAGCGAGTCAAGCTGCCGCCAAACGCGGGCTAATCGGCAACGGAACCGGACCTTTCGAAAATTCTGGATGGTTGTTTCCCGGTTTCTGCACAACATCGTCCGGCAACCCAGCCGGACGTAAAAAATACCTTCAAAGAGGCTCGGCGTCGAATAGATGCCGGGCCTTTTTGTTTCTATACTTCCCCCACGGGTTTCTGAAGAATTCCTCGACGTTTGGGGCAATATACGTAGCGACACATGACAGAAAACTCACAACCCAATGACAATCCAGACGATGGTCCGCACAGTCAGGAGATTCGCCATTCGCAGATCAGCGCAATGGTGCCGGCTCATGTTGCGAAGGGCGTCTTCACCACTGGTGCAGTAGTTCTGCAGGGGCAGCATGAATTTATCGTGGACTTTCTCCTGCGAATGCAACAGCCGCAGCAGGTCGTTGCTCGAGTCGTAATGCCACCGGTTGTAGTCAACCAGATGATCATGGCTCTGAAGGACAATCTGGCGCGATATGAAGAAAGGTTCGGTCCGGTCCATATGCCGGTGATTCCGAACCAGAATCCACAACAGCGACAAACAGCTCAGGAATTGTATGACACTCTCAAACTGGGTGATGATGTGCAGTCGGGAAGTTATGCAAACGCGGTGATGATCGGTCATTCGCCAACCGAGTTTTCCTTTGACTTCATCACGACGTTTTTTCCTCGCTCTGCCGTGTCACAGCGAGTGTTCATGGCAACGGCGAATGCCAAGCGGCTCCTGGATTCTCTGAATCATTCGTTTCAGCAGTTTCAGGACCGTATGCAAAATCCACCGCCACCACCGCCGGAGTTCCCTGATTCCGGTAACTCTGATTTCAATGCTCAGGAAGGCGACTGGCCTCCCGGTCTGTAGAGATATCTCATGTCACGATTTCGTTATTGCCTGAATGCCAGCACTATTCGCACGACTCCTGTTCTGCGGCAGATCGAGGTGACTCGACAAGCCGGGTATGAAGCCATCGAATTATGGCACGACCATATCGACGAACATCTTCGCTCCGGCGGGACACTGACTGAGATTCGCAAAGCTCTTGATGACAACGGTGTGGTCGCACCTACGACGATCTATCTGGCCGGCTGGTTCCAGCCGGCGGGAGAAGAACACGTTAAAGCTCTGGATGAAATTCGACGTCGGCTGGAGCAGTCTGCTGCTGTTGGTGCGACATTCGCCATTGCTGGCCCACCACCTGGAAAAGCCGATCGAGCATTGGGCGCCAGTCACTATGCCGAACTGCTGGAACTTGGCAAGTCGTTTGGTGTGAAGCCCGCGTTCGAGTACCTCGGGTTTGTCGACGACATCAATACAATCGACGATGCCATTGAGATTATTCAGCGGTCTGGGCATCCGGATGCGACGGTAGTCGTTGATCCGTTCCACTGCTGGCGTGGTGGCGGTCCGGTGTCGTCACTTTCTAAGCTGAAAAGCAGTCAGATTGCGATTTCGCATTTCAATGACTCGCCCGCTGAACCGGCTGCATCACTGCAGGAGGATTCTGATCGAGTCATGCCGGGCGACGGTGTAGTGGATCTGACGTTTTATTGTGATCAACTGGCGTCGACCGGGTACAACGGCTACCTGTCGCTGGAATTGTTTCGCGAAGATCTATGGGCGAAGGATGCTCTGGAAGTCGCGAAGCTGGGCATTGAGAAAATGCGGCCGTTCGTGGAGTAACCGGACGGCACCGTGTTCGAAGAACACGGCGTGTTTTCGGATGCTCAGAGGGAACGCGTTTGCGTCTGTCGACTTAGTCACACATTTGGCGTTTTCGTTTAACGGCGAGCCGTAGGCGTAGGCGAAATGTGGCAACGACGCCTGCGGCTGGCCGTTAAACGATCACATTGACAGACCGCTAACACTTTTTCTTTTTCGTAACCCTCAGGCACATCGCGGCCATGGCCGTGTCATAATTGGCGAGTTTAAAGTGACGATCCAAAACGTAACGCTAAAACATCTGAATCAGCGTGCCGACCATCTGACCACCTACGCAAAGTCTCGCTGCGAGACACTGCGGATTAGTGCTCATCATCTGCCGAATGTCACATTGCTGGACTTCGGAGTCAAAGCTGAAGGAGGTCTCGAAGCGGGGCTCTTGTTGGCAAGGATTTGTCTGTCCGGGTTGGCACAAGTGGAGATTGTGCCGGGTGATAATCAGTTGCCCGCTGTGCCACAGATTCTCGTCAGAACAGATCATCCTGTGGCCGCGTGTTTGATGAGTCAATATGCGGGCTGGAAAATTGCCACCGACAATTACTTTGCAATGGGATCCGGCCCAATGCGTGCCTTGGCTCGCAAGGAAGAATTGTTTCTTCATTTGCCGGCAACAGAAGATGGCAAACTGGCTGTCGGTGTTCTGGAAGCGGGTAGCCTTCCGGATGAAGAGGCTATTGCGGCAGTCCGAAAGCCTCTCCCGACTGATTGCCGACTGACTCTGGCCATTGCTCCGACAGCGTCGCAGGCTGGATCGATTCAGGTCGTGGCTCGATCAATTGAGACGGCTCTGCACAAATTGCATGAGCTGCATTTTCCGCTGGAGGCGATTGTTAGTGGAACCGGTGTTGCTCCGTTGCCGCCCGTCGCAAAGAACGACATGCAGGGAATTGGCCGGACGAATGATTCGATCCTGTATGGAGCTACGGTCAATCTGTGGGTTCGTTGCGAAGACAGTGTAATTCAGGAGATTGGACCGCAGGTGCCGTCGAACTCTTCCAGTGCTCACGGGCAGACCTTCCTGTCATTGTTTAAGGCGGCTAATCATGACTTCTACGCCATGGACGCGGCTTTATTCAGTCCGGCGGTTGTGGTGTTTCACAATCTGAAGTCCGGAAAATCATTTTCATTCGGTCTGAAGGTCCCCTCGCTACTGCAGCAATCCTTCGGGATGGACTAATGTGTTCTTGCGTACGATGAGCTTCCCTGAGAAACTTTCAAAAAGCCGGCCGCCGTTTTTTCCCCTTCTCTCAGTGATGCCACATGTCAGACGCTCAACCCGTGCATGGAACTGCCCCGGATTTTCAGGAGCTTCTTCCGGAGTTTGAACGATTGTGCCGCATCGTCGCCAAGCTGCGATCTCCCGAAGGATGTCCGTGGGATCGTCAGCAGACGATGAAGACCATCAAGCCGTACACTCTGGAAGAGACCTACGAACTGCTGGAAGCGATTGACTCTGACGACAGCGCTGCCATTCAGGAAGAGCTGGGAGATGTCCTGCTGCAGGTGGTACTGGATTCACAGATTGCCGCTGATGAACGACGCTTTGAACTGACTGCCGTTGTGCGACAGATCGCTGACAAGATGGTTCGGCGTCATCCGCATGTGTTTGGCGATGTTGAAGCCGCCACGACGGAAGATGTTCGCCGCAACTGGATCGTACTCAAGCAGCAGGAGAAACCGACTCGCACGTCGCAGTTGGAAGGCATTCCTGTTGCTCTGCCGGAGCTGGCTCGGGCCGCCCGCATTACAGCTCGAGCGGCCGCCGTGGGTTATGACTTTCCGGATCGGCGGATGCTGTTCGATAAGTTAAAAGAAGAACTGGCGGAGTTATCTCATGAGCTGTTCGGTTCCGCGGATATTCCTGAAGTCGCCGCGACCGTTGATGCTGTGCGAGTTCCGGATCAGCCGATTAGTGACCTCGCGACTCGTGAGCGAGCAGAGTCCGAGTTGGGCGATGTGCTGTTTGTGCTGGCCAATGTCGGACGACGCTGGGGGATCAATCCGGAGGAAGCTCTACGTAAGTCCAACGCCAAGTTCACTCGCCGCTTTCAGGCTATCGAAGCCGCCATGAAAGCGGTGGGGCAAGACATGCAAGATGCCAGTCTGATCGAGATGGAAGAAGCTTATCAGGCTGCAAAATCCAAAGAGAAACGCACGCAGCCTTAGTCACAGAGAGACGCGGCATCCGTTTCGCCCAAGGCCTCTGCCGGTCCATCACATTGCAGAATCTGCATTTTCTGAATCGCTCTTCACCTGGCGAGTCAGTTTCTGTTGCAAGCGTTGAAACCCTCGGATCCAGCGATCATAATCGTCGGTTTTGTGACGGAAGAAATCGAGCACCTCCGGATGAGGGAGAATCAGAAACTTCTCGTCCCGAATCCCGGCCAATACGGCTTCAGCGGCATCCTCGGCCGTGATCGAATGCAGATGCAGGTAGCGATGAATCGGATCAGAGTCATCCAGCATGTCTGTCTCAACACCCAGTGGGCAGACACAGGATACTTTTACGCCGCTGCGTCCATAAGACACAGACAGCCACTCGGCCATCGCCAGATCCGCATGCTTCGTTACGGAGTAAGAGGCCGAGCCAATCTCAGTCAATAGGCCAGCCGCCGAAGCTGTCTGGACGAGATAGCCTTCTCCCCGCGCGAGCATCTTTGGGATGACGGCGCGGGCTGCGTATAGGCGTGACATGACGTTCACATCCCACATCCGCTGCCACTCGGCGTTTGTTGATTCAAGTCCGCCCTTGACGGTGATTCCCGCGTTGGAACAGAAAACGTCTATCTGACCGCCTTGCGTCTCCGCGCGCAGAACAAGTTGGCGAACGTCGTCTTCGGACGCCACATCACAGCGGTTAAAGATCGCCTGAGAACCAATCTGTTCTGCGACATTGCGAGCAGCAGTTTCATCAAGATCGGAGACGACAATCAATTTCGCTCCGGCCTTTGCGAAGGTACGACACATGGCCGCGCCAATCCCTCGCCCTGCTCCCGTCACAACTACCACTCGATCTTTCAAATCCATTGAATCTGCCGCGTTTCCTGGGAGTGCTGCGGAGCTTGTTCCAGTTCTCCGCGTCGATTAACAGGGCTCGGAATTGAGCCGGTGATTGAGGATTCCCGTCTCGTTTTGTGTGCCCACAGGATTCGCTTCCAGCGCGCATATTCCCGAGATTCAGGTCTGCAGGAGCGTAATCGAATTCTGCAACAAGTGCGACTCCGGTTCCCTGAGTGATTGGTCCGATTTTCATCGCTGGCATTACATGCAAAGAATGCGATGCTGGGAGCAGGATTTCAACCGGCTTCGTCTTGCCTCAGGATGAAGTGAAAAGCTCCCGCGTTCGGGCTCGTAAGCGATTATGCCTTGTGCGGCCACGATTGTGGCGATCCTCTAAAGGCTGTGACGATCCTCTAAAGGCATCTGTCGCAGAAAAGTATCCCGCGAAAAAAGTCATCCCTCGCACACTCGGCCTCAATCTGTAGCGTGGGGAGAAGAATTTGCATGCCACCCGTATCACAAAACTGCACCGCGCGAGTCGCATCGACTTTCGGTGCGGCCTTGGATTTCCGTGAGGCCTTGAACCAGTCGTCTGCAAATTAGCAAATACGCAGCCACGATGCGATGCGCACGGTTTGCCACGATCATTCAAGTTTGTGACTTGGCGAACAAGTCAGGGCACACTGACTCGCCATGCTCCGGATTCCACCAAATATCGCGTCGTTTCGTGGCGATACCGGAACATATTCAGGAGTTTGCGGCGAATGATCCAGTCACCGAACAGCAGGCCCAGAAATCCGAATGGGGCACGATACTCGACTTCGTCTCGTAACAAGGTTCCGCCGCGTGAGTTTTCCAGACAGAAATGGCGGTGATACCAGAAGGCAAATGGCCCGGATTCCTGACGATCTGCGAACATCGTGGGATATCGATACTCCGTGTGCATGGCCACCCAGCGAACAGGAAGCGGCCCAACGTTTCCCTGCAAAACAACGCGTGCACCGGGCTGAAGAGAACCGGAGGATTCGACGGCCTTCATATTCTCCCACGGGGGAATGAGATGCGTCAAAGCGCCGGGGCTTTCATGGAACTGGAACACTGTTTCCGGAGTCGCCGCGATGTTCGACTCCATGACGAACCGTCTGTTGATGCTGCTACTGAAACCATGGAACTTTGCGGCATCCTTTAGAATCAATGTGAAAGGGATCCACCAGAGGAGGTCGTTAGTCAGCAGCGTTACTCCGAACAGAGGAGGAAAGACGCCGTTCCAAAGTGCCCAGGCAAAACCGATTGGCCCAAAGATTTTTCCCAGCAAGCCGACCAGCACGATTGGCCAATGTCGACGTGAATCTCCAGCTGCGATCGCATAGCCGATCCCGTAAACTCCCACGATCATCCCGACGCACTGCCAGATCTCAGGGTAATTCACCCTTTTCGCCCCGGCAAAATCGAACAAGGCATTCGGCCAGATGATGTTCACAGCGCCCCATGCGAGGTTGTAGAAACCAGCCGCCAGGAGCCATCCGCGAATCCAGCTCGGGGGAGAAGTTGTGGTTGGATCAGTCACGAGAAGCTTCCAAGTCAAAAACACCGCAGAAAAGGCTTATTTGGCTCTCCGCAGTTTTCCGTTCAGGTTAACTCAATCCCGCGACAATCGCGATGATTTCAGAATCTAACGAGAGTTCACCGCGAGTCCGGGGAAAAATCGGACGTTTTTTAGGTATCTTCAGCACATCGTCTTCAACGGAACAAGTTGTCAACGGAAGAAACAGTATGCCATTTGAAATTTCAATTCCTCGACTCGGCTGGTCCATGGAAGAGGGAACCTTCGCTGGCTGGAGAAAAGAAGCCGGAGACGCGATCCGTCGAGGCGACATCCTGTTCGAACTGGAAGGCGAGAAAGCTCTCCAGGAAATCGAAGCGGTTGACGAAGGCGTTCTCGCAATGACCGTGAGTGGTCCAAAGCCTGGTGATGTGCTGAAGGTCGGAGCAATCGTCGGTTACCTTCTTGCCCCGGGCGAAACTCTGGCAAATCCACTGCAGCCCGGCTCATCACAGCTCACAGGTCCTGCGGCGAACATCCCCGCGACGAAAGCAGAACCAATTCGGATCGCTGACGTGGCCTCTGTTGACACGCAAGTCGTGGTCCCCGCGGCAGCACCGTCCGTTCGTCGTTTAGCTCGTCAGTTGGATGTTGCTCTGGCCTCGATCACGGGAACAGGCAGCAATGGTCGGATTACCGAAGAAGACGTGCATCAAGCCGCAGCGAGTCTCAGGACAAGTTCACCGTCGGAACAGTCCGACGGACGAATCATCGCGACTCCCCGCGCGCGGCGCGCGGCAAAGCAGATGGGGGTTGATCTGACGAATGTGAACGGCAGTGGTCGTGCAGGACGAATTCGGGAGCGTGACGTGCTGGTGCTGACGTCTGCTTCTACTGCGGGTCGTCGAATCGCAGTGACGGGCCGTCGGAAAATCATCGCCGAGCGTCTGTCACAAAGCGCTCGTCAGACGGTTCCCGTGACGATTACCAGTCGAGTTGACGCGTCGAATCTTGTGAGTTTGCGAGAGCAGTTCAAAGCGACCGGACAAAAACCAGTTCCAGCCATCCACGATATCATCGCGAAACTTTTGGCAGACATATTGATTCAGTTCCCGCTGCTCGCCAGCCGTTGGGAAGGCTCTGACATTGTTCAGCCAAATCCAGATCAGATTCATATTGGTCTGGCCGTTGACACTCCGGAAGGGCTGATCGTGCCAGTGATTCGGAATGTCTCCAGTCAAAGTCTGATGAGTCTTGCCGTTGAATCCGCGCGAGTCATCCAGAAAGCTCGCGATGGAAAACTGTCGACATCGGAAATGCAGGGTGCCGTTTTTACGATCACAAACCTCGGCGCATTTGGCATTGATGCTTTTACTCCCGTCATTAATCTTCCGGAGGCGGCGATTCTTGGATTGGGGGCAATTCGCCGAGAACCCGTGGTTACTGAAGATGGACGCATCGAAGTGCGTCAGATCATGACTCTGAGCCTGACCTTTGATCACCGAGTCATCGACGGCGCACCAGCCTCGAGATTCCTGCAGACGCTGGTTAATGCGATTGCGAATCCCGCCGCGAGATTGATTTTTCTGGGATCGTAAACTCAATTTCAGAAATACTCGTGGCAGACGCGATGGGGTCGTGGCTAGTGAGTGCTTCGTAAGATGGAGGAGAAGTGGGCTGAGGGCTCACCACAAAGTCTTTGACCGATGCCCCTGGACCTGTCTACTCTGTGTCGATTGAAGAGATGTCCGTGTCCGAATTACACTGCTGTGGCCGGCTCCATCCGGCGGCCGTGGGATTTTACAGACTCCTGAACTTTCATGCATGAGCGGAGACAGTGATGGCCAGAGTAACTCGTCGAGGATTCCTGCAGACATCAACGGCGGCCGGAGCGTCTCTTTTGCTGACAGGCACGAAGGCCTCGGGAAAAATTCTCGGCGCTAATGATCGTCTTAGAATCGCAGTCGTCGGCTTGAACGGTCGTGGTCAAAGCCATCTGGCAGGTTGGATGGATCAGCCGAATGTTGAGATCGCCTACATCGTCGACCCGGACAAGAATGTACTCGCCAAAGCGATAACCGGTCTGCAGTCAAGGCTCAAGGAGAACTTCAAGGCCAAAGGGATCGCCGATATTCGTGAAGCTCTGGAAGATAAGAACCTCGATGCCATTTCCATCGCGACTCCGAATCACTGGCACTCGCTGATGACGATCTGGGGAGCACAGGCTGGCAAACATGTTTATGTCGAAAAACCGATGAGCCATGATGTGGCCGAAGGGCGGATTGCCGTTGCAGCTCAGGAAAAATACGGAGTGGTCATCCAGCATGGCACTCAAAGTCGCAGCGATGCCAAAATCGCGGGACTCCATGAAGCCATTCAGGCGGGGAAATTTGGCAAGCTGAAGATTTCTTACGGCTACTGCTGCAAAAAACGCGGCAGCATTGGTCACAAGCCTGTCTCAGCTCCGCCCGAGAATCTGGACTGGAATCTTTGGCGTGGGCCGGCTGTCATCGATGAGTTCCATGGTAACCTGGTCCACTACAACTGGCACTGGTTCTGGAAGACAGGCAACGGTGACCTTAACAATCAGGGAACTCATCAGCTCGACATCGCGCGGTGGGCCCTGGATAAGGAGTTGACTCATCCGGTGAAGGCGATGGCGATCGGTGGTCGCTTTAAATGGGACGACCAGGGCGAGACTCCAAATACGATGATGGGAATTGCAGAATACGCCAACGGGCAGCAGGTGTTCTTCAACGTGCGAAATGTTGACTATCCGAAGTATGAGCACCAGGTCGAGAATGAGTACTACTTCGAGGATGGCGGCAAGATCATTCGCGGTCTCTATTATCCAGCTGGCCGCTTAACAGGCGAGACGCTGGATATCGCTCCGGGCAATGTCACGCCGGGAGGTAACTGGGCTGCATTCGTCACGGCTTGTCGCGAAGGCAAGCCTGAACTTGCGAACGGCAACGTGTACGACGCTCATTATGGCTGCGTTTTGGGCCATCTGATGAATAATTCCTACCGTCTGGGCCAAAAGGTCCCGTTTAATGCGAAAGCTGGTAAATTTGGCGACAACAAAGATGCCGCCGAACATTTTCTGAAACTGCATGACACGCTTCAGTCAGGCGTTGGCATTCCGGAAGACGGAGCCGAATACACCGTCGGACCATGGATTACATTTGATCCGAAAACGGAGACACATGTCGGTGATTATGCGGTAGAAGCGAACGCCCTGTTGAAGGATGCAAACCGACCGGGATTCGAGATTCCGGCCGTGGATAAGGTTTGATTTCACGATCAGCTTGATTTCACGATCAGTTCGATTTCACGATGAAGTGGATGGGCCAACGAAGTGTGCGGAGGATCCTGCAGGCTTAGTGCTCGATGGAAATGTGTTCGCAGGAGGCATTCAGGGCCCAGAACGCCTGACAAAATCGGGACGGCCCTCCCGGACAACACAAACAATGGACAACCAACGATTCGGAGAGCGTGCCTGTCCTGTTTTTTTAGTGCCCCGAAATCATCATACGATTTTTTAAACAAAGAAGCTCCTTCTGATGTCACGCGTTTTCATCGTTGCTGCCAAACGAACTCCCTTCGGTCGATTCCGAGGAGCGTTAGCGGACCGAGGTCCAGTGGAGCTTGCCGTCGCCGCCGGAAACGGTGCCCTGGCGGGACTTGATCGCAGGGTGATCGATCAGGTGATCATTGGAAACGTGCTTTCGGCCGGCCAGGGAATGAACGTCGCTCGACAGATCGTAGTTGGCCTTCAGCTTCCGATAACGACGCCGGCTTTCACGATCAACATGATGTGCGGCTCCGGTATGCAGTCGGCACTTTTGGGAGCGCAGGCGATCAAGTCCGGAGATGCGCAGGTTGTTCTGGTGGGTGGCACTGAATCGATGAGTCAGTCACCGTTCCTGTTGGCTCGTCCCGGCAAGGGAGAAACCCTGCCGGAATCAAATATCAGCGAGCACGCTGTGGATTCGATGCTTACCGATGGTCTGGTCGACAGCTTTAGTCAGCGCACGATGGCCGAGACTGTGGAAGACATCGCGGAGGAAATGAAAATCAGTCGCCGTGAGCAGGACGCATGGGCCGAACGCAGTCAACGTCTTTATTCGAAGGCTTTGGTGGAAGGTAAGTTTGCGGAAGAGTTGGTTGCGGTGGATGACTGCGTGCAGGACGAGCATCCTCGACCGGATGCGAATCGCCAGTCGCTGGGAGCGCTGAAGCCGCTGTTCGAATTGGATGGGACTGGTCCAGCCGGAACGATCACGGCGGGAAATGCATCCGGAGTCAACGATGGCGCGGCCATGCTCTTGTTGGCGAGTGAGGAGGCGGCTCGTAAGCACGGCTGGAAACCCATGGCGGAGTTAACAGCCGGCACCAGCACTGGCTGCGATCCGCAGAGGATGGCTCTGGGGCCTGTCCATGCGATTCGGAAACTCCTCGGGCAGCTCGGCATGAGTCTGCAGGACTTCGATCGAATAGAAATTAACGAAGCCTTTGCCGCGCAGGTGCTCGCCTGCCTGCGACAGCTGGAGGTTCGCGTCAATCTGGCTCAACCAGATGTCAGCACCGGTATTCTGGCCGGGATCCCGATTCAGCTGAACGGTCACGGGGGAGCAATTGCGGTTGGTCATCCACTGGCAGCATCCGGAGCACGTTTGTTGACTCATCTGGCGTGGCAGATCGCTCAGGGACGTTCAAAGAATTGTCTGGCCTCCCTCTGTATCGGCGGCGGAATGGGAGTCGCGGCAGCCCTGTCAGCTCCCTGAATGTCGATCCTTACGTCAGTTAAACTTGATTTCTTCCGCTCAGCCAGCGCGGCGGGTCGCGACGCTCGCAAAACGCGCCATGAATCCCCATCATTTGCAAACCCGTTAACCACTAACGGCTCTTGATTTGACGGCTGGAAATTTGTTGATGAGTGCGTTGGTCTGGAGTTCACAAGATGAAAGTTCTGTTGCGGTCTTTGCTCCTCGTCAGTTTCGTCGGCGTAAGTTTGTTCGCCAATCATGACGTCTTCTCTGATGAATCGCCGAAAACAGCTGTCGAAGTGAGTGCTCTGCAACTTACGTTGCCCGGGGAAATACCACTGGTCGTTGGAACTGAATTTCGACTCTGGTTTCGCAATATTGCATTGACGGATGATGCCGCAAACTGTCAATTTGAAGTGCGATGTGAACGAGGAACCGCGACCGCCGAACATTGGACATTTACTCCAGAGGAAACTGACATCGGTGAATATCCTTTGATGATTACTGCTCGATCAGCGAACGGCACGCCGATCGATCCTCCCGCCACCGTCGAAACAACCTTGCGAATCATCACCCCGCGAAGTTTGCCGGCCGGCAATCAAACAAAAACTGATCTCGCAGACAAGACACCGTTTCGTTTGCTGATTGTCGGGGACAGTCTGACTCACGCTTCGACTTATCCGACCGAGGTCGCTCGGTTGCTGAAAGCTTCGGGCACCAACGTGGAGCTGATGGGAACTCACCGCCCGGAGGGAGTCGCTGAAGGGATTGCTCACGAAGGCTACGGTGGCTGGACATGGGCTCGCTTTGCCACACATTACGAACCTGAACCGGACGGCACGTACCGCAAACGCAGCAGCCCTTTTGTCTTTCTGGATGAACAAAGCCAACCCACTCTGAGTGTCAGCAAATACTTTCAGACGCATTTTTCCGGACACAAGCCGGATGCGATCATCGTGCTGCTGGGCATCAACGACTGCTTTGGGGCTCCTCCGAACGACGTGAAAGCCATGGATGTCCATATCGACCAGACCTTTGCGTCAGCCGACACGATTCTGGCATCGCTTCGAGAAGCTGCTCCTGAAGCAAGAATTGGTTTCTGCCTGACGCCTCCGGCAAATGCCCGTGACGAAGCCTTCAAGGCCAACTATGGAGATCGCTATACTCGAACAGGCTGGAAGGCGATTCAGCATCGACTGGTCCAGCGTCAACTGGAATATGTCACGAAGAAGAATGATCCGAAAATCAGAATCGTTCCGACTGAACTGAATGTTGATCCAGTCGATGGCTACCCTGATAACAACGGAGTTCATCCCAACACCGTCGGCTATCACCAGATCGCCCAAATGATGTTCGCATGGTTGATGACGCCGCTGTGAAGGTTGTGTCGGCCGCATGGATACGGTGTTGCGAGATAACGAGCCGTTCTGCATACGCCTTTTCGCAACGCCGTTAACTTCCGAATTCCAACAATGACCGAAAGTAGCTGCGATATCGTCCGCCGCGCAGGCTGCCGGAAATGATGAGTGCTCCGCCTTCTGAAGCGGATTCACCAGGCTGCGACCATCGGCCTTTGGCGATCGCAGCATCATCCAGCACAATGCCAGAGACGCGATCAACGGACAAGGGTACCTCCGCATTCCACTCCACCGCCTCAGTCACATTGACAGACGTCGCGAATGCTCGTCGAGACTTCTTCGATGTCTCCTCGACGCCGAACAACCAGTGACCAGGAAGCGGTGTCGTTGTCTCTCCTTTTCGAATCGACAAACCGTTGTAGGCAAACACGAGCCGTTCTCCTTCAAGCCGACCATTGAAGAACGCGCGCGCTGCCTCCGGAGAGACATCGTCGGCGGTCGTCTGATCCAGACATGACCAGCGGAGTTTCTGCTTCCAGGCAGCATCAAGACTGGCCTGAGCTTCCCCGGAGGTCTGTCGGAAGTAGCTCCACGTTTCACGAACAAGTTGCTCAACATGCTCCACGGGCTGCTCTGATACCGCGGCGCAGGTCGCCAGATCCTGCAGAAACAGTTTCGTGATTTCCGAGGCCGGGTCCAGTTCCGGTGGCTCAAAAGAAGTCTCCGCGAGTTTTGCCGTTAGTCCTTCCAGAACAGTCACCCGCTGAGAATCCGATAGTGCTGTAAACGTTCTCAAAGTTCTCAGGGTTGCGACAACAGTCGGCTCGTCAAGATTCAGCACAACAGTCGGCTCGTCAAGATTCAGCACAAATGTCAGGAACTGAGCCAAAGCAACGATCGATTGCTCCACTTGTTGATGTTTCGACAGGCTGACACCTCGATTGGACGCTTCAAGCTTGAGTCGAAGATCGAATCGTCGTTCGAACCCCTCGCGCCAGCGTTTGATGTTGGCTTCGCTGGCTCCGTGAATATGCTCTGTAAAGAACAGTTCGAGCACTCGTGCAATGGCCTCGCGCTGGTCACGACTCAACATGGCGGAATCGGACAACTGAAGCCCGGGAGATTTGTGGCTTGCGAGGCATCGATAAAGATAGATGCGATCGTACTCACTGCGCATCGGAAGTGCGGTGACCTTCTGTAGTCCGAACTTCAGGCACTCGGCGGAAGCGGGAAACGAATGAATCAGTTCGACGAGTTCTGTGCCCAGCATCCATGAGGGATCGCGTTGTCGAAAACCAGTGCCATAGATTCCGGCGGCTTCCACACCGACGATGGCAACAAGATTGTGCAGTACGGCGATGGCCTGTCGATCCACTACATTCTCGACCACCATCTTCGCGCCGCGTTTGCCGAGTTCGGTCGCCAGCCACCATGCTCCCAGTGTTGCGGGGTTCGTCGTCGCCACCATCCGACCCGCATAGATACCGCGACTCAAATACGTGAACCATGGAGTTGCCTTCTGATAAACTCCGTAACCAACCACGGCTTTGCGAATGTACCCGTACAGAGTGTTGATGTTGTAATGCTGAACATTCACTGGCAACTGTTCCAGCAGCACTAACGTATGCAGACAAATGCGACTCGCCGCGCGAGCCAGTTGTTCGAAGCTCGTCTCCAGCAACGGAAACTCGCTGTCGGGCTTGTAAACTCGAGCGACCTTTTTGATCAGCTCCAGCGCCTCGTCGCGAATCGCCAGCGCATCGACTCGACCTTCGACCGTGTATCCGTTGCGACGGATCTTTTCGTAGACGCGCTCCGCTTCGGCTTCGAGCAGCTTGTGAACCTCACGATCCTGCGCACTGAGCTTCTGAAGTTCTCCGGAGACTTTTGAAGCGTGCAGGTCTTCTGCAGGATATTCCAGAAACTCATGGAAGCGAGCGAATTTGGCGACAAGATCACGTTCTCGTTCATCCAGCCGCTGTGTTCGCGTTTCCAGTACAGTCAGCAGCTCCCCGCGTGCCTTTTCGAAGACTTCTGTTTGTTGCTGCCGCCGAGTTTGATCTTCCGACAACTGACTTCTCAATATGGCAACTTCAGGATCAGCCTCATGTGTTCGCGGCCAAAGCCCGACAACGCCAACGGCTCCGCTGAAGGACGCGACCAGGCACATCCAGAACTGCCAGTCGCGGACGGAGAACGAACTGAATCCGGCAATCAGTGTCAGAAGAACACACGCCATGATCATGATCAGGGCGTTCCAGATTCGACGGGGAAACATGAGCAGTATCTCTTTGCTGAACGAGTCAGGAACTGCACGACGGGATGAAGAATTCTTATTGAGCCTGAGGCGCTAGCCGATCAGACTCAACTTCAGCCCTCGGCATAAAATCGGCTAGTGTTTCGTCAAGTCATCATTGTTGGTTAGGATGGGCATTCCTGCCAGTCGCTGGTTTGTGGGACAAGAATGTCCAACCTATGTTTCCGGGTCTGACAGAGCACTGGCGTCTCAGGCTCTGGTTTGGTGGATTCAGGCAGAATGCTGCCGCAATTTGGCTGGGAAACAAATTGCCCGCAACGGCGGATAGGCCAAACCTGAAAAAAATGTGACGATCACGTCGCAGAATTCGCTACCATAAACTCAGTAAAACAGAGCATTTTATTCTCCGCATGGTGTGAATTGAGGCCCGGTATTCGCGGGATACCTTGAGAAGTTAGCCTCAATCGTGGCCGCGCACAGAATAATCACCGGAAGATGACATGAAGCGAATTCGACTGGGCGCGGGGATTCTTAACCAAACGCCTCTGGACTGGGACGGGAATACTCAAAGAATCCTCGAAGCCATCCGTGCGGCTCGCAAACAGCAAGTGCATGTGCTATGCCTGCCTGAACTGTGCATTACCGGTTATGGTTGCGAAGATATGTTTCTGGCACCGCATGTCTGGCAAACAGCCTGGGACATGCTGGAGAAGATTGCTCCGGCAACCGAGGGCATGATCGTCTCGGTAGGTCTGCCGTTATTTATCACGAATGGCGTCTATAATACGGCCTGTGTCTTATCGCACGGACAGATTGCCGGGTTCGTCGCTAAGCAACATTTGGCTGGCGATGGACTCCACTACGAGCCTCGGTGGTTCCGCCCATGGCCGGCGGAGGTGACCAGCGAGTATCATCATGAAGGGCGATGTTGGCCGATCGGTGATTTGTTGTTCGAATGTGATGGTGTCCGCATTGGTTTTGAGATCTGCGAAGATGCCTGGGTCGCCGGAAGGCCCGGAAATCGTATGGCGGAATGCGGCGTGGATATTATCCTCAACCCCAGTGCCAGCCATTTTGCGTTTGGAAAGCATGAGATCCGCAAACGTTTTGTGCTTGAGGGATCTCGTTCTTTCGGCGTCAGCTATGTCTACTCGAATCAGTGTGGCAATGAATCGGGCCGAGCAATCTACGACGGCGGTGCTTTGATTGCATCGTGCGGAGATCTGATCGCCGCCGGAAAACGTTTTCTGTTTGCGGATGTGGATATCACTGTTGCTGATGTCGATGTCGAACTCTCCCGAACTCGACGAGCCAGTATTCACTCCATGACGGCTGACGTCTCGCAGAATATTTTTGATCGGATCGTGACCATTCCCGGTGGCTTCGCGGAAGTGGAAAGTAATTTTGATTCGCCACGGCATCTGTCAACGCCAACGCGATACGATGAGTTCACTCAAGCCGTCGCATTAGGTCTGTTCGACTATCTTCGGAAGAGTCGTTCGTTTGGATTTGTCGTCAGCATGAGCGGCGGAGCGGATTCATCGGCCTGTGCCGTTCTTATCCGCAGTATGGCGGAGTTGGGACTGGCTGAACTCGGGATTTCCGGTCTCCGCGCGAAACTTTCTTATCTTCCCGGCATCAACGATGTGAACGGCATCGACGACCTGATGACGCTGATGTTTGCCGGAGTTTATCAAAGCACCCGAAACAGTTCCGATGTGACTCGCACGGCCGCAGAGAAAGTCACGACTGGTGTCGGCGGCACGTTTCTTGAGATTGATGTTGATCAGATTGTTCAGCTCTACACGGTGGCCATCGAATCGGCCATCGGTCGCAAGCTGACGTGGCAGACGGACGATATTGCTCTGCAAAATGTTCAGGCTCGAACTCGTTCGCCATCTGTTTGGCTGCTCACCAATATTCGCAACGCGCTATTGCTTTCCACCAGCAATCGCTCGGAAGCCGCTGTCGGATACGCCACGATGGACGGAGATACCTCTGGCGGATTGAGTCCGGTCGCCGGGATCGACAAGGCGTTTCTGCGTGAGTGGCTGCGACAGTTTGAGACGGGTGGCTCTGCAGGAGTCACTGCCGTGCCGACGCTGAGCTATGTGAATGCTCAACAACCCACCGCTGAGCTGCGGCCTTCCGAATATGAACAGACAGATGAAGGCGACCTGATGCCCTATCCTGTTCTGGATCACATCGAGCGACTGGCGATTCGCGACAAATTAAGTCCGGCGGAAGTCCTGGAAACTTTATTGCGAGAATCTGCGAAGCAGAGCCCTGCTCGATATTCGCCTGCTCAACTGTCCGAATGGGTTCGCCGGTTCTTCACGTTGTGGTCCAGGAACCAGTGGAAACGTGAACGGTATGCTCCGTCGTTTCATGTGGACGACAAGAATCTCGATCCCAAGACCTGGTGCCGATTTCCAATCTTGTCTGGCGCGTTTCGTTACGAATTGAGCCGCCTTGGCGGAAAATAAAGCGGTAGTTTTCGAGGTTGCTCGTTTACCGAAGAGTGTTGCGGATCTTCCGGCTATTTCAGAAAGCACATATTCATGAAGCGAGTCGACTTCATCAGCCCGGCTGCAAGACTGGAGGACGCTCTCAAACAACTGGAGGCGTCCTGGATGGCCACGAAAGAATCGTGGAACGATCCCATTAGCCAGAAGGTCGAGGACGATTTTCTGGTGCCGCTGCATGGTCAGGTTCGCAGTATGCTGGACGCAGTCCACAAGATGGCTCTCGTCATGCGTAAGGCTGAGCAGGAATGCCTGCATCCACGGGAACGAAA
>CAMAXD010000018.1 GCA_945861975.1 Candidatus Kuenenia stuttgartensis | reverse complement strand
CCCTGATCTGCAGGGCATGATTTGTCCGAACAGCGAACGGGATATCATTGAAGTCCTGAAGAAGAACGGTTTTGAGATTCTGATGTCGGAAACTTTCGAGCCAGAGCTGAAGTTCCCTGATTTCGCTTCCTTCATCGAATACGGATATCACGGCGGCTGGCTGACCCCGTTCATTGAAGAGATTGGGCTGCATAAAGCGAAACGCTGGCAACAGGCGATTCTGAATCGACTGGTCTTTCCGGTTGTGGATCACCACAGCATAGTTCTCGCCGTAGCGCGTCGACCTGCGTAGCGATACTTCCTTGGCGTGCGGCAGGGCCAGCCCTCCGAGTTTGGTCGATCCTGTCGCCGTCAGGCCACGCTATGCAATAAGACCTGACGCAAAGGGATTAACCACAGAGAACACAGAGGGGGAATCACAGAGGAGTCGCGACATACGGGAAGGAAAGAGTCCGCTGGGAAAGCCGCATTGGGTCTTCCTTCTCGGTTCAGCACATGCGATTCCGAATTCCGATGGCCGCTCCCTGCATTTCCGCTGTGCTCTCTGTGTCCTCTGTGGTGAAAAGCGGCGATTCAAGAAGACCATTCGGCGGACTCAATGTCTGACCGCTCACCGAATAGATTGACTGTTTTCTGCTGGAGTTCCGCGATGCGGATTGCGATTGTGGCTGAGGTATTTCTCCCGAAGATCGACGGCGTTGTGGGGCGCACGGTCAATCTTATTCAGCAATTGCTGGCCAACGGGGACGAAGTGATCGTCATCTGTCCGAAGGTTGCGGAGTACCGTAATTCCCCGGTTCCTTTGATCGAGTTTCCCAGTTTCCCATGTGCCAGTTATCCCGAGTACGCGATCGGTCGCCCTGACCAGCGACTCATTCAGGAACTGAAAGCGTTTCGTCCTGATGTGATTCATTTTCTGAATCCGTTCGCATTTGGGTTTCAGTGTTATGACCTGCTCTGTCGCAGCGATCTGCAGCTTCCCGTGTTGTTCTCGTTCCATACCCTCTATGGCGAGTTCGTAAAGCAGTATCGTGGACTGGGAATGCTTTCTCGGCTGTTGTGGTGGCTGATGAAAAGTTATCATAATATGGCCGATCGAAACCTGACCGTCTCTGATTTTATGGCCGACGACCTTCGCAAACGAGGATTCGAACGAGTTGCGCTGTGGCCACCGGCCGTTGACTGCCGTTTGTACAACCCTGAGCGGAAATCTGCAGCAATGCGAAGCCGGCTAAGCGGCAATCATCCGGAATCACCTCTGCTACTGACGGTCTCACGCCTCGCTTCTGAAAAGAATGTCAGCTTTCTGACCGAGGTCCTTGAACGAGTTCCCGAGGCAACACTCGCCATTGTTGGGGGAGGTCCTCAGCGTGATGAACTTGTTCGGCGATTCTCGCGATATAAGGCTCATTTCGTTGGGTACCTTCGTGGCGAAGAACTGGCGGCGGCTTATGCCTCGGCCGATGCTTTTGTCTACGCCTCTGAAACGGAGACGATGGGGAATGTTATCCTCGAAGCGATGGCTTGTGGCTTGCCGGTTATTGCAGCGAATGCAGGCGGAGTCACCAGCCTCGTTCACCATGGCTCGAACGGGTTCCTGTTTACTCCTCGTAATGCGACTGAAGCCAGCCAGTACGTTGGAGAGATCATCCAGTCGGTCGACCGTCAGGAGCAAATGTCCGTGGCAGCTCTGGAATCGGTTCAGACGAGAACATGGAGACATTCGAGCGATGAGGTGCGTTCACAGTATCAGCAGGTGATCAGCGAGTTTCAGCTTATGTCGCCGAGCCGGATTGGGAATCGTCGGCCTGGAATGATGGCCACACTTCTGACAAAAGCACTGGTGCGACTGTTTCAGTTACTGGCGCCGGGAAAAACGAAACCTGCGGTCAACATGGAAACCTCACGCATGCATCAGCACGTAGGTTCCGGTGTTTAAGAAGATATCTGAACGTGGAATTCATCAGAAATGAATTCAAATCGCGCTATAGGTTTAACGTTCATGTCCGAGAATTAATGGAGGTTGTCGCGGGATTCGATATTGCTGGTGTTGAATCTCAGACTTTGTGGTTGGTGGAATCGCGAAAAGCAGCCAGCGAGGCAATTCTCTCATGACAGAGCGATCGGTGCATGTGGCAGTTAGAGGATCTGGTGTTAAATCTGTCGTCATTCCAGGGAGGGCTCTATGAAGACCAGTCGACGGCAAGCGGCCATTAATCAAATGGTCTATTGGGATCGCCAGATTACGTTTCTGATGAACAGAACTTTGAAATGGCGAACAGTCTCACCGTTCTTCCGAGTTATTAGTAATCTTGGCAACGGGAAATTCTGGTATGCGTTGATGGTGATTCTGCCGTTGCTTCACGGTCACTATGGAATCAAAGCGGCCCTGCATATGGGGCTGACCGCACTTATCACGCTTCTGGTTTACAAGTCAGTGAAAGGTGTGACTCAGCGACCACGCCCCGGTGCTGTCTACGAGGCGATCATGCAGGGAACTGTAGCTCTGGATGAGTACAGTTTTCCGTCGGGGCATACGATGCATGCTGTCGCATTTTCAGTGATCGCCGTTTCGTGGTTCCCGGCATTGCTGCCGCTGCTGCTTGGCTTTACGGTTCTCATCGCAATCTCCCGCGTTGTCCTGGGGCTCCACTATCCAACGGACGTTGTGCTGGGAGCCTTGTTTGGCATGCTTATTAGTCAGCTGAGCCTGCTGCTCGTGGGATAGAAGTTATTCGATGCTGCTCGCTGTGAGTGACAGATCGAAACAAAACGCAGCTCTTCCGGAGACGATCAACTTGGTCATGTACGCCGAACAGTCTCACGTGGACGGGCTCCTGTTTTCTGCTTCCGCTCAGCCGGATACCGTTCCTGACCGCGCGGCGGTCTTCAGGCTTGGATTGCAGTCCATGCTTGGCTTATTCCTCGCGCCGCTCGGTCGAAGCGGAGCAAAGTTTCACAGACTACTTTCTTGTTCGAGCCGTCTGGAACATGGGCTGATTATCATTCTCCCGGGCATCGAAGGTTGCAGTTCTATCAATGACAGTATTGCTCGCGGCCTCGTTGCCGGCCAGTTGTCGCACGCGATTCAAATCATCGACTGGCGACGCTTTCGTCCGTGGAACCCGCTGCATCTGGCTATGCAGCGACACAATCGTACTCAGGCCCGGGTCGTTGCGGAGTTGATTGTCGGCTACCAGCGCAACTTCCCGGGCCAGCCGGTTCACCTGATCGGTCACTCCGCCGGTGCAGGGATGGCGTTGTTCGTTCTGGAGCAACTGCGAGAAGATCAGGCTGTGACTTCGGTCACATTGTTGTCTGCAGCTGTTTCACGAAAATTTGATGTGGAGCGTCTTCTGAGTCGCACGACGGCTGGCATTTGGAACTTTTACTCTCCGCTGGATTTGCCCACTGTCGGGATAGGCACCATGCTCTTCGGGACAATGGACCGTCACTATACCGTATCGGCTGGCGCACTGGGGTTCCTCACCAGGGATCATGATTCAGTGTCCGCTGGCATTTCACGGGAGCAAGGGCCGAGACTGAATCAGATTCCGTACAAAAAGAGTATGGCCAAATCCTGGAATTTCGGTGGTCATTTCGGATCTACGAACGCGGCGTTTGTTCGGGAGAATATTGCTCCCATCTGCCGCCAACGTTGAACTCTTCACTTCGCAGGGACGTGAGATCATGATGAGTTTCACAGAAGATCTTCTTGTCGACGAACCTCTGGATTTTATCGCTCCGCATCTGCCGGGATTAACAGACAATGAATTCTGGGCACCGGAGCAGGCGATCAGTCGGAAGCCTCCTGAATCAACAGTCCCTCCGAAGACCACTCGGGTTCGGTCGCTATTTTTGAGCGATCTTCATCTCGGCTTCCGGCACTCACGGGTTCAGTCGCTACTGGAATTTCTCAATCGATATGAGCCTGAGAATCTTTATCTCGTAGGCGACTTCATTGACGGATGGTGTCTGCAGAGTCACTGGCATTGGCAGGCCGAATGCAATCAGATTGTCGCTCGTTTGATGGATCTGGCCAAAAGCGGAACACGCATCCGACTGGCCATCGGCAACCATGATAATTTCCTGAGACTCCCCATGATGTTGCGATTGATCAGACAGTGTGACATGCTTGAAGTCGCGGAAGAGTTTCATCACGAAATGGCAGACGGGCGGCAGTTCCTGGTTCTGCATGGTGACCAGTTTGATCACTATGAACGAGCATCGTCGTTGACTGTTGGATTCCTGAGCCTGTTTTACGAAGGCATGCTGCGAGTGAATTCAGTATGGAGCCGAGTTACTTCTGCTGCGATTCATGGAAACGGCTCATTCGTGACCAGGATGAAGCAACGTTTGAGTTCCGTTGCAAGACATGTCAGCCACTATCGCAATCAGATTGTTCGCCACGCCCGCCATCGTGGATGCGACGGAATCATCTGCGGCCATATCCACGCACCTCAGCACATCGAAATCGATGGAATCACCTACTGCAACGCCGGCGACTGGGTCGAAAACTGCACCGCCGTTATCGAAGACCGCGACGGCGAACTCCGACTCGCCTGGCTCTGAGGAAGATCCGTTTGAATCTTCCTCAGGAACGATTTTGAGGAGAGTTCTGTCGCCGGAAACCGAAGTAAGTCAGCGTGGAGTAACGTCCATGAAAAGCGTTGCTTTTGTTTTGAGTTGGAATCGCGCGCGACTTGTTGGCTTGATCGCGATAAAGTCGATGTCTTCTGGATAGCTGTGGGGTTGGAACATAAGATATGTGGGAAACTCTTGCCTCGTAATGCCGGCTATTTTCGATGGAACCGATATCCGATCCCGCGGACGGTCTCGATGAGGTGTTCGTACTCACTCATCTTTCTTCTGATCGAACGAACATGAACATCGATTGTTCGCTCCAGCGTGTAAATATCTTCACCGCGAGCCCCCTCTAACAACTCGGTGCGAGAGAAGGCTCGGCCAGGTTGCGACATCAGCGTCCACACCATGCGGAACTCAGTTGGTGTCAAATCAATTGTGACGTCACGGGCGGACACAAGGTGATTACGGCGATCCATTTCTATTCCATGTAGTGCGAGCACGTTACACGATTCTTCCGTCTGCTCCACTCGGCGCAATAATGCTCTGATGCGATGGATCAGCGGTTGAATTCGGAAAGGTTTCGCAACATAGTCGTCAGCTCCCATGTTGAAGCCGCGAATCTCGTCGGTCTCCTGACTCTTTGCGCTCAAAATCAAGATCGGTATTGATCTTGTCCGCGATTCGCTCTTGAGAACGCGGCAGATCTGCAGCCCATCAAGGCCCGGCAGCATGATGTCAAGAATACACAAATCGGGGATCATGGACTGAGCTCTCAACAATCCCTTGACACCATCATTTTCCCAACTGACGGCGAATCCTTCTTTCTGAAGATTGTACATGACAATCTCTGCGATTGCAGATTCATCTTCGACGAGAAGGATGTTAGGTGACATGAGTGTTTGATGATTCAAGAACATTGGCCGGAGAAGATCTGGGGGCGGAAGTTTCATGCCGTTAAGTTCGCTGCCACTTTTCCGTTGCGTGTAACCAAGGGGAAGTTGAGCCGACAGTCAATCAGACTGGCAATCCAGGAGGCACTGTCAAACCCGAAAGGCAAATGAGACCCGATCTGGAATTGCAGCGCCCGCCTCTGCGGATTTTTACTCACATTTCTGAACAAATGGTTAAGAGTTCCCCGGGTTCTTCACACATTCCATAGACCCGAGCAGGCACGATTCTGCAGCATCAGAAATGATTCGTCACCGTAGTTGGCTGTTTGTCCATGTGGCTATTGCAGCTCTGGCGAAGATCCTGCCTCTCGAATTCCATCAGCCCGAGGAATGCACTGCTGGTGCCCCGAAGTGCTGAGATTGATTCGTTATTCGACGAGCGTCAGGAGATCCCGAGCGTAGTTGCAAAAGTTCGAATCCGTTTAGTTGTACCTTTTCGCCATGATTCCGTGATCTCTGCGGGAGCCAGTGCCAGTTTTTTCAGGCGTTCTGAGCAGGCTTTTTGCGAAATCCCGGCATGTGAAACCGCGCGGTGATGGTGAAGGAGTGGGTTTATCGCTGGGCGATGGTCAATGCTGCCGTTCTGCTCATCGACCAACACAGTTCCAAAGGGATAGGACAGCCTCTAATGGCAGTAGTGCCCTATGACGCAAAAGCGATCGCCAAGCCGATCTTTTTGACAGGCGCAATACGACTTTTTTGCGGCTACATTGAGGGGCATAACTAAAACCCGCCACGAAGCCGTTGTCAGGTTGGCGATATTCAGGAGAGTGAACAGGCTTCACTGCTGGGACATCGTGGACTTAAAGCAAAGAGAGGCTTGAGTCCAATCATTCGGACGCGAGTAGGCGGGCGGACTTTAGTCCATTGCGAAGCAGCCGTGGCGGGCACCACAGACCCCTAAGTCATGAAACGGCGAGCCCGGAAGGCAACACGTGAACCGAGCCGAAAAGAGTCTGGCGATTTCTCAGTTCTGCGCAAGTAACAATCGGAACCACGACAACACGGACACTTGGAATCGTGCAATAGTGTCCGAGTGGGTTCAGGTCACCGAAGCGTCCGCAGGTCAGGATTCGCTTGAGGAGTTCGGCGAGTTACTGGGCTGGATGCATTCACGTGTGATTTGACGTGCTGCTTTCCATGCGTGGCGCAGCGTAAATAGTCTGGATTCGATCTGTTCAGCCGTAAAATACTTGCCATGGTCGCTGGCAGGCAGTCCAGCCAGCGCCAAAGTCAGTGGCATCAGGTCCATGAACTCTTTGTATTTTCGTTGCAGATCGTTTGGTTCCGCCATGACTCGTCTTCTCCCGAGATCGTGATCTCCGCTTGGCGGAGTCTCAACAAACGAAGACGGGCTTGTGGAAATCCGCAAGCCCGTATGGTGTCCATGCTTTACATTTAATTAACTATTGCCGGGGCGACGCCCCATGTACTGTTTGATGATCGCGTCGGCTGCACCTGTTGGCTTTGTGCTGTCAGAGGATGATGCCCCGGAGCTGCCCTTGGGCGCTTCGCTTTCTTTAGCACCGGTGAGCGAGGGATCCGGCAATGCAACCTCAATTCCTGCAGCGGCCGCTGGAGCTGGAGTTGGAGCAGCAGGGGCAACCGGCTGTCCCTGCATCGGATAGCCCATTTGTGGCATCATTTGAGGATACATTTGACCGTATCCTGGCATCATCTGCTGATAAGGCATGCCACCGTACATTCCGCCGGGATAACCCATGGGCTGCATCATTGGTTGCATCATGGGATTCATCATTGGCTGGTATGGATACTGTCCGGGCATCATCTGCCCCTGCGGCGGCATCACCATTGTCTCCGCCGTGCTGACCACTGGAGCGGCAGCCGTTAGGGAGGCCTCAGCAATGCTTTGAATCGGCACAACCTGAGTTGTCTCGGGAGCTTTTGAAATCACTGGCTCCGCAGCCGCAATCGGCGTTGTTGGCATTTCCAGCACTGTGCGGGAGTTGACCTGAGTGTCTTCGTTTGTCAAAGGGATCGGAGGCATTGTCTTGCTATCCGAATCAGGCAGACTGACACCTTGGCGAATCACCAGTTCAAAATCGAGATTTCCGATAAGGATTCTGTCGCCCGATGAAAGAACCGTTTCCTTACGGATCCGCTCACCATTCACCAATGTCCCATTGGTGCTGCCCAAGTCCCTGAGACGCACAGAGAAATCATCAATGCTGAAAACGCAATGGTGACGGCTGACCATATCGCTGTTCGGGCGGAGCTGGCAATCCTGCTCCCGACCGATCAGAAACTTGCGCCGATTCAGGGGAATGACCTGGCCGGCGTGTTTACCGCCGACAACTTTCAGTTCCGCTGCGACCATAAGTGGGAAACTCCGAACGAATGAGAAGCCCTTCCGAGAGGCTCGCGAACAAAGTATCTCGGCGCGTATAGACAAGATGTGGTCAAGTTAGTTGGAACAAGAATGTAGCAATCCGTTTTACAACTGCCAGCATAAAAAGGCCCGCCAAGGTCGCAAAATTGTCGAAAAATCATGCCGACACGAGTTCAGGACGACCCAAGGTCATAAACCGCACATCTTTGTGGTGATGCGGACTTCGTTTTCTGAAATCCCAGAGCCACATGAAATAACGATTTGTCGGCTGAAGTATCGGCAGGAAATTGTAAATTCGGAAACCAGAACCACATCGAATAGTGCCTGATAGCTCGACGAAGTTGAAAAAGCCCTGGGGCCAAACCACCTTCATGGCGAACGGTCGTCACTTTCCCACTTCAACCTTAGGCCGGATTGGAGAGAAATTCCGAGGAAATTGATCTCTCCAAATCAGAATAAGGGCGAATCGTCCATTCCCGTTCGATTGAAGCGGCGATCCCGCCTGGCAGCCCTGTGTAGAATCGAGCAATATCGAACTCGTGCGAGAGTTGCCGAATCCCTTCAACCGTCGGGCAAACGTTCGATGCCGACAACAGAATACTGCCGTGTTGCAGGGTGATGCCTTTTCGCCTCCTCTGGGCACTTCCGACAATCTTGGTACCACGCTCATGCACGATATCGTTGGGATTGCTCCGCAAGAAGCACAGGAACGGTTCTGCGTTGGGGCGAGCGTTCTCGTTTCCGGACTTCTCGCCAGCTCGAAGTTTCGCCGCCTGATTCGCGTCGAAATCGCTCCGCAGCAAGCATTTAGCTCCACATTCCCGCAGCAGCTTGATCAAACTACGGTGGATAACTCCGTAGAGTTCGGAGGGATCCTGCCGCACCGGATGGCTGGCCGGGAGTGTACACGAATATGTGATTTCCAGATCATGCAGGATCGCTCCACCGCCCGAAAGCCTGCGAACTGTCGGCAGTCCAGGAAAAGGCGACTCGTGCTGAACCCCTGCTCCTTGAAAATAGCCCAGTGAGACCGTCGGTTCACACCATCGGTAGATTCGAATCACTGAAACGTCGCGGGTCGCTCCCAACTCCAGCATGGCCGCGTCCATCGCCATATTGAATCGACCGGACATAGGAGCTTCGTCCACGATGACTTCGGCTCGCCCTGATCCAGCGGCGATCGGAGGGAGCGATTCGTCAGGGATCATCGTGCGGTTGTCCGTATATCACGCGGGTTTAAGGTTTCTCTGCATTCTGGAGCAGGCGACAGTCGAGACGGCTCGACGCCCATCGCAAGGATAATCCGTTTCCCGTTTTGTTCAAACGAATTGTCGAACCGTGTTCTTTGGAATCTTGATGGTTTCTGGAATCTCCAAGGAGCCCGGATCGTCGGGATGCCTGGCTGTTGATAGTCGTCGGTTCTATCATCCAGTCATGGATGCTGGTAAACGCGATCAGGTTATCAGTTTCGTTGACGACTCGTTCTTAGTCCCCGCTTCTGCCGGAACTCACCGACCATCAGTCAGCAAAAACCGATTGAAGGCTGAGCTACAAAGTTGAATTGACAAACGGGTGATTAACGCAGAAGTTGGTCGCCTCCGGCTCGGCGTTAAACGAAGATGTGAACCAATCTGGAATCAAGTACGCTGAATTGAACACTTCATCAACAAACCGGCAACTGCGACTCCGAAAACAATTTCGCTCGTCGCAAAGGAGAAGGACGTATTGTCAGTGATAGAATCGACATGTGAACGAATTCTTGTGACCGGTGGGTTTGGCTGCATTGGAACTCAGGTCGTCAAATGGTTACTGTCAAACACAGATGCGACCGTGATTGTTGGTACACGTGAGGTAACGGCCGCGAGAATCTATCGGTTGTTTGGCGATTCGACTCTGTCACGCCTCGTCTGTGTTCCTCTTGACGTCCGAGATCAACAACAACTGGATAGAGTTCTCCGGGCTCATGACGTGACTCGTGTTGTACATCTGGCTGCTCTGCAGACACCCGATTGCGATGCGAATCGGGATCTTGGCCTGCAGATTAATCTTGCGGGAACTCAGAATCTGATTGAGGCCGTCAAGAAATGCAGGCCCGCACTCAGCCGCTTCGTGTTCGCAAGTTCCGTTGCCGTTTACGGCCCACGTCGTTCGTACCCCGGACCTGAAGTGCCGATGCTGGCGGAGACTGCTCCCGTGAATGTCTACGGCGCGTGGAAACTCACCGGAGAACAGATCACGCGTTTTCTGTTCCAGGAGACCGGCATTCCCTCACTCTGCATTCGCCCTGGTGTACTCTTTGGGCCGGGGCGAGATGCCGGGCTAACTGCAGCCCCGACGACAGCCATGAAGCATGTGGCTTTGCGAAAAGCCTATGAGATTCCTTTTAAGAGTCGACAGGATTATCTTTTTTCGCCTGATGTGGGTGCCGCTTTTGGCAACGCACTCATGGCTCCATTCTCCGAGTATGGCGTCTTCACACTCCCCAGTCACACTGTGGATACTCGAAAGTTCGTGGAGACATTGCATCAGGCTGCAGCGGAACTTGGCTACGGTGAAGACGTCCAGATCTCGATCGGAGATGCAGAAGTGCCGTTCATCTGCGACCTCGAGTTTGAACCATTCCTGAACGCATTTCCTTCGGCGCCGCATACGCCATTGCTGACTGCCGTCAAAGAGTCTCTGGTCTTCTTTCGGCAACAGGTGGAAGCTGGCTGGCTAAGTGTCTGAACTGGTGGAGCAACCTGATAGCCGGTTGACTGATCTTTTGCATACGCGAACTGAGCCCACATTGCACACATCGCAGATGGGACGGCGATCCCGCCTGCTGTAAGTCATTTTGAAGATTGTATTTCAGTCGGAGCCAGTCTCGTTTGCTCCAGTCGCTGTCCGCAATGTGGGTTAGTGGTCTTGAGTCCGCAACGCATCCTTCCGTCGAACTTCCTTGAAGACGTTGTGCCACCCTGCCCCTCGGGCGATCACCGTCGGTTTGATGCCTCCGCTCTTCTGACTCCGTCGCCGACATTCTGATTCATAAACGGACCATGCCTGTTTTGGCGACGTCGGCAGAATCCAAGCGTCGAGCTTTCTTAATTGGCCAAGCCCAATCGCATAAACAGACTGAAAATTATCGTACAGTTGCTATTCGATCCTTTCGGCCACCTGTCGCTCAAAAGTTTCCAGTTTGGCCATCGCCGTTTCGATCTGAACGTCGAGTTCCTTCAACAGTTTTTCGACGCGATCTGCTATCCAGTCTTGTGGCGGCTGGCGTTGGCTCGAATTCGCATCCCGTCGATGCACAGTTCCGACAGTTTCGCGATACCCATGCCGATCGCGACGCGAAGTATCTGCCGGTGGATGTCCCTGAGTTCCTTCTTGTGCTCGCGACGAAAGTTGCTGATCGTGCTGTGATCGATGGTGCGGCCCGAGACCAGCCACATGAAATCGACCGAGTATTCGATCTGATATTCCATGATTCGCGAACTGCGTACGCGGCGGATCATGGCGAACAGCAGAACCTTGCACAGGATGCTCGGGTGAATCGGCGGCTGGCCGATTCTTCCTCTGTACCTACTTTCCCATGCGGTCCAGTCGAGCCCGTCGAGAATCCCATCGCGCAGCCGGTCGGGATGATCGTCCGGAATCCTTTCTTCGAGGCTGATTGGGATCAGAAGTATCTGAATTCTCTTGCCCGGTGGCGATTGCCAGTAGCTTTCGTTGAACGATTTTTGCGACATTGACCTTCGTCCGTGCATTCGGTGCGCTTCAGGTGGCCGATGAATAAGGCAGTACAACAATAAGCCCAGAGTTAATAGAACTGCGTAAGGCTATAGTGGATTAAATTAACAGGCTGAAGAACCCTGGGGACGTGGCTGAGTTACGCGTCAAAGCCGTCGGCACAGTTCTACACCCACGGCGTCCGCCACTACACCGCGCGCCGCGCATGTCCCTTGGCTTTCCCGGCATGTATAACGATCGCGAATGGTCGGCCGCCATGGCGCAGTTGCCTGACCCCGAAAAGCTGCGGAAGAACATCACGGAGTGGAAGCGTCCCGGACCATTGAGCGAAGTGCAACTGATGTGGAGTCGCGATGGCAGCACATTCGAGCTATCAGCCTCCACGTTTATGCCGCCCGGCTTTCGAACTTGCCGGAGTCGAGAAGCGACTGATAGTATCGGGCTAGATGGAGAGGATCAGGACGCGATTTTGCTGTTCGTTTGGAACTCGTTTCTGACTCGAAAGTGGATCCAGAGGGTCAAATCGTGATGACAGGAGATCGACGTAACCTCTTGATGCGCATGCTGCCTCGATCGACACATCCGGTAATCGAGTTGAAACTACCTTGGGGAGCTTTCTGGACGGTTGTGCGAGCGGGCCGATCAGGTTAACAACATCGAGCCGTGCCCTTTACTTTCCGCGCAGGCTTCTTTTTTCACCGGGAAAGTGACCTTGAACTCCTCAATCTTGCTTTGGCTTTCCGTCGTCAATTCGCCGTCGGAGACCGGGTGCCCACCCTGATCAGCCCCTGCCTGAAAAGTTCAATAGCCGTCCTGTTGTCCCGACCTTCTCTTACACCTCTTAAGTACTTGTCGTTCCACACTTTGTGGAAACCTGCTGAGTCTCAGAAGTGCGGGGTGAAATGAGATTGGTGTTGCTGTTTGTGAAACGTCGACTCGTCGGTCGATAGAAGTACCCACAGAGACGACGGCCCTGCGTTGATGGTTTTTGGATTTTGGAGTGTTGACTTTCGCTCTGCGAAAGTGGCGTTGCTTTCCCAGAGCGAAAGACGACACTCATCCAGAAAACAGTCCGCCATTTTTTTGGATCATCCGCAGATTGGGTATTCAGATGCATGAACCCTCACAACGCCAGGAACGACAGACCCCTGCGGAAGTTGCAGCGCGGATTGTACAGATTGTGTCTCAGCAGGAGACGACCATGTATTGTTGCGAAATGCAACAAGCATGTCCTGGCGTTACGTCCCGAGACCAGTCGATTTCGACAAATGCTGTTGACGATCATTACTCTGGGGTTATGGTCCATTGTCTGGATTGCTGATGCTATCCGTCGGCCGGCCTGGCGTGTTCGGAATGTGATCAGCGAGTTGGGTAAGATGTGAGCGATGGATGGTGCCATACAGATCCAGCATCACCAATGAATTGATTTTCAACTGTTCTTTTCTTCTCTCGAATAATTCCCGTTTGGAGTATCCATGCAGACGATTGGGGTTGGAATCATCGGCAGTGGTTTCATGGGGCTGACGTACAGCGAAGTTGCTGCCAGGCATGTTCAGGGATGCAGGCTGGTCGCGATTGCTGGCGGGCGTCGAGCGGGGCAGTTGGCTGCTGATTACAGTGTTTCTGCTGAGGGAACAGTTGAGTCATTGCTGTCACGAGATGATGTGCATGCTGTCGTGCTGGCGACGCCGGACATTGATCGGCTTAGCTTAACTCAAATGGCGGCTGCAGCGGGGAAACATGTGCTGGCGGAAAAGCCGATGGCTCCGACCGTCGCCGAATGCGACGCGATGATCGCGGCTTGTGAAGCGGCGAATGTGAATCTCTCGGTGGTTAAGACCGAGCGGTTTCGAAAGATTACTCGGAAGGCCAAGGAGCTGATCGACGATGGGACGGTCGGGCCGATTCAAATGTTGCGAACGGTTTCGGCTTTTCCGCTTCCTTTGTCACGCCAGCTTTTCGATGAACGAGCATGGATGTCGGATCCCAAAGGCGGAGGGCTCTTTATGGGGATGGCATCGCATAACACGGACTTTCTGCGATGGTTGACCGGCCGCAATGCAGTCAAAGTGTTTGCTCAGGCAACAACCTACAGTGACATCGTCGGACCGCCACTTTCAGTGATGGCTCAGATTGTGTTTGAAGACAATATCATGGCTCAGATGTGGATCACTGGCGAACTGCCGAATCCCAGTTTGCCAAGCAGTGAAGTTCGGTTTCAGGTCTTTGGTCGAGATGCCATGCTGGATTTGGAGAACTTCGAGTTTCTGGATGTCGGCAAAGGCGACAAATGGGAACGGGTCTACACTCCGGAACGGTTTGATTATCTGAAAGAGCCGAAGTCGCCAATTCGATTGTTTCCGCACATCGGCGTTATTCAGGAATTCATCGACAGTATACGTGAACAGCGTCCGCCGAAAGTTGGTGGTGCTGAAGGTCGAGCCGCAGTGGAACTGTGTGAAGCGTGTTTGATTTCCGCAAGAACCGGACAGGCGGTTACGTTGCCATTATGAAGTGATTTTCATTCAGGCTGGAAACGAGGATCACAATGAGCGAACAAGCGGCCGAGACTTCTTACGCAGGCTGTGGACTTTCCTGGCCTGAACAGCGTCGGAACCTCATTCTGTTTGCTCTGTGTACTGGAACGCAATATCTGGCAGCCCCGGTTCTTTACGTGGGGATCACTCAAGCCTCGTTATGTGATCGCCTCGGAGCTGATGCCAGAACGTCAAATTTACCGGGCACGTTGTTCTTTGCGATGACCGCCATGCCGGCTCTGTACGCGTGGCTGTCTCCCGGAGTTGCGGCATTACGTCGTAATCTGGGACTGCTTTATGGGACGTCGGCCATCATGCTGGGGATACTGGCCATCACATTGTCGTTATCTGTTTCCGATTCGATCAAGCTGGGCATGGTGATTTTGCAGGGAGGTGTTTCCGGAGCCGTAATGCCCGCCGCGATTGGGTTGCTTTGGGAAGTCATGGGCCGAGGCTCAGATGAGTCGCGGCGTGGCCTTGCTTTGGGGTTGGCTTTTGGTGCGGGGCCGCTGCTGGCTGTTCTTGGTTCGCTGGGACAGACCGCTTTGCTGGGCGGAGATCTGTTTGGATGGCACTTTGATGGGCTCGCGTATCCTCGCAACTTCATCATTCTATTTGCTGCAGGTGTTCCAGTGATGGGCCTTGCCGCAGTTGTCTCGCAGTTGTTTGTCATTCAACCGGTTGCACATGAGCAGCCCAGAGAACCGCTTTCGGCAGTGAGGGGATTGCTTGTTGGAATTCTACTGATGCTTGTCTCGATCGCATCGATGCATGCTGCTGACAGCCCCGTGGATCCGTCTCATGGGGCGACCGCAGGATCGTTCAGCTCCGAACAGGTTTTTCGCGTACTGGGAATTCTTTCTGCTGTCGGAGCTGTCGTTGCTTTTGTGGCCCATTTTCGATCGGTCTTCCAGCATCGCATTCTGTTGTTGGCGACCGTGGTGACAATCCTTGTGTATGCCGGCAATGTGATTCCTTCGAACATGAACCTGTATTCCAGAGAAGCGTTGGGAGATCTGCCGGAAAAGTATGCCGGTGTTCAGAACATGCTGCGGTTTGGATTCAAAGTTGTTGCCGGAGCAATGCTTGGATGGCTGCTGACACGCACCAATCCTCGCGTCGGAATTCTGGCGACCGCGTCGATTTTTCTGCTGGCTCAAATCTGGGCGATGTGTGTGACTGGGCCGTGGTATCTGGTTGCCTTCGGAATCCATGGAGCCGGCGAATTGGTCGGGGTTTATGCTCCGAACTACATCGTGTCGGCCTCACGTCGTGATCAACTCCGACGCAACATGGCTTTCGTCACGATGCTGATGGTTCCCGCCGCGCCGGCCGGATACTTGTTTGGGGCCATCGTCGATGCCGTGAAAAGTTCAGGCTGGACAGCGCTCGGGATGAACAGTACCTCGCTGGGGTTTCGGCTGAGTTTTCTTGTCTGCGGGTTGTTCATTTTGACGGGCATCGTACTGGCTTTTCTGTTGCTGCCGGCAAAGCCAAGACCAGAGGAGCCAGCGTGAAGTGAGAGCAGTCAATGGTGTGATTTTCCATCGCTGTCAACTAGCACGCGATCGTCGAACAAAAGTCCTATTTCAGGCCCGGAGACCTCGCCCCGAAATGATCCATCGGAAAGGGCCGTTTTTTCAGGCTCGCCAGACTTGATCTCGACAGCAAGCAATTCCAGAACGGCTTGCGATCTGTCCTGAAACGGGAGACGTCGCCAGTCTCTCTTTTTGCCTGATCAAAACCAGCCATCTCCAAACTAGTCGAGACGGCATATCAATGGCTGTGAGCATCCCCTTTCGGCGGGTTTGACAACTTCGCTGTTTTTTCTGCGTCCGTTAGCTCGTCCCATTCTTCGAGGCATGGTGGGCAGCAGAAGGCCACTTTCTTGCCATTGAAATCCTTCACCAGTGAAGCATCAACCTCTTTCGGATCAATCTCATTGCCCATGATTGGGCAAACGGTGTTGACGAATTCTGAGGCACCGGCGGCTGATGTGGTCACTTCGACTCCGGTTTCGGAGCAGCCTGCGAGGCACAGGCAACCTGAAAACAGGGCCGCTTGAAGAAAGCTTTTCATATTGAGTCTCTTATCGAATCTGACCTTGGAGGTACACACTGTCGTATTGGGTTGTCGCACTAGAGTTTAGAACGCTGCTGCTGCCTGTCCATCACTGTAATTCCGATGGACGACGTTTCCCAATCATGCTTTTTCTGGTTTTGTTGACGCTGGCTCGGCAGCCACCGCTACTGCGACATTAAGCGGCAAAATGGCGGCTGTAGTTATGGCTTTAAAACAGAGCGTTGCCAGCGGCGGGACTGTGATGGCAATGCTTTGAGCGCGGCCGTGCGCAGATTCTGCCTTGGAGTAAACTCCGCCCTGGTTGCCTATTCCCGCACCGCCGTACCAAGCTGCGTCGCTGTTGAAGATTTCTTTGTAGAAGCCGGGACGAGGAACTCCCAGACGGTACTGTTCGCGTGGGGCGGGCGTCAAATTGCTGACGACAATAATGATTTCAGATGCGTCCTGTGTCTGTCGCAGGAAAGCAATCACGACGTTGGTTTGATCATCACCGACGATCCATTCGAACCCCTGGGGCACGACATCGCCATCGTGAAGAGCAGGTTCACTGGAATAGAGTCGATTGAGATCACACATCATCCGACGGATGCCCTCGTGGGTCTCAAAAGTTCGGAGTGCCCAGTCGACTTCTGCGTCATGATTCCACTCCGTCCATTGACCGACTTCCGTACTCATGAACTGCAGCTTTTTGCCTGGCGCCATATACTGCCCGACCAGGAGCAATCTCAAATTTGCGAACTTCTGCCAGGTATCACCCGACATCTGAGACAGGAGCGAATGTTTGCCGTGAACAACTTCATCGTGCGAAAGCGGCAGCACAAAGTTCTCGGAGAACGCATAGATACTGCGAAACGTCAGATCGTTCAAATGATAGCCACGGAAGATGGGATCGCGTCGCATAAATCGCAACGTATCGTTCATCCAGCCCATATCCCATTTCATCGTGAAGCCAAGTCCACCGGTGTAGCAGGGACGTGAAACGCCGGGCCACGCCGTCGATTCTTCTGCGATGGTCATGACTCCCGGGAACTCGGCATGCATCAGCGTATTAAAGCCTCGCAGGAAGTCAATGGCCTCAAGGTTCTCGCGGCCTCCGTACTGATTGGGGATCCACTGGCCGGAGTCGCGCGAATAATCCAGATACAGCATCGAAGCGACCGCATCAACTCGAATACCATCGATATGGTAGACGTCGCACCAGAACCTCGCGCTGGAAGTCAGGAACTCGGTTACCTCACGGCGCCCGTAGTTGAAGATCAGCGTATTCCAGTCCGGATGGAATCCGAGTCGCGGATCGGCATGCTCATACAGGCATGTGCCATCGAACATTGCCAGGCCATGAACGTCGGTTGGGAAATGTCCCGGCACCCAGTCAATCAGGACACCAACGCCTCGCTGGTGCATATGATCCACGAAGTACTGGAAGTCATGTGGTGAGCCAAATCGTGACGTTGGAGCAAAGTAGCCTGTGGCCTGATAGCCCCATGATCCATCAAACGGGTGTTCTGTGATTGGCATCAATTGAAGATGAGTATAACCCATCTCGACGACGTAATCCGCCAGAGCATGTGCGAGTTCACGATAATTGAAAAACGTGCGACCATCGCGAGGACGTTTCCACGAACCGAGGTGAACTTCGTAGATAGAAACCGGAGCTCTGAGCCAGTCCGTTTCCGCTCTGCGTTTCAACCACGCCGCATCGTGCCACTGAAAGTCGCGAAGGCTCCAGACAATTGAAGCTGTGTTAGGGCGTTTTTCGGAATAGAAGGCAACCGGGTCGGCCTTTTCCAGCAGATGCCCGCTTTGAGTGCGAACCGCGTATTTGTACCGAGTTCCGGGGATGACTCCACGTATTGTTCCACTCCAGACTCCGGTATCGCTGGAGCTAAGCCAGTCACGACCCGACGTCCATCCGTTTCCATCGCTGATGACAGACACTTCGCGGGCGTTGGGAGCCCAGACGGCGAACCTGACACCCCCGGGCACTAAATGAGCGCCGCAGTAGCGATAAAGCGAGGATGCATCGGCAGGCTGATCAAACGAGTTGACACCCCGCGAAGTTCCGGTTGACTGCAACGAAGTCGTTTCCGTCTGCATGGCGTTTCACAACACTCCGAAATTCATCCGGTTGAGATTCCCTGCCGGATTCTTACCGATTTCCGGCAGCTCTGGAACGCACTTGGCGAAGCTTCGTAAACAACTGAGAATAACGAGGGCTGAAATCGCCCGGCTCTGCTGCCCCTGTGGGCGAACGGTTGTCTGCTGGTGCTGATGAGACTTCTGGTAGCACTGCCGTTTCTGAGGGTAACAGGTGGCGTTCAATGTCCGGCATTTGTGAAGCGGTTTGAGTCAGAATTGCTGCATCTGAGGCCGAGCCGATCGCGGCTGACAAAGGAACATGCTCGCACGAATGAACATCCGCGTGCGAATGAGCATCAGCGTGCGAATGAGCATCAGCGTGCGAAAACGACTCAAGCCGATTTCTGGCATTGGTGACGAGATTTTCCAGCGATCCGTCAGACTTCCTGGCGTTGAACTCGTCGGGTGGCAGTGTCGACTGAGAATCATCAGGTGATGCGATGTGACCAGTTTTCTGGAACTTCGTCACTTCATCTCTCAACGATGCCAGCGTATCAGCCAGCGGGCCGGCATCATCAGTGCTCAGCATATCGCCGCGAAGATCCCATTCCAGCGTGAGAACTTCGCCGGGCAGCGAAAAGAATATTGGAGCAGAATGTTCGGGCTCGCGATGAGCGGCTCCGGTGAATTCCCGGGAGGGCTGAGTCTGGCCATCGCGAGCAAGTCTTGCGGCTTCGAAGTTCAGTGAAACGCGTTCCTGCTCCGGAGTTGCTTCCCTTGCGGAAAGCGATGCCAACGACTCAGTCTGTTCTGCAGACGGGGGAGTGAAGATGAGCTGACCGTCATGCCAGCCGTTTACCTGAAACTGTTCGGTGCTTCCCGGATAGACAGGATTCAGCGGGCCATCCAGGGTTGCGAAAGACTCCGTAACGTCGAACGCGTCCACGGCAGGCATTACTGAAGCCGATTCTGCGAGGCTTGCGAGCAGGCTTGATCGAATCGCATCCTGAATCACCTGACGATTGGCATCAGAGATGACATCATCCTCAGATTCCATGGGAGTACACTGTTGACTACGCGGCTCGACGCTTGCAAAAGGAGTCGAAGCCCGAGCAAAGCTTGCTGCATCGCTATCTCTGTTCAGCAGTTCCTTTGTTGCCTGCGTTCCATGTCCAAACAAAGGCGCGGAGCGAAACGTTACAAACTCACCCTGCTCTGGTTCCAATTGATGCGATTTCAGCATCATCATGATTTCTGCATCACTTGTCCGACTGACAGGAATCCTTTCGAACGCCAGCGCGTTCTGGAGCGAATCTTTTGTCAGCCATTCATCGTGCGCGCCAAATTCATTGTCCGTGACCCGCTGCATGTCTGATGCTGAAGAGACAGAATAAGTTCCCGACGGAACTTCACGTCCCAGTGCAATCCATGTGTAGCGATCGAAAACGGGAAGCCGACTTGAGAGATCAGCGCCGATCGCACTGCGAATCATTTGTTCGTGCGCGTCGGCAGAAACTGGCGATGACTCTGCAGAAGGGCTTGCATCCGCTGGGCTGTGCATGAAATGGACGTGCTGCGACGAGATCGTACTCTGGAATTCGATACTTGTGGAGTCAAACTCAGAATCCTGACTGTCCGCCCCTGGCTGTGTCTGGTCTTCGAATGTAGTCGTTTGCTCGCCGAGCAACATTGTGGCGGCATCGGCATCAAATTCTGCCATGTGTTCGTGAAACGAGTCTCGATAGCTCAGTTCCTGAGTGTCTTGGGAAAACAACGCTTCGTCGTTCTCAACGGAGCTGGACGCAAACGCATCCATTTCGACTGCGTCAGAAGCCTCCAGAGCATCAGGCTGATAGCGATGGCCGACTTCAAAACTTTGAGCCCGAGTGGATCCGATCTCAATTGCTCCGAGACTCAACTGTGGTGTCGTTGTCAGGGAAGGTGCGGCTGCCGGCTCACGATTTCTGGACAGCTCCGAAACTGCGATCTCGACGGGATTAACCGTCACCGAGACCGGACGAGACATCGAAACGTCGGTTGTGGATTTGGCACCGAACTCGATAACTCCGGGAGCACCGAACTCAAAAATGCCGGCGGCCACATGAGTCACAGTCGTCGAAGAGTGCGACGTTTTCATGTTTGCCGAAGTTGTTGGCAACTCAGAATCTGGTTCCGTCGAACTGCTCTGATGATCAGAAACCAGCGGCGATGTGTTCCATGCATAAGCCAGATGTTGCAGACGTGTCAGTGCCCCGCGAACACAATCCTCATCGGCAACCTTTGTTGATCGCTCTGCGGCCACCACCAACGACTCATCTGCCAGCAAAGTCAGGCAGCGAGGCAATCCGTCACTTGCGACGGCAATCAGGTCGAGGGCCTGCGGAGTAAAGACATCTCTTAGTTTTCCGCCGACGACTGATAAGTGGCGATTCAGGCATTCGAGCGATTCTTTGGACGACAAAGGTTCCAGAAAGGCATGGCAGCGAACGCGTCGGCTGAAATCCGCATGAGCGGGTCGAGCCAATTCTTCTTCCAGGTTCAGCGGTCCGGCGATCAGACATCGAACCAGCGCGCGGCCATTCCACTCTTCTTCCGTGAAGGCGCGAAGTTCGTTCAATACGGGCACGGAAAGAAGCTGAGCATCGTCGATCAGCAGCAGAATGGGACCCCAGAATTCCGTGGTCTTCCGCATCTGTTCAACGACAGTCCAGCGACTTCGCCCTGCGACTGACGATGCGGATTCGGAGGAACCTTCTCCGGCTTTCAGGAGTGATGCGGCCTGCAGGGTTTGCAGAACTTCCGTCGGAGTTTCCAGTCCTGCGCCTGAACAGAGGACGACTCGTCCTTCATGAACGAGCTGCAACTGCAGATGTTTCAGCAGGGAGGTTTTTCCAACACCAGCCGGTCCTGTCAGCACTGCGATCCCCAGATCGGAACGCAGGGCGTGAAGCAACTGGGGAAGAATGCTGCGGATGGACTCGGAGATAAAGAATGCCCGAGTCAGATCAGCACATTGAAAGGGCTGGCGATGGAATCCAAAATTTGTTTCGTACATAACCACCCCGTCCATGGCCGACACAATGATCGGCAATAACTGCCGGTCTCGCATCATGCGAGATCCCTCGTCTTCATCGAACGAGCCCAGCCGCTTTCTTTAGCGTAACCGGACTTCTCGGAATATCTCCGCCAAAACCCCGAGTTAGGGCGGGTCGATATTTGTGGGCTGTCGTTATAACCTCATGAGTCAGAGACAGATGTTTCGGCCTTTGAGATCAGGCAGAGTCACTCCTGAACGATTTGCCGGAAATCAAGGAGCCGTCTTTACGAGCTGTTTTTGCCTGTCGAAGTGGTCGAAATTGAATTTGCAGCTCTTTATCAGAACTGAGCAGCCTCAATGAGTCTATCCTTGAATTCGCAGGCTAGTCATGGCTGTATGGCTGAGTGAAGTAGGCTCTCAACGAAGTGAGAACCGGGAAAGTAGTCACATGCAAACAGAATCTCAGTCAAAGCCAGCCCGAGTGCATATTGTGGGGCGAAAGAACTCGGGGAAGACGACTCTGGTTTGTGAGCTGGTCCGTGAATTCACATCGCGAGGGATTCGGGTCGCGACAGTTAAGCATACTCATCACGATCACGAGCTTGATACGCCGGGCAAGGATTCTCATTTGCATCGCAAAGCAGGCGCGGCGGCTGTGGGGATTCTGTCGCCGCAAATGACAGCCATGTTTATTCCATCGGATCGAGAACTTCGCGCGGAACGACGGTACGAACAGTTCGAGTTTCTGTTTGCCGACTGTTCTTTGATTATTGTTGAGGGCGATCTGAACTCCGCAGCTCCTCGTGTCGAAGTCTGGCGGAGCGTTGTTAGTGAAGAACCGTACGCCGCTAAAGACTCCGCAATTCGTGCTGTTGTCTCCGATGATTCTGTGGGTGGACTTTCGTGTCCGGTCTGGCCGAGAAACAGCGTCAGAAATGTCGCTGATCAGATTCTGGATCTAATTCAGGCAGGAATTCCCTCACACTGATCGAAACACTGCTGGGATCGGAATTCTTCGCAGACGGTTGCGTTCCCGGGCGAGGCACGCCAACATGGCGGATTGGATGTGCCGTAGCGGCGCTCCCTGAAACAATTTGAGACTTAATTCAGCGGCAGCGGAGAGATTCATGTCGAAATGGCCTATTGGTGTTTTTGCTTCGATTGATGCGGGTTTGGGTGTTCACCTGGAGGTTGCTCGTGAACTGGGAGTTCCGACGATTCAGGTTCATGCGCCACACGCGGGAACTCGAAATCCCGCTGCAGCCGCTGCGTTCCTGAAGAAGTGTTCGGACGCAGGCATCACCATCACGGCCGTGTTTGGTGGATTTGAAGGCGAAAGCTACGCTGACATCGCGACGACCGCAAAGACGGTTGGATTCGTTCCAGAGGCCACTCGCGCGGCACGTGTTCAGGAAATGAAAGAGATCAGTGACTTTACTAAGCTGCTGGGATGCAACACGGTTGCTCTGCACATTGGTTTCGTGCCGGAAGACTCCGCTTCAGCCAGCTACAAAGATCTGATCACTGGGACTCGAGACCTGCTCGACCACATCAAAGCCAACGGACAGAACCTGCACCTGGAGACTGGTCAGGAATCTGCTGATCATCTGCTGCACTTCATCAGTGATGTCCAGCGCGACAATCTGTTCATTAACTTCGATCCTGCCAATATGATTTTGTACGGCACTGGTGAACCGATCGCTGCCCTGAAAAAAGTGGGCCATCTCGTTCGCAGTATTCACTGCAAGGATGCCAAGTGGGCTCCTGTTGAAGTTCGCGGTACAGGTTGGGGACAGGAAGTTCCTCTGGGCGACGGCGATGTTGGCATGGAGAATTATCTGCGGGCATTATTGGCCATAGGTTACACAGGTCCGCTGACGATTGAACGCGAGATTCCTCAGGATCCGGTACGTCAGAAGACGGACATTGGTCAGGCTGTCAAAATTCTGACAACACTGAGAGAGAAGATTTTGGGAACCTGAACTCGAAATGATCCCGATCGTCAAAGCCGGGATGGTTCGAGGGCGAAGCAAAAGAGTTGTTTTCATGGCACGCTGTGATCAGGGATATCTCTGCGACGTCTGCGGGGATGAAGTAGAAAACATCCGCGAGAGTGATCTGTACCTGCGATTTGTGATCGGGGAGATCGCCGCAAAATCGTTATTGGCTGCGCCGGAGAGGCATTTAAGGTGTAATCCGGTGACAGCCCAGTTTATTGACCATCCGGATTTCGAACCGGTGATGGTTGCTGGTGATTTTGATCGGCGATTATTCGACGCGGACTACTCACGACAGAGAGCAGAATTGGTCACTCGGGGATGGTTGCGGCTTCAGGAACTGTTTGAGCTGGCTCAGACAGTTCCGCTGCCTGAATATCCTCTTCTCGAGTTTCGACAACGAGTTTGATTGCACCGCACTTCGGCAAATCCTATGGCTGACAGTCTTCAACGCATTCTGTTGCTCGACGCCGAAATGTCTTTTCGTGGTTCGTCCCTGCTGACGCTGCGTCTCGCACATGGGCTGGAGAAGCGGGAGTTTGACACCGCTCTGGTCTGTACAAGCTGCGAAGGGCTGAATGAATCGTTGCTGCAGGGCGTCAGACTTCACACGATTCAGGGCTATAATTTCCCTGTATGGGGCCATCTGGTTCTGAGAACGCTATACCGAGACTTGAAGGAACAGCGGCCGGATGTGATTCATCTGCAGGATTCCAGGTTGCTTCCTCAGGGGATTCGGCTGGCTCGTAAATTGAATCGACCGCTGATTGTCAGCCTGGGTGATCAGACTGATGCTGCGTCGCTGACTCTAAAAGCCCCGACGCCGGAATTGAAAGCGATCATCTGTGTCAGCGAGAGCGTGCAGGCGCAAATTCCTGAATCTCCGTTCCTTGACGGCATTGAGCGACGAGTGATTCTGCCGGGGGTTGCGGTGCCGGAGACTTCGACTGTGTGTCTTCCGCTTGACGATAATCGTCCTCCTGTCATTGGAATGGCAGGTCCTCTGGAGATCGTGAAGGGGGCCGCCTTTTTTTTACGAGCTTGTCATCGTGTTATCGAAGCCGGGCATAACATTCGTATGGTGATTGCAGGGAGTGGACCTGAGGAGCGGAGTCTTCGGCAACTGGCTTCGTCTCTTGAGCTGTCGCGGCGTCTGACGTTCGTGGACGGCGGTGTTTCCATGGCCGGGTACATTTCTGCAATCGATATTTTCTGTCTTCCTTCGCTGCAGCAGGGATTGGGAGTCATGATGCTGGAAGCGATGGCTCTGGGACGTCCTGTGATTGCCTCTGGTGTGGGCGGAGTTGTCAGCGTTATTCAGGATAATTTGACAGGCTTGATTGTGCCGCCTTCAGATAGTCGAAGTCTGGCCGATCGAATTATTGAGCTGCTTCAGGATCGAGAACGTGCGCGCACCATCGCGGCCGCCGGGCAGCAGTTGATTCGTGATCGCTTTAATGAAACACGCATGCTGGATGAGGTTATTCAGGTCTATCGCGAAGTGCAGGCCGGTTCGCCTTATGTGCAGGAATCTCAGCCTGTTGTCGGCCGCATGACGGGAACGTGGCACTCATGATGAATGTCTATAAGTTTTCGCAGCAGTTGGTTTCAAGTCCTCTGAAGGACATCCCTGCGGCCGTTTTTCAGCAGTTGGGACAACTCAAACTTCCCGTACCGCGCGGCGACATTGCGATCACCGTGGGCAGTCGCGGAATCTGCAATTTGCCGGTGATCGTGAAAGCTTGTGGTCAGTGGTTGAAGGATCATGGTGCCCTGCCCTTCATTGTTCCGGCGATGGGGTCGCATAATGGAGCAACGGGCGACGGTCAGCGAGAGATGGTGGAGTCGCTGGGGATTACCGAAGCCACGATGGGGATGCCGATCCGCAGCAGCATGGAAGTGGCTGAGATTGGCCAGGTGAGAACCGGTTCAGTGTTCATGGATCGGCATTGTCTGGAATCCGACGGTGTGCTTGTGCTCAATCGAATCAAGCTGCACACCTGCTTTGCGGGGCCGATACAGAGTGGACTGACCAAGATGATGGTGGTTGGGATGGGGAAAATTCGCTCGGCACGCACGTTTCACTCCGCGCGGGCTGGTGCGATGAAAGATATGCTGCTTGAGATGGGACAGTTTGTACTGGACTCGGGAAAGATCTTTGCGGGCGTCGGCATCCTTGAAGATGGTTACGATGAAACCGCAGAGATTCATGCCATTGCACCGCAGGATATTCTGAGACGTGAGGCGGCGTTGCTGGAACATCATCGCAGTTATTTCCCGCGACTGCCGGTCGAAGATCTGAATGTGCTTGTTGTGGATTCAATTGGCAAGACCTATAGCGGGACGGGGATGGATACAAACGTTATTGGACGACGCGGACTGCCGGGGTTCGAAGATCTGACGACGCCACGCATTCGGACGATTGCAGCGTTATCGCTTTCTGCATCCAGTCAGGGAAATGCGATAGGAGTCGGGAATGCGGACTTCATTACGCAAAGGCTTCGCTCAGCGATCGATGAGCACAAAACGTTGATCAACACGTTGACGACGGGTGATATGGATCGAGCGAAGATTCCGGCGACCATCGCGGATGATGAAACTTTGATGCGGATGATTTCTGATCGATATGGCGAGCAGCGTTGGATGTTCATTCCCAATACACTGCATCTCGAATCGTTGTATGTCAGTGAGGACCTGCGAGAAGAACTCTTGCAGCATCCGAAATGTCGAGTCGCCGATCGTCCCGTTCCACTAACATTTCGCGATGGTCGGCATCAACTTTCATTTGCACGGGAGTGACTGATGAACTTGACGCTGGCTCGGATTCCGGAATGGATTGCTCTTCGCGATGCGGCACGCAAAGTGCGAGAAAAGGCGTGGGCTCCGTATTCGAAGTACCATGTGGGGGCCGCTGTTCTGACGGACTCCGGAGAGATTTTCACAGGATGCAATGTTGAGAACGCCTCGTACGGTCTGACGATTTGTGCAGAGCGAGTGGCGGTCTGCTCAGCGGTAGCTCATGGGTATCGGGACTTTCGAGCCATCTGCATTTCGTTGACCGGAGTGCCGGTCCCGTGTGGGGCCTGTCGTCAGTTTCTGATGGAGTTCAGCCCTCAATTGCCCGTAATTCTTGATAATCTCGATTCCGCGGGTGCCAATGACCCGGAAGTGGTACTCCTGAGCGAACTTCTACCTCGAGCCTTTCGTCTGGATCATGGGAGTCTGTAAGATCCGCTGATATTCATCGGACTCATGAGAGTCAACCTCTGATGAAGCCGCCAGTATTTGTCCGGCGGGCTTATAGGCCATTTCAGACCGTAGTTCGCATATGTCAAATCGAGAAGCTAAGTCACAGGGCAAGCAGTGGGTTGAGTCGCCAGAGATCCTTGCTGAAGATCTTCGCCGTCGCCTGGACTTTATCTACAAGAACGTGTTTGAAGCCTGTGATGCTGCGTCGGCCGGCATCGCTCGCGATTATATCGTTGCTCCCGGGAATGGTGCGAAAGTGCTGGAAATCCTGGTGGCAGATGATAGTGCTCTGTGGGAATACCGCAGGCTAATTCCTGAGACTCGAATGAAATACAGAATGCTGCAACCGCTGATTGAAGCTCTGCGGCAGGCTGTGGAGACGAAGAGCCCTGTTCAGTTCTCCGGGGTTCTGGAGCTTGAAGAAGCCGTGGTGGCTGTGGAGCATTGGGCGAAAAAACAGGCGTACCGAGCAGCTGAAGTTCCGCTTCGAAGTGACCTGTTGCGAACGACGATTGAGCAATTAGGAGACGAATTAATCGTCCGAACTGATCAGGATGGGAGTATTAAACTTCGCGGGACCGTGAACATTCCGATGTTTTTGGCGTTCTGGAGAGCCCCTAAACACCGCCTGAGTACGGCAGCCTTTCTGGAGATTGATCCCGGCAGCAAACATACTTATCTGGAACGCCACAGAACTCGACTTTGCTCCCAGTTGCAGAATATTCTGCTGGAACTGGTTATTGAGGGAAATGGGGTTCATCTTCAGCGATGTCGAAAATAGGTTGGCTTTCCGAAGATGCGGCGTTTTCGGTCGGCTCTGGTGCAAAGCAGCACAGAAGTCCCGGGAAACTCGAAAAAACATCCGAATAGCACGAACAGTTCAGGTTGTCGCGTAGTGGGGCTTCGTCGTCGGCGGGATCACATTGTCGGCGATAAACGATGCACGGGGTTTCCGTTCCGCTCCGGAAGAACACGTTCTCTAAAGAGACAGAGTTTGTTGTTTCGATGCTGGAACACAGAAAACAGCCGGAGAGAATTCGGAGAAAATCGCCGACATCCTGAAATGTCCCGAAGATGGCAGTCAAGTTAGTGGCGAGCGACATGTCCGGCTGCATAGAGTTTTGTAACCTGCGGGTCAGCACAGGAAATGAATTGCAATTTGTTTCAGGCGAAACTGAACCATGAAGTACCTCATTAATGGCCTCTCAGGATGTTCCATGCGAACTTCGCTGATTGTTTTTGGTTCTGTGGTTTTTCTGTGCCTCACTCTGCCACCGGCTTTGGCACAGGAGTCGTCCGCTCCTGTTGATCAATCTGGTCAAATCTCAGATGGACCTCAGGGTAATGTTGCAGCCGAAGATTCTTCTTCGGAAACGATGGCGGAAGCCAAATCTTTTACCAGAAACGTATCTGATGAACTTGTGCGGCTGGGGATACCTCAGCCATTGCCATTTTTATGGGATCTGGCCGTTCAGGGTGGCCTGTTTATGATCCCGATTGCGTTGTGCTCAATCGTTGTCATGGCGTATGCCATTGAGCGAAGAATTGGGCTGCGAAGAAATCGGATCATCCCTCCCGGGCTCCTGGTCGGATTGCAGAAGTTAAATCAGCAGAGCAGCGGTATCGATCCGCGACTGGCTTACGATGTTTGCCTGAAGTATCGCTCCCCGTTAACTCGGGTTCTGCAGGCGGCGATCCTGAAAGTCGGGAGACCGCAGGCAGAGTTGGAGAAAGCCGTCGAAGATGCGGTCAGTCGAGAAGCTGACCAAATGGCTCAGAACATTCGCCCAATCAATGTGGTGGTCAGCATTTCGCCGATGCTGGGACTTCTGGGAACCGTGCAGGGAATGATTATGGCCTTTATGGTCATCAGTACTTCGACTTCCACAGGAACAGCCAAGGGGCAGGAACTTGCACAGGGGATCTACACGGCATTGATTACGACGTTTGCCGGACTCAGTGTCGCAATTCCGGCGATTGTGATTGCCAATATGCTTGAGGGGCGAATTGAACGCCTGTTGCGGGGCATGGAAGATGTTTTCAATGAGATCGTGCCGTTGTTTGAACGGTTTGAAGGCAAATGGCGAGTGACCCGGAAGAGTGATGCGTCGGGAGTCCTGTTGAAGGGAACCGGACCTCGCCCGGAATCGACATCGTCCTCAAAAAGTGGCAGTGGGGAAATGAATACGACAATCGATGATCGTAGTGCCCTTCGTACAGTGACGGCCCCCTCGGCGCCAAGTGTCAGGGAGAAGTCGTAGCAATGCGGTTTCGCTACAAGAATCGACAGGGAACCAGCAAGCGTCTCATTGACATGACGCCGATGATCGACTGCGTCTTTCAGTTGCTGCTGTTCTTTATGGTGGCCAGTCGATTTGAAGAAGAGTCCAAAGCTTCCGGCGAAGGATCGCTCGATGCAACTTTGCCGGATGCAGTGGCCGCCATGCCGATGGTGATGCGACCGCGTGAGATGGTCGTCAATATTAACGTTGATGGTCAATACTACGTGGCTGGTGAATTGCACAGTGAGGCACAATTAGAGGAACGGCTGCAGCGGGCAGGAACGAATAATCCTGGAAACCAGCCGGTCGTGATTCGGGGGGACGAACGATCCGACTGGAAGTACATCGCACGGGTTATGAGTCTTTGTAACAAGGCCGGAATTCGCGACTATCGAGTGGCGGTGATTCCGCCGGAGGTCGCCAAGGAGGGGCCCGAGCTGTGAGAGATCTTGTTCAGCTTTCGAATGAAGAATTGAACGAGCTGACAACTGCTCAGCGACTGAGAATATTCGTCGCCATTGGTGTCTCTGTCGCCTGTGGAATTGTTTCTCTGCAGGGCATGGCGGCTGTTTTCACCGATGCCAGTGTTGTTCCGCTGCCCGGTATGCAGCACCTTTCAGGTCAGATCGCGTGGGCGTTTGCGCTGATCGCGATGTTACTTCTGGTCACGTTTCTGGTTCGCGGAGTGATCAAACGCCGATTGCAGTGGGCGATTGCTCTGAGCCTGCTGATTCATTTTCTCCTGTGTCTGTCGATGACAACCGTAGATTTTCGCGGGCCGTTACCGACACCTGCTCAGGCTGCTGATCTCTCACACATTCCCCGTGAAGAGTTTACATTGCCGGACTATGCCACCAGTGATGTGCCGGATCCTGCTGCAGCTTGGCTACAGCAGAATGATACTGAGACACCTGATCGTGAGCTTGAGCCTGAGCGTTCAGAAATGATGATCGCCGAAGCTGAAAAGGCGGAGTCAGAGGCGGTTGAAGTGCCTCAAGTTGCAGAACAAGCAGAGACGCCGGAACGTCGTGAGAAGGTCGAGTTTGCTGCTGACTCTGCGGAGCAAATGCAACGTCAGGCGGCAGCGGGTGACATTGAAGAGCCGGAGGCCATCGCAGTTCCGGATGTCGCAGCAGCAGCTTCAGCGGAGGAGGCAAGGCTGGAGGATCAAGTTCAGCAGAACAAATCGGCAGCGGAGATTCCAGTTGCTGAGCGTCAAATAGACGATAATGACTCACCGGAAATGCAGATTGAGGCGGCTCAGATTCGCGCGAATCGCAGTGAAGCCACTGTGACTCCGGAGATGGTGGATGCCGCTGCTTCCGAACGAGAGGTTGCCGAAGCCGATGCCGTTGAGGCAAAGCCTGAAGAGATCCAGATTGCCTCAAAAGAAGCAACTCAATCGACTTTCAAAGAGCGCAATACAGATGTCCCTCGACGGGTGGCTGCGGATCCAGCATCCGCCGCAGAGTCGAGCATGCGGGCCGACGTGCCTTCTCCGGTTGTAGAGCCGCCTGTGAAAGCAAAGGTCCCATCTCGGTCCGCGCGAACTGAGCAAGCAGCTGGAGGTGCTCCGGTAGATGGTGGAGTTGCCTTAATGGCACGCTCGGAAGTGTCTGCCGCGCAGGCAGCGTCAAGTAGTGCTGCTGAAAGTGTTGAAGTTTCGGCGACCAGTGAGGCCTCCGGACCAACTCTTGCGGAATCTGCAAACTCTCGCTCTGGACAGAGGACGACCGCGGCAAAAGTACCGGGCGGGACCATGGCGGCGGGTGAGATTGAGTCATCGAATGGATCGCTGGGCACTAGTGTCGCAGTGAATTCGCTTCAGGGCGTGAAGGTTGCGAGATCACAATCTGCTGGCGGGGCAAAGCCTGGATTAAGCTCTGATACGGGTTTGTCGGTTGCGCCTGCAAGACGTTCCGGGCCAGGTGCTGACGCTGTTGGAACGGCGGCGAGTGAAAGTGGTGTGAGTGGTATTGGAGTTGGAACCAAACCATCTGCAGAGAGAATGATTGCCGGCCCGGCGCGAACTTCGACTGGACGCCAGAGCAGCGGATTACCGACAGGGAAAGCAATCGGGGAGCCGGGGGTATTGATCCAGAGTCGAACCGGATCAAATCGAGTTGGCCCCTCTTCGACTGCAGCATCCGGGCTAATGAAAGTGGCAACAGGAGTCATCGATGGGGAACGTGGGACAGTACCGAACGCACGTCTTTCCGCCACTGACGGCTTTGCTGCCGGAAGTGGTCCCGGGCTTGCACGATCGAAATCCATGGGGGCTTTGCCGGGGTTAACCGAAGGAGCTGTTGCGGCGGAACAAGGGGGTGCTCTGGTGCTTGCTGGCCCGCAGTCAGCTTCTGCGGGACTTGCTGCTGTCGCTGGTCCCAGAACCCGCGCGCTGCCTCGACGAACTGCCGGATTACCGGGGGCAAGTGGACCTTCGCAGGCGTCTTCCGGCTTTGGGATTGCTGGCGATCCTTCGTTGACTTCGCGAATTACGACTCCATCAGGGCGCAAGGGTGTTGGGGCTGATCGGCCGTCGTTGGCATCGGCGGAAGCGATTGCCGGACTGGCAAAAAAGTCGGTTCAGGGACGTGGCAGTTCTCCGGAGGCCTCGATCCCTGAGAGTCTTTCGATGCGAACAACAGATGCGCGACGTGAAGCCGCAAAGACACTTGGAGGTTCAGAGGACTCAGAGGAGGCTGTTGAACGAGGTCTGCAGTGGCTTACTCGCAATCAATATCCTGATGGACATTGGAGCATTGATGATTTTCCCGGCGAGACGTCTGAGTCGCTCGGTGAGGGCAGCTTTGTCTCCAATAGTGCGGCCACTGGCTTGAGTCTGCTGGCGTTCCTTGGAGCAGGATATACTCATCAGTCCGGAAAGCATCAGGAAGTCGTTGATCGTGGAATGAAGTGGCTGCTGGAACATCAGAAGCCCGATGGAGATCTCTTTGCCGACGAGACGGAATTCGTATGGTTTTACAGTCACGGAATTGCGTCCATCGCTCTTTGTGAAGCGTATGGGCTGACGAAAGATCCTGCCCTGCGAGCCCCTGCCCAGAGGGCTTTGGACTTTATTGTCGAGTCGCAACATAAGGAGTTCGGAGGATGGAGATACCGTCCGCAGTTTGAATCGGACACGTCGGTTTCCGGTTGGCAATTGATGGCACTGAAGAGTGGTGAAATGGCCGGACTCAATGTGCCTAAAGACGCCTACGCCGGAGTGAGTCATTGGCTTGATTCTGTGCAGAGCAAGTCGGCTGCCGGACAGTTCAGCTATCATCCCACGAAAGACGTCAGCCCAGCCATGTCAGCGGAGGGGCTGCTGATGCGGCAATACCTGGGGGCCAAACGTGATGACGCTCAGTTGATTGCCGGTGCAAATTATCTGCGAACACGTTTGCCCGATTTTGGCCAGCGTGACGCCTACTATTGGTACTATGCCACGCAGGTGATGTTCCATATGCAGGGGGATCACTGGAACGAGTGGAATAATAGTTTACGTGATCTGCTCGTTACGACTCAGAGTAAAGAGGGATTGGTCAGCGGCAGTTGGGATCCTTCTCGACCTTCGCCTGACAAATGGGCTAATGGCGGTGGTCGTCATTATCTGACATGCTTGAATCTGTTGATGCTGGAAGTCTACTACCGGCATTTACCGCTTTATCTGGAACTCGAAAAGTAAACACGATGTCCGGTAAGGCCTCCGACAATCCTTCGACTGTTTCGTTAGTTGACCGCCGTCGCCGAGTTGGCGCTATCGCGCTGGCCTGCGGAGTTGCGTCCATATTTGGCCTGTGGGGCGGGTATCAGGATTCTGCCTGGCCGGCCGCCTGTCTTCGAATCGGGATTGTACTGGGAGCACTCTGGCTGTGCCTTCCGGTCAGTCGTCGACCAACGGTCTGGAACGGTCTTGGACGCGGACGACTAGCGGTGCTCGTGCTGCTGGCTGTATTCGTTAACAGGATCAAGGTTCTGTTCCCGATTCTTCTGGTGATCGGAATCGCGGTCTGGATCGTTCGCCCTAAGAAACGGCGATAGGACAAAGACGATCTTTTCCGTTGCACAACAAAAGACAAACAGCCCGGCATTCGCGAGGAATGCGGGCTGTTTGTCCCGAAACAGGAGACACGGTTGTTCGGAAGGTTGAGTTGAAAGGTCTGGTCTGTGTGCGAAGACCACACGTTGAGCTGTGGTTGTCCATCTGAAGCGAGCTTTGCCCTCAAACCATTGGATCTTTTTTGGGTGGACGATTTACCACAGAGGTCAATGAGAGCACAGAGAAATCACGGGAACAGATAAGAAAGCAGAAGCGTTTTTGAACGCAGAGGTCGCCGAGGAACGCGGAGGAAAGTCAAGTCTTGTTTTACTCTGTGATTGCCCTCTGTCGACTCTGTGGTGAAACAGTCGTTCAACTCGTCGGGTGTATTTGGAGGGCTGTATCGCAGCTATTCGCTTTACGATCAGACGTTAGTAACTGCTGCTTGAGCTGGAGTTGCCTTTTTCACCCTGAGCAGGACTGTCGCAGGTAATGTCGCAGCTGTTGTCGCATTCATCCTGGAAGTCAAGATTCGTGCTGCCGACGACTTCGCCCTTCTTGCCGCTGGCGAGTGTGTAGTAGTAGGTCTGGTTGATGCTGCCGATGGCAGAGCCCACGTCTTCGAGTTCTTCGTTGACGCCGTAGGACAGTTCTGTCAGGCCTACGATCATGCCGAGCACACAGATGGTGCCGACGAGAACCAGTTCAGCAGAAACTACGAAGCCGTTTTCATCATTCTTCAGAGCGGTGATTAAGTTCACGAGAAATTACTCCAGGCTATTAATTTGCTTATTTGTAATTTGAGATTTCAGTTCAGTGTTCAGTATCAAATTTTTCCAGCGACGAGCTTTTCGCCGCCAGCATATCGCTGCTTACCTCTCACCCTGAGCTGGTGAGTCGCAGTTGATATCGCAGCTGTTGTCGCACTCATCCTGGAAGTCGAGGTTTGTGCCTCCGACGACTTCGCCCTTCTTGCCGCTGGCGAGTGTGTAGTAGTAGGTCTGGTTGATATTTCCGATGGCGGACCCGACGTCTTCAAGTTCCTGATTGACGTTGAAGCTCAGTTCGCTCAGTCCGACGATCATGCCGAGGACGCAGATGG
>CAMAXD010000017.1 GCA_945861975.1 Candidatus Kuenenia stuttgartensis | reverse complement strand
TTCATGGCGTTATCGCGGCCAGAGTGCCGTTGGAAGCCACTCAGGGACGCTGGAAGTTTCCTGTCAAATCGCCAATATGGCTGATCGATGCCATCACGAATAACTCCGGAGCGGCCGGTGGACTTTTGACTGACGCCGCAGGAATGCCGGTGGGTTTGATTGGTCGAGAAATTCGTCATGCGTCGAGTCGCACCTGGGTCAACTATGCAGTTCCTCTGACGATGTTGAGGCCGGTTGTTGAAGCCCTCATGGCTGGCAGGAAAATCGATCAGAGGCCCAAAGATGCAACCAGCGATGTGCCCATGATCTCAGATAAAGATCTCACGGCGAAGTACGGTTTGACAATGGTTCCAAACGTCGTTGAACGAACCCCCGCGTTTGTTGACGATGTGGCAACGGATTCTTTATCCGGAAAGTCGGGCCTGCAGCGAGGGGACCTGATTGTGCTTGTTGAGGATGCTGTGATCACCAGCATCACCGACTTTCAGCAACAACTAGCCGCCTTTCGCACCGGCCAGCGAGTGTCTCTGACGATCAACCGCGATGATGAACTGAAGGCAATTGAACTTCGGATCCCGTGAACTAGTGGTTCGCCGACCATGCGAATGAAAAACGTGTTCCACTCGCCCACCGGTTTGTCGGCATGGGCGATTGGAAAACGTGGGTGAGTTTTATTGTTCCAGAAAGCGCCGGAACCTTTGTCAGCTCCCGGCCATTGGTACTTTTCAAACTTGGTATCCCAGCTCTGAATCTGAGGACTGCCTCGCAGATAGATCCCGCTGTCTCCGCCTTCCAGAATCTTCCAGTCCACGGACAGTTCGAAGTCGCCATAGTCTTCGATAGTGCAGAGGCTGTCGCCTTTCCCGTCGAACACCATTTCGCCATCGACGACGGACCAGTGCTCCTTCATGTTGGCATCAGCATGCTTCTGAGCTTCAGCCAGTTCTTCCGGTTTCATGGCCGCTCGCTTTTCCGGAGTTGCCACCAGACCTTTCCATCCGTCGAGGTCTTTCCCATTGAATAGTGCGACGAAGCCTTCAGGTGGCGCCGCAATCAATGGCTCCATCGATCTGAGTAATCCGGCAGCGAGAATTCCGACGATCAACGAACGGCGCACGAGAGTTTGAAGTGTTTTCACCGATTGTCTTCAATGAGAGTTTTCTGCAATTTGCAGGGTACCATTGCGGGGTGTAATCGAATCGTTTCAGATCGCCAACCATCCCAAACGGAACATTCCGATTCTGAATGAACCACGCCGATTCAGTGACATGGTTCAATGGGCTGGTTATCCTGATGACGCAGTAGTCCCTGACTGAACGGGAGCCCACGCGCGAGGCCATTGGGATGTGTTGTTTTCGAATGATTGCACCGAGAAATATTCTGGTACTTTTGACTTTTGTGACGTCGGTGCGGATCGTCGCCGCTGACGACACTACAGATTTTGATCGAACGATTGCACCCTTGTTCGTACAGCGGTGCCTGAGCTGTCACGAAGGGCCGGATGCGAAAGGAAAGCTGGATCTTTCGAATCGCGATTCCGCTAGAGCGGGGGGAGAGTCTGGACGGATCATTGAGCCCGGTGATCTGGAAAAGAGTCTTCTCTGGCAGCAGGTGGAATCGGATACGATGCCGCCGAAGAAGCCGTTGACAAAAGAAGAAAAAGCGACGCTGAAAGTATGGATCGCTGGCGGTGCGAAATGGGGGACCGAGAAAATTGATCCGTTTCGATTCACGACGGATTCACGAGCGGGTGTTGACTGGTGGTCCTTGAAACCTTTGCAACGTCACACACCGTCTCAGGTTGAACTTTCTGGCTGGTCCGAGAATCCTGTGGATGCCTTTGTTCTGGAGAGACTTCAAAAAGCAGGTCTGTCGCCGTCACCGATCGCTGATAAACGAACGCTGATTCGTCGACTCAGTTTTGATCTGCTGGGGCTGCCGCCCACACCCGACGAAGTGAATGCGTTTCTGGCCGACAACTCTGCTGATGCCTGGGAGAAACTCGTCGATCGCATGCTGGCCTCGCCTCATTATGGCGAACGCTGGGCGCGGCATTGGCTGGATGTTGCCAGGTACGGAGAAAGCAATGGGTTTGAATATGACGAACCGCGGGACAACTTCTGGCACTATCGGAACTGGGTCATTAATGCGTTGAATCAGGACATGCCCTATGATCAATTTGTCAGATTGCAGTTAGCCGGTGACGTACTGCATCCGGATGATTTCAGTGCGATTTCGGCCAGCGGATTTCTGGTGGCTGGACCGCACAATACAACTCTGCCTTCAAACGACAAGATGCGGATGTCGATGGCTCAGGATGAACTGGAGGATCTGGTTGGCTCTGTAGGCCAGACATTTCTCGGACTCACGGCCAACTGTGCCAGGTGTCACGATCACAAGTTCGATCCGATCTCGCAGCAGAACTATTACCAGTTTGCTGCAACGCTCAATGGTGTGACTCACGGCGAACGGATGATTCGAGTACCACTGTCGGCCGAACAGCAGCAGCGAATACAGTTAATTGATCAGCGAATGAAAGGACTGCAAAACGAATTCGAAGCGATCCAACAGCCAATTCGGGGTGCGATTGCCGCGGAACGCAAAGCCTCTGGCTACAAGGGGCCGGAGCCGCCCATAGCCTGGGCACGATGGGAGTTCAACGAAGACCCGAATGACAGCGCGGGCATGATCAAGGGCACGCTCAGCGGTGGAGCACGCCTGGAGAATGGAATGCTGGTCGTCGACGGCAAAGATGGCTTCGTCGCCTCGGCACCGATTGCGACGGATATCGCCGAGAAAACTCTGGAGGCTTGGGTTCAGCTTGATACCCTGGAGCAGGGCGGGGGAGCAGCGATCAGCCTGCAGACGTTAGATGGCGCTACGTTTGACGCGATTGTGTTTGGCGAACGCGAAGCTCGCAAATGGATGGCCGGAAGCAACGGTTTCGTTCGAACAATGCCGTTAAATGGAGTGGAAGAAACAGAGGCCACTCAACGACCGATTCACTTCGCGATCGTCTATCAGGCTGATGGGACAATTGTGGGCTATCGCGATGGGAAGCCGTATGGTGCTGCAAATCGACCGGGTGAACTCCAAAAGTATGCTTCAGGAAAGTTTCAGCTCGTCTTTGGGCTGCGTCACGGGCTCCCCGGCGGTAATCGAATGCTGGCCGGTCGCATTGATCGAGCCGTGCTCTACGATCGTGCATTGACGGCCGAGGAAGTCGCCGCATCCGCCGGTGCATCGGATATTAACCATGTGTCCGAGAAGGAGATTCTGGCAAGACTGACGGCAACACAGCGTAAAAACCATCAGGCATTGGTGGATGAAAAGAGCCTATTGAGCATTGAACGCCAGAATCTTGTGAACTCCGAATCACGAACACTCTACACCTGTGTCTCGACCAATCCGGGTGCTTCGCGTGTTCTGCGTAGAGGCGATGTGGGAAGTCCCGGCGATGTTGTGACGCCGACCGGATTTTCGGCTGTGCCCGGAGGCGAGGCAGGCTTTGGACTGGCTCCGGATGCCCCGGATGCGGAGCGTCGAATTCGGCTGGCTGACTGGATTACTCATCGTGACAATCCGTTGTTTGTCAGAGTCATGGTGAATCGAGTCTGGCACTACCACTTTGGTCAGGGGTTGGTCGCCACGCCCAGCGATTTCGGTTTTAACGGTGGGCGGCCAAGCCATCCGGAACTGCTGGACTGGCTTGCTGTGCAGTTTCAGTCAATGGGATATCGGCTCAAGCCATTGCATCGGTTGATCGTGACTTCAGCGACTTACCGGCAAGGCTCGGCACCTGTTGAAGCAAACAGCAGAAGTGATGCCGACAATCGACTCCTGTGGAGAAAGTCCCCGCAGCGTCTGGACGCAGAAGAGCTGCGTGACGCGGTGCTGGTGGTCACAGGGCGATTGAATCCGGAAATCGGTGGCCGCGGTTATCGCGATGTCGAGCATTTCAAATTCAAAGGCAGTAATTTCTACAAGCTGCTTGAGGAAGCGACCTTTGAAACTCATCGTCGCACGATCTATCGCTTTATGCCGCGTGGTGGACGGAATCCGTTTCTTGATACATTTGATTGTCCGGATCCCTCAACCACAGCGCCGAAGCGAGCAAATACGATCACTCCGCTGCAGGCATTATCTCTGATGAATAACTCGCTTGTCTTTGCGATGGCCGATTACTTCGCAAAGCAGGTGAAGCAGGAGGCGGGTGAAGAGATCAAAACGCAGGTATCTCGAGTCTATCTTCGAGCATTTGGACGCGAGGCGACTCCGGAGGAGATCGATCTGGCGGACGATTTTGTTGCGAGCCAGGGACTTGCGGCGTTCTGCAGAGTCATTCTGAACAGCAATGAGTTCCTGTATCTACAGTAATCGATTGGTAAGTGGTGCAAAAGCCCGCAGGCCCCTGAGACAGGCTCAGGGGGGATTCAAGCAATACATCTTATGCCAATTACTGAGCAATCTGATGAGGTCAAACATGGAAACAGCCGGAATCTCTCGACGTCGAGTGCTCGATTTTTCCACCGCTTCACTTACCGGTGCTGCTTTCACTTCATTGCTGATGAGGGATCACATTGCGAGAGCTGATGCTGTTCCGGCCGAGGCGAAAGGAACACCTCATCTTCCTATGAAGGCGAAGCGCGTTATCCATCTGTGTCTGTGTGGCGGAGTGAGCCATATCGACTCATTCGACTACAAGCCGGAACTGGAGAAGTTTCATGGGAAATCGTTGCAGTCTGAAGAACGACCTGCGACGTTTTTCAACCAGGTCGGATTGATTCGAAAGAATGACTGGGAGTTCAAGCAGCGTGGACAGAGTGGGCTGTGGGTTTCTGATCTGTTTCCTCATATCGCCGAGGTTGCCGATGAACTCACCGTGGTTCGGTCCATGGTTGCAGAGTCAGCGAACCACACGCCTGCGACTTTTGAAGAGAACACCGGCTTTCGGCTCAATGGTTTTCCTGTGATGGGGTCGTGGGTTTCATATGGCCTTGGCTGTGAAACGGACGAGCTTCCTTCGTATGTTGTTTTGCCGGACGGACGAGGTCTTCCTGCTGGAGGCACGATCAACTGGTCAAATGGTTTTTTGCCCGCTCAACATCAGGGCGTGACTTTTCAGAGTCAGGGGCCGCCGATTTACGATCTCTTTCCGTCGCGTGAGCTTCCTGCTGGCTCTGATCTGGCCAGCCGTAAGCTTCTGGAAGAGATTAATCGCCGACATCTGGCGGTCACCGGAACTGAAGATGCGTTATTGGCGAGAATGAAGAGTTACGAGCTGGCTGCGAAGATGCAACTGGCTGTTCCTGATGTGACTGATCTCAAACAGGAGACGGAAGCGACTCGTCTGATGTATGGCCTCGATAAGGAGGAGACGTCTGATTTCGGCAGCCGCTGTTTGCTGGCTCGCCGACTTCTGGAGAAGGGCGTTCGTTTCGTGCAGTTGTTTTCCGGTGGCTCGTTTGGTTCTCCGCGGATTAACTGGGACGGCCACGAAGACGTGAAGGAGAATCACACGCGTGAAGCCGGCCGACTCGATCAGCCTGTCGCGGCACTGCTGAAGGATCTGCGCCAGCGCGGGATGTTGGAGGATACTTTGATCCTGTGTACCTCCGAGTTTGGGAGAACACCGTTTACGCAATCCGGTGCCGATCAGGTCGGTACGGGTCGTGATCATAACATGTATGGGTTCTCCATCTGGATGGCAGGAGCCGGTCTGAAGCATGGGGTGGCCTACGGAGCCACGGACGAGATCGGCTGGAAGGCTGTTGAAAAGCCGGTGCATTGGTACGACTACCACGCGACGGTGCTGCATCTGCTGGGAATCGACCACGAGCGGCTGACCTATTACCACAACGGTATCCAGCGACGTCTGACGAATGTCCACGGCGAAGTTCTGCACGACATTCTGATTTAGCAATTGGCGAGCGGCAGAGCGTGAGCTCTCCGAGTGAGAACCCTTTGCTTCGGATGATGTGTCGGAGTGCGAAGATTGACCACAGAGGTCACAGAGAACACGGAGTTGAATCGCAGAGTTTGGTGACGCTGGAGTGCAACTCTGGCGGCGTTTGGGTGTGCAGTGAAATGGACCATAAATGGTAGGCCGATGCTTTCCGGGTGGTGCACTGAGCATGCTGAGAGAGATTTTCAGAGCGAAACCGCTTTCAGAATTCAATCTCCAGCAGGTCTTCGGCGAGATGCGTGTTGGGGAAGATCTCACGGATAGCGGGCAGGCCGACGGGATCATCGTCTGGTCGTTGTGGATCGACGTGAATCAAGAACAGTTCACGGACGTTGGCCTGTTTGGCCAGCAAGGCCACCGGCGTTGCACAGCTGTGGCCGGTTTTTTGAGCCCAGTCGTTCAGCTCATCCGGGAAATAGCACTCGTGAATCAGCAGGTCGACGCCTCTGATGAATTCGCAGTAATCTCCTGGAGCCGTTGTGTCGGTAATGTAAGCTATGGACCGATCATGCCAGTCGATGCGAAAACCAGCGGAGCCTCCCGGATGAACAAGTGGTGTCCAGAGCAGATGTCCGCCATCCGCCACAGGGACCTCTGAAACTGTATCCAGCTCAACCCACTCAAAATCCGGCAGCACAGGAAACATCTCATTCGCCAGCAAGTGAGTCTTCACAGCCTCAAGTGTGGTGTGAAGTCCAAATACACGAACTCGGGAGATTTCACCTCGCAGCATGGGCACCAGAATGAATGTCAGTCCGCAGACGTGATCGAGGTGAGCATGAGTCAGGAACACATCAAGAGTTGAGGTTTTCAGGTGGGCAGGCAGGCGAAAAAAGCCAGTTCCCGCATCCAACGCAATACCCAGCTCCGGCAGCAGCAGGCTGGCGGTATGTCGTCGCTCATTGGGGTGGTAGCCACCGGTTCCCAGAAAAATCAGACGCATGATGTGGACAGTTTGAAATAAAACCGAAAACGATGGGCCAAAGCCAGCCCTTGCCGAACCCTGAAGTCCCTGGAGCCCCGCTGTAACTACAGTGTTGCAGATTCCGCGGCTTCTCCACAGGTTGACAACCGGCAACTCCTCGGAAAACACGGACTTTCTGCTGGGTAACTCCCGGTAGATGCCGTTCGGCAACAAATCATACTTTCTCAGACCTGCGACACGTTCGCGCAAGGTTTGAGAGATTACAGTTCCGGCTCAACAAAGATCGTGAGACTTGTCGAACAGACCGTGTAGTATTCAGCGCAACCCGAGACTAATTTTTTACAGAACCGAACGAACAAAGGTGCTGCGATGACTGCTCGAAACGTACGACGAATTCTGGGCGTTGCACTGATGGTAACACTGTGTGCCGGATCCGCGATGACATGGGACCTGTCCGTGCTGTCAGATGCGACCAATAGTGTGGCCGCTCGATATCATCTGCGGACTCGAACTTCAAACTTCTACCAGCGTGCTTCAAGTCAGCGATCGACTGGTGTATCGCGGGGGATCTTTCGCCGATAATCTCCAGTCGCTTGCGTCTGAGTGAAATCCGATTGAAACTTTCAGGGCCGTGGCATTTTGTCACGACCCTGTTTCGTTGAACCGGACGATCGTGGAGACGCTGATGCGACGCTGCTCATTCTCTGTCGTGGCCCTGCTGATTTATCTCATAACCTTTTCGGTGAGTGTGTCGGCCAGGGCTCAGGATTGGTCACTTCGCGAGAATCCCGAACTTGCTGCTTACTTCGAATCAGAAGTCAGCAAACTTGAACAAGCGAACGAATTGTCTCAGTTCCAGTCGGCGGCAGAATGGAATGAAGCAAAGCCGAAGTTGCGAGAACAACTATTCGATATGCTTGGGCTGAATCCGCTGCCGGCGAAGACGCCGCTGCAGCCTGTGGTAGAGGGAACGACGGACGAGGCGGAATTCGTTGTCGAACGAGTTCACTTTCAGTCCATGCCAGGGCTCTACGTCACAGGTAATTTCTACCGACCAAAGAACGCTGATAAACCACTGCCCACAATTCTGTATGTTTGCGGTCACGGACAGGTCAAAAAGGACGGCGTCAGTTACGGCAATAAGACTCATTATCACTATCACGGAAGCTGGTTCGCCCGCAACGGGTACAACTGCCTGATCATTGATACTCTGCAATTGGGCGAGATTGAGGGGATTCATCATGGCACCTACAAGATGAATCGCTGGTGGTGGAACTCCCGCGGCTACACGCCGGCGGGAGTCGAAGCGTGGAACTGTATTCGGTCGCTGGATTATCTTGAGACTCGTCCGGAAGTGGATGCGACCAGAATTGGCGTCACAGGTCGGTCCGGTGGCGGTGCCTACAGTTGGTGGATCTCCGCACTTGATGAACGCATTCGCTGTGCTGTTCCAGTCGCTGGAATTACATCGCTGCGTGATCATGTGGTGAATGGCTGCGTCGAAGGTCATTGCGACTGCATGTTCATGGTTAACACCTATCGGTGGGATTACGCAAAAGTCGCTGCGCTGGTTGCTCCTCGACCGCTGCTGATTTCCAACACCGACAAAGACACAATTTTTCCGCTGGAAGGAGTTGTCGACATTCATCGTCAGGTGCGGCACATCTATCGGTTGCTGGATGCTGATAAGAATCTGGGCCTGCAAATCACCGAAGGTCCGCACTCCGACACTCAGGAGCTGCATATTCATGCGTTTCGCTGGTTTAATCGCTTCCTCAAAGACGACATGTCCATGATTGATAAAACGGCGGTCAGATATTTTCAGCCCGAACAGTTGAAAGTGCTGGGACAGACTCCTGCCGACGAAATCAATACTCGAGTTGATGAGTTGTTTGTTCCTGCTGCCACACCACTATCGGTCGGAGAAGTGCTGAAGACTCAGGAGACGCTTTTGAATGGATTTGGAACTCGGTTACTGGATCGCAGCTTTCGAGCGTGGCCGCAGATGGATAGCGCCGCGATCTCAAATAGGGTTCACGTTGAGCAAATCTCTGAAGGAGATGTGCAGGATGTGCACCGACTCAACTTCGACAGTGAACCGCATGTTTCTCTGTCCGTCGACGTCAGCGTCCCTCATGGTCAATCGCTGAAGGAGATTACGTCGCTGGAACTTGTGGTCGAACTGAACTCTGATTCGGAGAAGGGCAGTGTGAATGTGGATCTGCCTCCTGTTCAGGCGCAGGCTGTGACTGCTCCGCGAGGTGCAGGCCGCGGGGCATGGCTCGGTAACGAAGCCAAACAGATCCAGATTCGTCGCCGGTTTCAGTTGCTGGGCATGACGGTTGATGAGATGCGAGTCTGGGATATTCGACGAGCTATCCAGATTGTGCGTCAGGAGTGCCCCAAGTTGCAAGAACTGAGGCTGCGTGCTCGGTCCGGGGTTGAGACGATCGTGCTGCTGGCATCGCTGTACGAACCGCCAGTCGAAATCGCGATTGCCCCGATGATCAACGGTGGAGTAGATCAGCAGCCCTCCATCCTGAACCTGACTCGTTCAATGCCGATTGAGATGCTGCCGGTGCTGGTGGCATCCAGATCGCGGTTGTTCACTGCAACGGTAAGAGCCGAAGCACAGTTCGCAGCGGAAGCCACATCCAGCACAGACTGGAAAGGTAGGTCGATCGTCTTTGGTGACTGAGGCCTTTTGATCGGTCCGTTACAATTCGGTGGATCGTCATTTCCCATGCAACCAGACACCGTTGTCGGCGACCCTGTCGGGAAATCTTCTGGCTCTCTCCGCAGGGCCGATCCCATGACCAAGACTAGATCTGTATTCGGGAAGATCCGCTTTCCAGGTTAGTCCGTCTCCGGACTTTTCTTACAGGCATCTTGTCATGTTTCTCAGCATAGTTTCTGGTTTGCAGCATTGGGCGATGCAGATTCAGAGGATCCTGAATTACAAGTTGGATCATCTGTCTCCGCAGGACTACAGCATCATGCTGGTCTTTGCGATCGCTATTGGTTACTGCCTGCTGAAGGGGCCGAACGTCTGAATCATACCTTCGGACTGTCTGATTTCCCCGACGTTGCAGTAGCTTAGCTTACTCAGCGAGTGCCTTTATCGCTGCACGATCCTCGGCAGTCAGCGCGGCCGGAGGAATGTTCGTCTGAGCCATTTTGCTGAGCAGTGATTCGGTTCCGGCTGGTTCCGAAATAAACCAGACACCGTCATAAATGTCAGCGAGAGCTGCGACACGATCCTGGGACCTTGGGTGTCCGATAATCACGACAGGTGTGTTGCGAGTTCTCACGTCGGCCCGAAGATTGGCCACAGTTGTGGCCATCGGCCAGATTGGCGACTCAGCCTGCAACACAAATAGTTCGCAGTTCAGCTGCGATGCTGCCAGTTGAAATCCATCAGGACCAGTCTCTGCAATATCGGCCGTGAATCCCGCATCCTGAAAGACGGCCTGCAACGTACGCAATTGACTGTCGTCGGGACTCACGATCACGATCTCAGACTTCAAACTTCCGTTTTTCGCCGCCAAAAATGTACGGGCAACGGTTGAACTGCTGCACTGTCCTGAGAAACGTGTGCGAGCAATTCTGGCGGCCAGAGTTCGAACCCTGGCATCGGGACTTTTTAATGCCTCGCTCAGGACTCGTGGAGCCCGGGAGTTGAAGGCCGAGTCTGCTGAGTTCTTGGGGAAGGCTCTCAGGAAGCTAGCCGCGGCGTCAAAACACTGGAGATCCAGGACAACTTCCAGAGCGTTCAGAAGATCATCGTTCGTCACTTCCGGAGGAGCCTCGGCACCTGACTCCGGAGCCGGTTCTGCTGCAGAGGCCGTCACGACCATCATCAGAAGACGGGCTTTGGCGTTATTTGGGTCGAGCGTTAACGCATCGGTGAGATGATTCCTGGCGAGTTCATCGGTTCTCGTGATTGCCGATGACTGGAGGCTTTTCAGCAGAGACTGCCTTTCTGCAACACCAGCTTCCAATTGTTCGGTGGCCGCTTTAACTCGGGCCTTTGCGTCTGTCAGTGCCGTGGCGTAATTTTTCGAGTTGTCCGCTTCGATCTCACCGATCTCAAGAGATCTCAGATAGGATTGAGCCGCGTTCGATTCTTTCTGAAACGCGATGATCCTGATGTCCTGCTCCAGCAACGGCAGCACAGATGGCGACGATTCGGCAGCCGTGGTTGCGAGTGATGACGAGTCCAACGACGCAAATCGCTTGTGCCCTGTGCTGATCAGCGATTCTGCTGTCGTCAGCAAATGCTCGACAGCCTGCGTTGACGATTCGATTGAGCTCTCGGGGGCACGCAGATGCCTGATAGCATCCCGAGCGGCCTCAGAAATACTTGAATCCAGTCCTGAATCAAACTGCCATCGCAACAGGTAGATCGCCAAATTCGAGTCACCACTGTGACCGATCAATCCCAGGAGTCTTGTTTTCGTTGTGGAATCGGCGGCAGGTAGTTCCTTCAAGTATGCGTACTTGAGCGAAGCAGCCTGTGTGCTCAAAAGCTTATTCGCAAGCTGTCCGGCTTCGGTGCTTTCGTCGGCATTCAGCAGTACGGGAACAGCGGCGTCGCCAGCCGTAAGCAGTTCAGTGGCCGCATTCTCCCCGACTGAGCCTGGCACCGACAGATTCTTGACGAACTCGGTTAGTTCCTCTGCCGTTCGTGTCCTCGCCTTGCTGGCCGCATTGATCGATTTAAGGAGCTGCTCGGCTTCTGGTTGCAGACGGCTATCCTGACGCAGTTCGAGGAATACGTCGATTCCTGCCTTGCGTCGGAGCTCAGTAAGCTCGGTGTCGCCCAACTGAAGTTCCAGAATGCGTCTCAGAAACGCACGCGAGTCACCAACTCGATCGAAACGCAGAGTTGTCCGTGCGGCTCGCAGAAGCTCTTCAGGGGTCGAGGGTGGGAACTGATAGAGGTCCGGAGCAATCGCAATCGAAGCCGCCGAAGCCGCGGCTGACTCTGAATTCGCGTCCGTCGGTGTTTCAGACTCCTGAGCGAGGATTCCGGAACCACAGGAAAGGATCAGCGCGAGTCCGGTAAGTCGGCTCTTTTTGAGCGATACTACGAATCGTTCAGGAACAAGCATCTAAGGATTCCAATCTTTCCAACTCACCTAGGGCTGCAGGCAACGAATTGTCCTGCTAACGGAGGCAGACCGCCTTCATCCATGGTGGCTTTGACGGCTATTTGAATCCAGAACGGAAATCGTATTTTCAGGGGCTGAAGCCACCAAATCCCCCATTTCCTGCGGTCTCTCCGCTAAATCGACCGCCCCGTTCTGCAAAGTTCATCCGCGGTGAGATCTGAAGATTGAAAGCCTGAACAATCTGGGCTGTTACCTCCCTAAACCGCAAAATGCACGGTGCAGAGCCTGAAAATGGACTGCAGGCATAATGCCACGCAGATAGGCAGCGGATTCATATCCGGGGCAGAATAGTGGGATGTCATCGACAAAAACTGGCGGAATAGGGGGACGTCTCCAAGTCCGGATTGTCGCTGTTCATTACCTGTGCCTTCGAACTGGACACGTATGCGTGAAATGAAAGCATAAAGCCGTTTGGGCACTGTTTTTTGTTCAATTCTCACACTGATTCAAAACACACAAGTCATTGCTGTAATTGATTTTAGGTTAGAACGAAAGCACATTATTGAACGCTCGGGCACGTTGTTTGCATTTCTCATTAGCAGTTCATTTCGTTGGCATGGATGGTTGCTGAAGAAGGCTGGCAGGAGTGCCTCTGGGGGTTGTTCTGATTTCGGCCGGGATTTGGAACATCGCCACGATCAGTCTTCGTCACCGATGAGGCTGCAATGCCAATTCTTTGGCCACCCATCGCAGCGAATGAAGTTCCTTATCCAAGGAACGAAGCACGAAAACACACGGCACAAATACAAACTAAGGGGATAAGGCGATGATGGCCATACATTGGTCTCGGTTGCGGCGGCGTATTTTCGCATTTGCAGCAGGGACTGCCATTTTGGTAGGTGTGGGTTCTGGTTTGCAAGCTCAGGATCCTCCTGTGGCTGCTGAGGCGACCCCTGCAGCCGAGGCTCCGGCTGCTGAACCTGAAGCTGCACCTGCTCCAACTCTTCCAGCTTATTTTACCGGCACTAATCCTGATCCGGCAGCGCCGGTTTGGCCAGATGCTGGCGGTGGTGCTGCTGGTTATTGGATCACACCATCCGCCGGTCCTGTCGGTGATGGTGATCCTAAGGAGATGACTCCGGAAAAGTTGTATGACCGATCCGTGCATAACATGTTCTCTATCAACATGGTCTGGGTGTTGGTCGCCGGATTTCTCGTAATGTTCATGCAGGCAGGTTTCATGCTGGTTGAAGTTGGTCTGTGCAGGGCGAAGAATGGTGCCCACACAGCGGCAATGAACCTCATGATTTATCCGCTTGGCTGTATCGCCTTTTGGGCATACGGATTCGCGATTGGTTGGGGTAACTGGTTCAACGGTCCAGTGGCGCCAGGCTGGTATTCAGCACTCGGCCCAGGCACTTCAATTTTGAATGAAGGAATCGGTATTGGCGGGGATCCTGCTGCTCCAGGCATCTTCACTTATGGACTGATGGGCACAAAGGGCTTTTTCCTTCAGGGAATGGATGACGTTAGTGTTCTTGCGCTGTTCTTCTTCATGATGGTGTTCATGGACACCACGGCCACGATTCCAACCGGGGCCATGGCGGAACGCTGGAGCTGGAAGAATTTTTGCTTATATGGTCTGTGGGTCGCGCTTCCTTATTGCTTGTTTGCAAACTGGGTTTGGGGTGGTGGCTGGCTGGCTCAAGCTGGAAAGAACTGGGGACTTGGACACGGAGTAGTGGACTTTGCCGGCTCCGGTGTCGTGCATGCAATGGGTGGGGCAATTGCCTTGGCCGGTGCGTGGATTATTGGTCCTCGAATTGGAAAATTCGTGGATGGGAAACCAGTGCCGATGACAGCTCACCATATTCCGATGGTGGTGGCTGGTACCTTCATTCTCTGCTTCGGATGGTTTGGGTTCAATCCTGGGTCAACACTGTCAGGCACGGACCTGCGCATTAGTGCCGTTGTTGTTAACACGATGCTTGCCGGAGTTGCCGGATGTATCACGACAATGCTGTACATGATGGTCATAGGGATGAAGCCCGACCCGACAATGATGTGTAACGGTATGTTGGCTGGCCTGGTCGCGATTACTGCTCCTTGTGCGTTCGTCGACACCTGGGCTGCTGTCGTAATCGGTGGAATCGCCGGAGTGCTGGTGGTGATCAGCGTCTTCTTCTGGGAGAAAAGAGGAATCGACGATCCGTGTGGCGCGATTTCTGTACACGGAGTGAATGGAACGTGGGGAGTAATTTCACTCGGGATTTTTGCAAACGGCAAGTATGGCATGGGTTGGAATGGTGTTGTGCGAACGGCGTTTGACGCGACAGGCGATTCCGATGGTGTGTTGACTGACGGTGTTCGCGGAGCACTGTACGGTGACGTTTCACAGCTCTGGGCTCAGCTGCTGTGCGTCGGTGTGGTTTGGGTCTTTGGTTTCTCAATGGCCTTTGTCTGGTTCAAGATTAGTAACCTGATTGCTCCGCTGAGAGTGAGCAGGCAGGATGAACTTATCGGTTTGGACGGTCCGGAAATGGGTGCACATGCCTATCCAGACTTCACAATCAAGAACAGCTAGTTTTTCGTATGCGATCGGAGAACTCCCGCTGATTTGTCAGAGGGAGTTCTCTTTTTGTTTAGAGTTGTTGTCGTAACGGGCCTTACCGGTTCCCAATTACACTGCCGGCATGAAGTCCAGATTGTTTTTAATCCACGCAATTGAGAAAGAGAAAACAGGCAATGAGTAGTTTGTGCAGGCCGTATCTGAAAGCCATTTGGATAATGGTTTTGGCCACGATGGTTGGTTTGATAACGAATCTGAATGCGGACGCTCAGGAGGCAGCACCCGAGAGTGCTGAAGCTGCAGCGGTGTCAGCAGAAGTTGCTCCGTCGGCGGAAGTCACAGCACCAGCACCTTCAACTGAGGAGGCAACTCCCGCTGCAGAGGCCGCTCCTGTTCCTCACCTTGCAGGAACTATTGATACCGGTTCTACGACCTGGCTTCTGGTCAGTGCGGCTCTGGTGTGTTTCATGATGCCGGGACTGGCATTGTTTTACGGCGGTATGGTGCGTGCCAAAAACGTGCTGAACATGTTCATGTGTGTGATGGTTTGCGTTCCGATCATCACGATTCAGTGGGTGGCTTGTGGCTATAGTCTGACTTTTGCTGTTCCATCAGCGATCACCGTGGATGGTGGAAAGAATGAAGACGGTTCCGACAAGCCAGCGCTCAGCTATTTGGGCTGGGATTCAAGCCTTGTGTTTCTGAAAGGTTTCTCCGACGTTGATCCTGCCAGCCCAAATTATTTTGGCAAGATCGTTACCAGTGGTGACACGACTGGTGCGTCGCCGACTGGTGTTCCTGAACTGCTTTTTGCCATGTTCCAGATGATGTTTGCGATTATTACTCCCGCTCTGATTGTCGGTGCGATTGCTGAGCGAGTGAAGTTTAGTGCCTGGTGTATCTTTGTTGTTCTATGGGCCACTCTTGTCTACGACCCCGTTGCTCACTGGGTGTGGAATGTCAACGGTTGGTTGTTCCAGAAGGGCGTACTGGACTTTGCGGGCGGCACTGTGGTGCATGTACTTGCCGGAGCTTCCGCTCTCGCCCTGATCCTGATTCTTCCAAAACGCCATGGGTTTCCAAAGGGACCATTCCTGCCTCACAGCATCGGCTGGACTCTTATGGGAGCAGGATTCCTGATGGTTGGCTGGTTCGGCTTTAACGCCGGATCTGCTATCGCCGTCGGTAAAGATTTTCTTCCAGTGTCTGGTGCAGTGGCGGTGATGGCTTTTGCGACAACAGCGATTGCAGGTGGAGCAGCCACCGGGTCGTGGATGATCGCGGAGTGGCTTCATGCTGGTAAGCCAACGGCCATCGGTGTTGCGTCCGGAATGGTGGCTGGTCTGGTTGTGATCACTCCATGTGCGGGCCACGTCAGTCCGGGTAGTGCTCTGGTCATTGGTTTGATTGGTGGCGTTGTTTGCTTTCTCGGAGTGCAGCTTAAGCAGGTTCTGAAGTATGACGACTCACTGGACGTCGTTGGCGTTCACGGAGTCGGTGGAGCTCTGGGAGCTGTTCTTGTAGGTTACTTCACTATTCGACCTGTCGTCGGCGGGATGGATCAAGTCATGCTGCAGTTGACCGGAATCGGTGCGGCGGCCGTCTATGGCTTCGTGCTGACGGCAGTGCTCGGTCTGATTATCCACAAAACAATCGGATTCACGGTCACAGATCAAGCTGAAGAAGAAGGCCTCGACGTGACGGAACACGGTGAAACAGCCTATCGTATGAACTAGACGATCGGCTGAATCCAGCCCTGATTCTTCTGAAGCCCGGCTCCCAGTGAGTCGGGTTTTTTTTTGTTGGTACCGCTCGAGAATTCCCGATCTTTACTGAGCCCTGCCGGGTTTCGATCAGGGAGGCATGCCCGCTCAAAGCAGTTTTTCAGAAATTCTGGTCATAATCCACTTCCCATGGATAAGTAAACGTTGAACCAATCAACAGGGGAAATTTGTGGACGACCAAACTCGACAGGCAACTCGAATGTGGACGCTGGCTCAGCCGGCTGTTTCCGCATTCATTACTTCGGTCGTCCGCGACTTTCGTGACCGAGACGATGTCCTGCAGGATGTTGCGGTCGTCCTGTTCTTTAAAAGCTTCGGTGACAGTCCAACGCTTGCTGCTGCCGGTGAATTACAACGGCTTATAGAATTGAATGCTCAAACGATGGACCGAACGTATCAGATCACTGTGGAAGAAACCGTGTTGCCTCACCGGGGTCGTCGTAGGCCATCGCCGGAAGATGGCCGGCCTCCCAAAGCTCCGATGGACGGAGCGACGTTGTATGTTCGCGATGGCCAGCAATTTGTACTCAGTCGCATCACCAATGCTGGCCCGTTTGTGACTGGTAGCAACGGCAAAGTGAGCTGGGCAGTTCGACCAGATGGTCCAGTGCGATACAGCGAAGATCTGAACCGATTTAATCGTGATCTTCCCGGCCACGAGCATGATATGCCGCTGGTCAACATTCACGATGGCCTGGAACGTCTTCGTCGGGCCTATGACGTTCAACTGCTTCCGGTTGAAAACGGTGAGAGTTCCGAACCGGCGACGCGTTTGTTGGTTGCTGTTCGCCATCCCAAAGAACGCGGGCCAAGGCGAGTCGAGATCAGTTACGAAGTCGAAAGTGGACTCATACGCCAAATGCGATTCATCGAAATGCCCTATGGTCCTGAATCGTTGACTCTCCGACTAACACTGTTGTCGGAGGATTTACTGGATGAACGGTTCTTCGATCATGAGTCGCATCATGACGCAAATCGCCGCGTTGAGGTGGAATGATCTTAAATCGTAGGGTGGGACCAGCAAGCGAACGCGAGCACCGGCCCACCATGTTTGCACGTTGATGATGGTGGGCCGGCGCGGCTTAGCAGCCGCTGGTCCCACCCTACAAAAATCTTGAGACATCATGATGAAAACACTCACGCTTATAATCCTCATGCTTGCCCCCGCGATCGCCTTCGCTGCAGACCAACCCAACATCATTCTGATGCTGTCCGACGATCAGGGATGGAGTGGGCTTTCGGTGGCAATGCATCCCAATCATCCAGGTGCGAAAGGCACGATCTTTCACACTCCGAACATTGAACGGTTGGCATCTCAGGGCATGAGATTCTCCGCTGGCTACGCGCCAGCATCGGTCTGTTCACCGACTCGGATTAGTCTGCAGACCGGACGGAGTCCGGCATCTCTACATTGGACCAAGGCGGCTCCGGCCGAAGCGGGCCACAAGCTGACGGAACCGAGGCTGATCAAGAATATCGCTACGAATGAAACGACGATCGGCGAAATTCTGCGTGACGCTGGTTACGCGACGGCTCATTACGGCAAATGGCATATCGCTGGTGGAGGCCCGGAGAAGCACGGTTACGACGAGAGCGACGGCGACACCGGCAACGAAAACGCTTACCAGTTCAAAGATCCTAATCCCGTCGATATCTTTGGGATGGCGGAACGAACCGAAGCCTTCATGGCCAAATGCCAGAAAACAGGCAAGCCGTTCTTTATTCAGCTTTCGTGGAATGCTCTGCACGCAGCCGAGAATGCTCTTGAAGCGACCACGGCGAAGTACGCGAACGTTTCGGCAGGCAATAATGCGAAGCAATCGTCAGTCGCCGCGATCACGGAAGATCTGGATACCGGCGTTGGTCGAGTGATGGAATCCATCGACAAGCTGGGACTCGCGGACACCACCTACGTGATCTACATGTCCGACAACGGCGCGGGCGGAGGAAAACGAACAGGACTGAATGGCGGCAAAGGCACGATGTGGGAAGGTGGCATTCGAGTTCCCTTCATTGTTCGCGGGCCGGGCGTTAATGCAAACTCGTGGTGTGATGTTCCCGTCGTTGGATATGACCTCTATCCGACGTTTTGTGAATGGGCCAATGTTCCCGCAGGCAAGCTTCCGAAGACCATCGAAGGCGGCAGTATTGCATCACTGCTGGCCAACAATTGCCAGGGTGAGGTCAAACGTGCTCGGGAAGAACTCGTCTTTCACTTCCCTCATTATCAAAGCGACGACGGACCACATTCGGCGATTCGACTGGGTGATCTTAAGCTGATCCACTTCTACGAATCAGATCGTGACGTGCTGTTCGATCTGTCAAAAGACATTTCAGAACAAAACGACCTCGCTGCGGAACAACCTCGTGACGCGGAAATGCTGAAGAAGCGTCTGATGACTTACCTCCAGGATGTGGATGCTCAATTCGCCACGCCGAATCCCGATTACGACCCCAACGCCGAACCAGTCTCTCGCAAGGGTGGAAAAGGTGGTATGAAGCCCACCAAACCCAAAGGGGCCAATGGTGGTCGCAGGCCAAAAGATTAAGGTCTGGGCTCAGGAAGTTTGGCGACACTGCCTTCGAACGACAACCAGTTATTGAACGGTGAGCCAAAGGCGACCGCTTTCAAGTTCCCGGCGCGTTTGCCTTCCTGTTAAACACTTTTAAGCAAGATTCTCTAACTCTACCGATGATCATCAGGGCCTTTCGTCATGAACACTCTTCGCATCTCTATTGCAGCCTTGCTCCTAATTGGCGCGGCATTCACAGTGGCGTTGTCTCAGGACGAAACTGCAAAGAATGGACAGCAAAAGCTTCGCAAGCCGTCGATGGCCGATACGATCAAAGCCAACGTCTACGCAGACAACACGTTCGAGCTATACATCAACGGAGAACTCGTTGCGGTAGACTCCATCCGCTTCATTCCGCACAACGTGATCTCCGTTGACATCCTTCCGGCATATCCGATGAACATCGCAGTCATGGCAAAAGACAATGCCGACTCGAAGACCGGAATGGAATACGCCAACACGAACATTGGCGATGCGGGTTTCATCCTGAAGTTTGCCGACGGCACGGTGACGAATGCGTCGTGGAAGGCTAGGTCGTTCTTCCACGGTCCGATTGATCGAGACACCAAGAATCCTCAGGTGCGATCCGAACCAATTCCAGAGAACTGGTTTGCCGTCGACTTCGATGACAGTTCATGGAAGAACGCGAAAGAGTATTCCGAACAGGAAGTTGATCCAAAGCAGCCTTACTTCGAAAACGATTTCGATGGCGCGAAGTTCATCTGGTCCGACGACATCGCTCTCGACAACACAGTGATCTTCCGCCATCGAGTTGATTCACCCCCAGACGGAAAAGCTCGCATCGACTTTCGCAATCTGAACAACGTCGTGCCTGACAGTCCTCCTGGCGGCGGAGGGAAGAAGGGAAAGAAGAGATAGTCGCAGTGAGCCTGTCGGCGGAGCGACAGGTGTACCGTACACCCGCCGCTCCGTCGGCGGGAATCTTCTTTAGACACCTAAGTCGCTCAAATCGGAGTCTCCAAGACAATGTCCAAATCTATCGCTCGTTTGCTGCTGCTTTCGCTTGGTGTTCTCGCATCACAAAGCTCTTTATTCGCCCACGACGGCGCAGATGATCACGTCCATTCATCTGCGGCCATCAATGTTCGCACTTGGACCATCGACGAATCCAAAACAACCATCGAAGGCACGTTCGTCGCTGTCAAAGATGCACGCGTCTACATTCGGCAGACGGATGGCCTTGTGCGACCGGTCACTATTGATCGACTCGCAGCATCTGATCAAAGCTGGATCGAAGAACGAACCCGCGAAATCGCGGCGATCAATACTCAGCCCAGATATGTTCTGACCTCGCAACAGGCGAAGCGAGCCGCAAAGAGTCGTAACGCGTCTTCAGATCCAGGTCTTCCGCTGCTTCAGAAGAGTTTCGAGCCGTTCAAGTCGACCGTGAAGACTCGATCCGATGCGGACTACTTTTTCGTCGAATCCAACGGTATTCCTGATCACCAGATGATGGTCGGTATCACAGCATGGCAGCAGCAAGTGCCGATGCCTCAAAAATATACCGGCAGCAACGCGTGGCAGATTCCGTTGCATCCAGTTCCAGCGAAGGAACCCATGTCAGCGAAGGACAACTTCTTTCGAGGAGCCATCGCTGTCGCAGTCAATGGCATGCCGATCTTCAATCCGATTAAAAACGACGGGCGAACTGACACGTTGATCGCCGGGGAACTCGATAACTGGGGAGGCCACTGCGGTCGAGCCGACGATTATCACTATCACATCGCACCGATTCATTTGCAGAAGCAGATTGGTAATGACGTTCCTGTCGCCTGGGCTTTGGATGGATATCCGATTTATGGCTATCAGGACGAGAAGGCTCCGGACTTTGCTCCGCTGGATCAGTGGAACGGGCACAAAGATGCCGATGGGAACTATCACTACCACGCAACGAAGAAGTACCCTTATCTCAACGGTGGCTTCTATGGAGAAGTCGTCGAACGTGATGGTCAAGTCGATCCTCAGCCGCGAGCCGAATCACCCCGACCAGCTCTTCCACCAATTCCGGGAGCGAAGATTGTTGACTTTGAAACGACCAAACCTGGCAGCCATGTGCTGACGTACGAATTTCGCGGTCGCAAGGGCACAGTCAGCTATACGGTCGCTGAAAGTGGCTCTGCCAAATTCACGTTCAAAACCCCCGACGGCGAAACAACCACGGAAGAGTACATCGCGAGGCCAGCCCGAGGAGGTCGGCCGGGTGGGCCGCCTCGAGATGATCGACCGGAAGGCGGTCGCAAGGGCAAGGGGCCTCCACGTAAAGAGATGCCAAAGGATGAGCCAAAGTCTGCATCACGAAAGTCCGTGGGCGACATGAAGCTGACGAGTTCTTCAATCGACAAGGATGGAATGCTCAACGTCGACTGCACCTGCGATGGCAAAAGTGAATCCCCGGCAATCGCATGGAGTGACCTCCCGAAAGGAACGAAGTCTATCGCATTCAGTCTCTGGCACACCGCGCCGGATCAGGAAAAATCGTACTGGGTTGTTTACAACATTCCGGCGTCCGTGAATGGCTTGAAGCAGAATCAGAAAGATATCGGAAAGTTCGGCTTCAACGACCGCAGGAAAGCGGCCTTTGATCCGATGTGCTCCCGCGGACCCGGAGTGAAGACTTATCACATCACGGTCTTCGCTCTTTCAGAGGAATTGAAACTGTCCCCGCTACAGGCTACTCACAAAGGTCTTCTGGAGGCTGTCAAAAGTATCACTCTGGCAGAGACCACGCTGGATTTTGATTACGAGCGAAAATGAATGACGGAATGAAGTAACCAATGGCCAAATGTCAGTGAACAATGAAGGGCGTGCTTCGAAAAAAGGACTGAAATAGATTCGGGAAATCGACCTGCTGCGACTCGTCCCGAAGGGACTTCAGAAGGTAGCCGGTGGTCAGCGCATCGCAACCACAAGCCCTACGAACCGTATCCTGTCAGGACAAACCGAGCAGCGATCGAGCTTCTTCCTGGCCTGCGGCCGGTTTGCCATATTCACTGGCGGTGACACGGGACAACGAAACCAAATGCTGCCATCGGACGGATTCGCGGGTTGAGTGGAAATCGTCCCAAACAGTGTGGAAGTATTTCTCCGCATGCAACGCACCATCTTCACTAACGGCGTACTTGAGCAGAGTGCTGAATAGTCGGTCGGCTGGAAGACCCAATGACCCGTAGCGTTGCACAACCGCAGTTGCATGCCCCTGAAGGTTGTTCTGAACGGCTTCATCCAGCTTCAGCAGCAGGCCATCTGCATCAGTTACAGATAAGCGATCGAGATGGTGTTTTGAAGGCAGTGCTTCTGCCAGCAGGTTACCTGGATACGAGCGATCTCGTGCGACTTGCCAGGCTCCGATAATCAGGCAGGCGAACACATTTCGTCCACTGCTGACACGAGCCAGATTTCTCCAGGCATTGGCCGCGTCGCTGGCATGGACACCAACGGAATCACCGTGGACCGTACCCGCAGGTTTGAGACGATCCTCCCATTGAGGAAGGCGGCCGCCGTCTCGCAGAACCAGTAGACTGGCAGCCAGAGAAATCGCTTCACCAATTGCAGCCGATTCATAACCTTCGGCGAGGGCGGTTGCGGCAGCTTGCGCTGCGTCACTCGGAGTGCCCGTGGCAAATGTCTGGCTAAGATGCTGTACGAATGCGTCTTCGGCTTTCTTTGTGCCCGGCTCTTTGCCATTCAGATGGCACTCATCGAGCAGGCTGACCAGCATTTTACCATGTTCGTCCCACTCCGCGCGACGCGCTGGTTCTGCGCGAACGCAGTATCGCAGCGACTGGCGAAGCAATGTGAGGGCGTGCTGAGTACCGACGATCTCCTGCATGTCCCAGGCACGGTATGGCAGAACCGTTCGGTGAACTTCCGGATTATCCTGAACGGCCGGGATCAACGCGTCCAGGGCACTTCGAGGATCAGCTGACACGAACGCAGAAAGAATCTGCTCCGCGTGATTAGCATCTTTGGCTTTGATTGCGTCATGGAGAGCCATCGGGTTGAGTTCATTGACTGGCGATGATGCTGAAAGACCATGCAGCACTTCGGATTCGCGGCCTCCGAATTCCTGAATTCGACTGCTGTTGCGATACAGCACTTTCAGAACCGGCAACGCTTCAGAACCAGCCGGCATCAGGGCAGACATCTTGAATGCCGGGCCGAGCGCCATGAATGTGTGAAAGCCGATATAATCTTCACCGCCAAAGGTTCTGGCGTTTGCGAGAGCAGCGGCGGCCACCAAAGTTTTCAGGGGCAATCCTGCCTGCAGCTTTTTCACCAACGAAGACTGCAATTGTTCGACCGGTGTTTCCTGCAAGGCACAGACGAGCGGTTCAAGGTCACCGAACTGCAGCGGAGAATCCAGTTCTTCTGCGAAGGATTTTGGAGCGAGCCCCAGATCACTCAGCATCGCCGGGCCGAGAGTCGCCAGCAGCGTTCCTCGTCCAACATCGGCCAGAAAACCTCGACGCGAGTGACTACGAGACATCGCCAACTCCTTAGCAAAAATCAGAACCGCAGGCTCTCGTCAGTTGCGCAGCGTACACTTGTCTGGTTCGAAAGTGCAATCTCGATCGGGAAATGTGTCTCTTCAGTCGCCGGCAAAGCACTCTTCGACTAAGCGTGTGCGTGGCTCGTTAGGCATTCTCGATGCATCGGCATTATCATGCAGCAGATGCTTCTGGTTATACTCCGAGTGGAGTGTGTTGAGAGTATCCGGATTCGTGAGAATTCGGATTACTTCCCGGGAGTCGCACCGAATTCTCACGAATCCGGCTACAAAGAAACATCTCACTCTGCCCCGCGCGAAGTATACATACTGAAATTGAGGACTCTTGATGATGCGGCAATGGACAACAATCCGGGCATTGGTACTTCTGTTGTCAACAACAGCGTTTCCTGCCGTCGACGCGCAGGAGTCGAAGCCTGCTGTCTTCCGTGCCGGCGCGGCCATGGTCGACATTACTCCGACAGTCTTTCCTGTGATCGTCAACGGGATGGTGGAAGAACGAACAGCTGAGAAAGCTCATGATGCACTCATGAGTCGAGCTCTTGTGCTTGACGACGGTGCAGAGAAGATCGCGATCGTCGTTGTTGACAGTCTGATGCTGACTCGTGCGATGCTGGATGATGCAAAAGAGCAGGCCTCTCAGCTCACAGAAATTCCAACGCATCGCATGTTGATCTCTGCGACCCATACGCATTCTGCGCCGTCGGCGATGCCGTGTCTCGGTAGTCGAGTCGATCCGGAGTATGCTCAGTTTCTGTCGGGGCAAATTGTTCGAAGTATCGTGCAGGCCAATGAGAAGCTGGTTCCGGCTCAGGCTGGCTGGGCCGTCACGACCGACGATCAGCACAACCATTGCCGACGCTGGATCTTTCGTTCCGACCGTATGATGATGGCCGATCCATTTGGGCAACTCAATGTGCGAGCCCATATGCATCCCGGATATCAAAGTCCCAATCATATCGGACCTTCTGGCCCGGCGGATACGGACCTGACACTCCTCTCTGTACAAACGGCGGAAGGCCAACCGTTGGCCGTGCTCGCGAATTACGCGATGCACTACTACGGATCACCGCTGGTTTCAGGAGACTTCTGCGGACGCTTCGGGCTGAAGCTGGCTGAACTTATCGGAGCGAACAACCAGCAAACAGGATTTGTCGGCATCATGTCACAAGGCACCAGCGGCGACAGCATGTGGCCAGACTACAGCAAGCCAGCAGGACAGAATAATCTTGAAGCTTACACGACCAGTGTTGCTCAGATTGCAGCAGAGGCTTACAGCAAAATCGTCTATCGCAAGGATATTTCTCTCGCAATGGAAGAAGCCACGCTGAAGCTCAATCGCCGTGTTCCGGATGAAGCACGATTGAAGTGGGCTCAGGATCTCGCGGCACAGGTTGGCGATCGATTGCCTCGAGGCTGGTCAGAGGTCTATGCGTTCGAACAACTTCGACTGCATGAAGATCCCACGGCAGAACTAAAGCTGCAGGCTGTTCGTATTGGTGATCTGGGTATTACTGCGATGCCTGACGAAGTCTTTGGCATCACCGGCATCAAGTTGAAGAATCGCAGTCCAATGGCAGTGACGATGAACATCGAACTCGCGAATGGCGCCGAGGGATACATTCCGCCACCGGAACAGCACAAACTCGGTGGGTACACAACCTGGGCAGCTCGAACGGCTGGTCTCGAGGAGACGGCAGAGCCTCAGATCGTGGAGACTCTGACGACCTTGCTGGAGAAAGTTGCTGGTAAGCCACGCCGACCAACTGCCGACGAACTTCATTCGTATGCGAAGGCTGTTCTTGATTCCAAGCCGGTGGCTTTCTGGCGACTTGGCGAAATCGAATGTACTGCTCCTCTTCCTCAAGAGGGAAAGGGCGTCTCGCAGAGCGAGATGAGTACAATGGTGAGCACAATCGCAGACGCCACGGGAAATCATCCCGCATTGGGTGAAGCAGGTCTCGCGTTTTATTTGCCTGGACCAAGAGGCGAGGGGTTTGAACAGCAGCCTCGAGGAAACAGGGCTGTTCATTTTGCTGGTGGTCGCGTTGTTGCCAATGTGCCTCAGCTTGGGGACACCTATTCTGTTGAGTGCTGGGTTTGGAACGGTTTTCCGAACAGCGACCGCGCCGTCACCGGTTACTTCTTTTCTCGAGGGCCTGACGGAGATTCAAAAGTTGCCGGCGATCATTTGGGTATCGGAGGAAGCTACCTCAACCACGGATGGGATGGCAAATTGATGATGTTTAACGGGAACGAGCGTGATGAAGCTCTGGTCGGGAAAACTGTCCTGGAACCTCGCACGTGGAATCACGTTGTACTCGTCAGAAGTGGCAAACACCTCAGTGTCTATCTCAATGGAAATCCTTCGCCGGAGATTGATGGTGAGTTGGAGCCGACGTTAGGGGACTCAGACAACATCTTCCTTGGAGGTCGCAATGATCGCATGTTTGGGCTTGAAGGCCGACTGGACGAAGTGGCTTTGTACGACAGAGTTTTGAATGTCGATGAAGTCGCGGCCCACTTTGCGATCGCAAAAGCCACTCAGGAAGCACAAATCAACGAAGTGATTGCTCGCCCTGACACACCGCCGATGTCGCCTGCGGAGTCCATGAAAGTTGCTCATGTTCGTGAGGGCTTTGAACTTCAACTGGTTGTTGCAGAACCGCTCGTTATTGACCCGGTTGCGATCGACTGGGGCCCCGATGGGAAGTTATGGGTCGCGGAGATGGCCGATTATCCGTCTGGCATGGACAACAATGGCAAGCCCGGCGGGCGAATTCGATATCTGGAAGACAAGGACGGCGACGGCCAATACGAAACATCGACGGTGCTGCTTCAGGATATCCCGTTTCCAACTGGCGTCATGGCGTGGGGTAAGGGAGTATTGGTCACGGCGGCCCCGGAGATTATTTACGCTGAGGACACAGACAACGATGGAACAGTCGATGTTCGCAAAACATTGTTTTCGGGATTTCTGGAAGGCAATCAGCAACTGCGAGTCAACGGTCTTCGCTGGGGTCTGGATAACTGGGTGCATTGTGCCAGTGGCAGTCATCATCCCGGTTACGGTGCCGACAGCCAGATTCTTTCGCACGTGACCAATCAGAAGACGACCGTTGGAAGTCGGGATTTTCGAATTCGTCCCGATGAAGGATTGATTGATCCTCAGAGTGGTCCCTCGCAGTTTGGACGAAATCGAGATGCGTGGGGCAACTGGTTCGGCGAACAGAACAGTTATCCTCTGTGGCATTACGTGCTTGAAGATCCGTACATACGACGCAATCCGTTTTTTGCTCCGCCAGATCCTCGGAGGTTGATGACGCCCTCCAATCCACCGGTCTACGCGGCTGCGCCGCCGGAGAAACGATTTCACAGCTTTGAGCAGTCAGGGCGATATACGTCAGCTTGTTCGGGGATGGTGTATCTGGATGAGGTGTTGTTCGGGGTATCGGAAGAGGATGGCCGATTAAGCCTCAATACGCAGCACGTCTTTACGTGTGAACCCTTCAGTAATCTCGTTCAGCACAACCTGTTGATTGATGACGGTGTCAGCTTTCGGCTGGAACGTGATCCTGCCGAAGTTGATGCAAAGCACGATTTCTTTGCATCCGAGGATCGTTGGTGCCGACCTGTTATGGTCCGCACCGGCCCCGACGGAGCACTTTGGATTGTCGACATGTATCGTTATATGATCGAGCATCCTCATTGGCTGCCTAAAGAAGGTCAGGATGAACTCAGGCCATTCTTTCGATCCGGCGATGACCGCGGTCGAATTTATCGAATCGTGCGGAAGGGCGATGAGAAAAACGGGGCTGCTTATGGGAACGCTTCGGAGCAATTCGACAAACTTTCCACGCCTCAGCTTGTGGCAGAACTGGAGAGTTCCAACGGCTGGCGTCGTGATATCGCGCAACGGTTGTTGGTGGATTCAAAAGACGATTCCGCCGCACCGTTGTTACAGACGATGGTTGTTCGTGGGCATCGCCCGACGGCTCGCCTTCAGGCGTTATGTACGCTGGATGGACTTGGGAAGTTGACGCCGGAAATCCTTGCTACGGCACTCAAGGACATTCATCCCGCAGTTCGACGCTGGGCCGTACGTCTGGCACCGGCGTCTGGGCTCGAGCTGAAGGCATTGGCATCATTGACCAGCGATCCTGATGCCAAAGTAAGGCTGGAGTTGGCCTGCGTTGCCGGTCGACCGGGCGATAATGCCGCCGGAGCCATTTTAGGAGAGCTCCTGCTGCGCGATACCGATCCTTACCTGCGAGCGGCCGTCATGAGCTCACTCAACGCGGGCAACATCAGTAACACAATCGATCGCTTTGGTGCCATCGTTCAGGCAGAGTCCCTTGAACTGGAGCCCGACGTATCCCGTATCACCGGATTTTCTGCGACAGATCGCGACGAACTCACGGGCACGCTGTTTGAACAGGCAGCTTCGATGGCTGGGCACGACGATCTGGAACGGCTGCTGTTGCTGACCGTAGATGATTCGAATGATCGCCTGCAGGCATGGCAGATGAAGAGTCTGGCAAGGATGCTGGATCGACTGAAGGCTCGCGACTGGTCGATCGACGAACACGTTAAGCAGGGGCAGGGCAGGGAATTCGTCGCTCAGGCATTTGTGATTGCGCGACGAATGGCGTCTGATTCCGCTGAGCATGAGATCCTTCGAGTCGCCGCAATCCCACTACTTTTGCGAGATCCCGCGCACACGGAGGATGTTGCGACGTTGCAGAATATGCTGACTCCGCAAACTCCCACCGCAGTGCAAGTTGCTGCCATTCAGCATCTTGGAACGCAGTCCAACAGTGCCGCCGCAGAGGCATTGCTCGCCGGCTGGCCATCACATTCTCCGGCGATACGTGCACAGATTCTTTCCATTCTCTCGAGCCGTCCGGAGTGGGTCGTTCAGCTCCTGACGCAAATGGAATCGGGACAGGTTGCCGCAGCAGAGATCGATGCGTCCATGAGGCAGCGACTCTTGACGACTCGCGAGCCAGCCATTCGCGAACGCCTGGAGAAGATCTTTGCCTCCGGTACTTCTGCTGATCGAAAGGCCGTCATGGAATCGTTCCAGCCAGCACTGAAGCTTTCGGGCGATGCCACGCGAGGCGCTGCGGTATTCAATAAGCGGTGTTCAACTTGTCATAAGCAAAACGGTGTAGGTTTTGAGGTAGGCCCCAATCTGGCATCTCTAACGAATCGAACGCCGGAAACTCTGTTCAGCGCCATACTCGACCCCAGTGCCGCAGTCGAGGCGAAGTACCTTAATTTCGTGGCCGTCACGACATCTGGGCGAAGCGTCATCGGTCTTCTGTCGACCGAAACAGGCAGCAGCCTGACCCTGGTCGCAGCGGAGGCCAAAACCGAGTCGATTCTCCGCAGTGACATTGAAGAACTTCGAAGCACCGGAAAATCACTAATGCCGGAAGGTCTGGAGAAAGATCTGTCACATCAGGATTTGGCAGATGTGATTGAATATGTCAGAACGCTGAAGAAATAACTTTTTCTGCACGACACAGCATTCTGTCAGATTGTTGATTTAGTTCGACTGTACCAAATCGCCCCCTTCGGCCTCGTGCTTACGGTGAGTAGGTTTGGCAACCAGAAAAGTAATCGTCTTTCACGCAGTTGTTCTTTCCTAATCGTTTCTGCAGGGAGTCCATCCTGATGGATTCGCGATACTTCAGGCCTTTGAGTGTTTGTATCGCCTTCACAACTCTGGTCAGTTCAGCAACAGTCGTTGCTCAGTCGACAAGGCGAAGTCAGTCTCCATCAGATGACAACTGGCCAACGTTCCGAGGGCCAACTGGGCAGGGTGATTCGTCTGCGAAGACAACGCCACTGACATGGAGTACCACCGAGAATATCGCGTGGAAGATACCAATGCCGGGACCGGGAGCTTCCAGTCCGGTTGTGTTTGGCGATCACATCTACATCACCGCCTATTCAGGCTTCTTTGTTCCGAACAATCCGGGAGGGACGCAGGAAGACCTGAAGAGACATCTGTTATGTCTGGATCGCAAGTCAGGAAAAGAAGTCTGGCAGAAGATTATTCCCGCAAAGCTGCCGGAAGAAGAACGAATCAGAGATCATGGCTTCGCGGCGAATACTCCAACAGCAGACAAAGATCGAGTCTACTGCTTCTTTGGAAAAACCGGTGTCATGGCCTTTAGCCACGATGGCAAAGAACTTTGGACTGCGGATGTTGGTTCGAAGACGCATGGCTGGGGAACATCAGCTTCACCGACTTTGTACAAGGATTTGTTGTTTATCAATGCCAGTGTTGAAAGCGAGTCTTTGGTGGCTGTCAATAAGAATACCGGCAAGGAAGTCTGGCGAGCAGGCAAGATCAAGGAGGCATGGAATACTCCTCAGGTGGTCGCCAATGTGGACGGCAAGCCGGAGTTGATTATCGCAACTCAGGGAAGCATTCAGGCTTTTGATCCTGATTCCGGAGAGCAACTGTGGACCTGTGCGACGGACATCACCTGGTACATGGTTCCGAGTGTTATTTCCCACGACGGAATTATCTATTGCCTCGGAGGTCGCTCGGGAGTCGCTTCTCTGGCGGTAAAGACAGGCGGTCGAGGAGATATCACGAAGACGCATCGACTTTGGACCAGCTTCAAAGGTTCCAATGTCACATCACCGGTGTTTCACGACGGACATCTCTACTGGATGAACGACAATCTCGGGATCGCCTACTGTGCCAAAGCGGAGACGGGAGAAGTCGTCTATGAACAGCGGATGAATCGTTCGGGACAGGTGTATGCTTCTGCGTTATTGGCCAATGGTCGAGTTTATTATCTGACTCGCGAAGGCCGCACCTTCGTTGTTGCGGCGAAGCCAGAATTCGAACAACTGGCTTCAAATGATCTGAATGATCGATCGCTCTTCAATGGCAGTTTTGCCGTCGATGGTTCACGACTGCTTGTGAGATCCGATAAGTTCCTGTACGCGATTGAATAGTTTACGAGATGGCTCAGCGTCATGGCATCTGCAGGAACTTGTTGACAGTTTTGCTGACGTTATTCGGCGTAATGCACTTCAACCCCGGTTATGCGGATTCCGAAATCGGGTGATTGAAACAGATTGCTGACCTGTCGTGTCTCGCCCGCTTTCAACCAAAACCGGCATAAATTCGTCGACTTTCAAGCAACGTCTCCGTAGAAATTGAACGGAGGTTTCGTTAGGTGGTTCGCGTTTGTTTCGGGAATCCTCCGCTCGCTGCGCGAAAATGCGGCAGACGTTCTTTCCGAAAACGCGAATGCTCCTAGAATCCGCAGACTCAGAAAAGGGGTCAGGAACCAATCGTGCGCAGCACCCTTCGGGCCTATTGGCTATTGGTTCCTGACCCCTTTTCTCAGCTTGCATCCGACGATCGTTCTGTTTGGTATTCGGCATTGAGTTTGAGACGTTATGGCCAAAAAGGCAGCAAAATCAGCAGCAAAGGCTGAAGAAGCCAGTGAAGTAAAGCCGGCTGAGAAGCAAACTGCAAATCCCGCTTCGCGCTCAGCATCGGAAAAGACTCCGAAGAAAGCTGCTTCTGCTGCTGTGAAGAGCAGTTCGACGGACAACGACCAGACTGAGCAGCGGACGCTGGAAATTGGTCGTGAGCTATTCGGCCGGATTCAGCATCGTTCGCCGTCGATCTTCCATGGTCGCTGGTGGGAAGATCGCCTGATGTCGTGGGCGATGAATGACGAAGCGGTCAAAGTTCAGATGTTTCGCTTTGTCGATGTGTTGCCGATGCTTCGGGATCACACCGCGATCGCACGTCACCTTGACGAGTACTTTGAAGAAGTGCGAGATCACCTGCCATGGGCCGCTCGCCTTGGGCTTGATCTGTCAACCAGCAACAGCATTCTGAGTCGCGCGCTGGCTTTTAATGCACGCACGAATGCGGCACGGATGGCTCGGCGGTTTATTGCGGGCTCCAATGTTGATGAAGTTCTGGCCTCTGTTCGCCGCATTCGCCGAAACCGCTATGCATTCACTCTCGATCTGCTGGGCGAAGCGGTCATCAGTGATTATGAAGCGGATCGATATCAGCAATCGTACATCGATCTTATCAATGGCATGGCTCAGCAGGTCAATGAATGGCCTGAGGACATGCTGTTGGATTCTGACCACGAAGGTCGAATTCCTCGCGTCAACGTCAGTCTGAAACTGTCCGCTCTGGACAGTCAGTTTTCACCGATTGACGCGGAAGGCACGATTCGTCGCGTCTCGGCTCGGCTGCGACCAATTCTGCGAACAGCTCGTGACAATAATGCGTATGTCCACGTCGACATGGAGCAGAACGATTATCGCGAGCTGACTTTTGAAATCTTCCGCAGAGTTCTGATGGAAGATGAGTTCCGTGACTACGCGGACTGTGGCATCGTTATTCAGGCTTATCTGGAATCCGCCGAAAGCGATCTCCACAAGATGCTGGAGTGGGCGAAGAATCGTGGCACGCCGATCTGGATCCGTCTGGTCAAAGGCGCGTACTGGGATTACGAAAATATCGTAGCCGAGTATCGCGGCTGGCCGGTTCCTGTCTTTCGCCGCAAGTGGCAATCAGACGACAGTTATGAGCGACTGACACGCGTGTTGATGGAAAACTATCAGTGGCTCCGTCCGGCTCTGGCCAGTCATAACCTCCGCAGTCTGGCTTATGGTCTGGCTCTGAAAGAAGAGCTGCAGGTTCCGGATCGGGCCATGGAAATCCAGATGCTCTACGGAATGGGCGATGAACAGGCCCAGTTGTTTCTGGAACGTGGTCATCGTGTCCGCATCTATACGCCGTTTGGCGATTTACTTCCCGGCATGGCGTACCTCGTACGTCGACTGCTTGAGAACACGTCAAACGATTCTTTCCTCCGCCAAAGCTTCACCGAACATATTGCCGTCGAGAAACTTCTTATGAAGCCATCCAGCCACTCCGCTACAGAACCTCCGATTCAGAGTACTCCTCGCCCTGGATTCAATAACGAGCCGCTGATCGACTTCTCGAAAGAGGAGAACCGTGACGCGATGGCCCACGCCTTGTCTGAAGTTCGCGATCAGTTTGGTGGCGTCTACTCTTTGATCATTGATGGCAAATCATGCGACAGCCGTGCCACACTCGTTTCCCGAAATCCTTCGAAGACTTCGGAGATCATCGGACGCGTCGCTTCGGCGACAGTTGATCAGGCGACCGATGCGATTGAAGCGGCCCGACGAGCATACGGAATGTGGGCCGCAACTCCGGTGGAAACTCGTGCGGAATACCTGGAACTGATCGCGGCTGAAATTCGTGAACGTCGTTTTGAGTTGACGGCGTGGGTTGTCTTCGAAACCGGTAAGCCGTGGGCCGATGCGGATGCAGATGTTGCCGAAGGCATCGATTTCTGCATGTACTATGCTCATGAAATGAAGCGACTTGGTTCTGCTCAGAAATGTGATTTTCTGGGCGAAGACAACAGCTATTCTTACCGTCCGCGTGGTGTCTGCGTGGTGATTGCTCCTTGGAACTTTCCGTTTGCGATCCTGACGGGGATGACACTGGCGGCCGTTGTGACTGGCAATACTGTCGTCATGAAGCCCGCGGAGCAGTCTTCCGTTGTTGCTGCCAAACTGATGGAAATTATTCGCAACTCCAGTGTCCCGGACGGAGTTGTCAATTTTGTGCCTGGCATCGGCGAAGAAATCGGCCCAGCATTGGCCGGACATCCGGATGTAGATCTCGTGGCCTTCACCGGTTCACAGAATGTCGGGCTGGAGATTAATCGCGCTGCCGCTGACACCGACAAACGTCAAAAGAATGTAAGACGGGTCATTGCGGAAATGGGTGGCAAGAATGCCATCATCGTCGACGACGACGCGGATCTTGATGAAGCCGTTATGGGAGTCATTCGCAGTGCGTTTGGCTATGCCGGACAGAAATGTTCAGCGTGTTCTCGTGTAATCATTCTCGAGGCTGCCTATAAGCCGTTTGTGGACCGCTTGATCGAAGCGACGAAGAGTCTGAAGATTGGTACGGCTGAAGATCCGAGTACGACAATTGGTCCTGTGATTGACGATGAGGCTCGTGACAGAATTCTCGAGACGATTCGCAAAGTTGATCCGGAGCATGGTGGAATTCTGACACTTGCGATGGATCCGGGACCTCTGACAAAGCAGGGGAGTTTCGTCGGTCCGCACATCTTCATCGATGTTGATCCGACCTCTCCTTTGGCTCAGAACGAGATCTTCGGGCCGGTTCTTTCAGTGATCCGGGCTAAGAATCTGGATGAGGCATTCAGTATCGCCAACAATACGCGATACGCTCTGACCGGAGGCGTCTACAGTCGCAGCCCACAGACCCTACGACGTGCTCGCAATGAGTTTGAAGTGGGCAACCTGTACCTGAATCGTGAGATCACGGGTGCACTTGTGCAACGTCATCCGTTTGGTGGGTACAAGATGTCGGGCATTGGCAGCAAAGCTGGTGGTCCAGACTACCTGCTGCAGTTCTTGATTCCGATTAATGTGTCGGAGAACACAATGCGTCGTGGATTCGCTCCGAAACAGGACGAGTAGTGTTTGAGCAGGATTATGCGGTCATGACTTCGAAGATCTCATGACCGCCCTGAGCAATCTCGATGGGACGGCCGGTTTGATCGGGCACGCGCATCGCTGGATCGATGCCTAATGTTCGATAGATAGTTGCAAGAAGATCTGCCGGGCGAACCGGGTTATCAGCAACATAGGCCGCTTGAGTGTCGGATGCGCCGTAGACCGTGCCGCCGCGAATTCCGGCTCCGGCCAATAGCGAACCATAACAGTTCGTCCAGTGGTCTCGCCCCGAGTTTGCGTTGATACGCGGCGTGCGACCCATTTCACTGGTCACCACAATCAGCGTTTCATCCAGCAGTCCGCGTTCCTGCAGGTCCGTCATCAGAGCGTGCATGGTCTGGTCAAATCCTGGTAACTTATTCTTCTTCAGGATGTTGAAGTTGTTGTTGTGCGTGTCCCAGGCATCGTAGTCAACATTCACCGGGCCCCAGAACAGATCCCAGGTGACATTGACGAAGCGAACGCCCGCCTCAATCAGACGCCGCGCGATCAACGTGGAATTCCCAAACAGGGTTTGGCCGTATCGATCCACCATCTTTGGATCTTCCTGCGACAAATCGAATGCCTGCCGCATGGCCGACGAGGTTAGAATATCGAACGCCTGCCGCTGATTGCGTTGATAGGAGGACGGCGTCACGGATGCAAACTGATCCAGCCGTCGTCGTTCAACATCGATCTGTGACAGAAGCGATCGCCG
>CAMAXD010000016.1 GCA_945861975.1 Candidatus Kuenenia stuttgartensis | reverse complement strand
GGAGGAAGTTGAATCACCGCATTCTGGTCCGTTACCGACCATAGCAAGTCCGTAATGACATCGGCACCGGTGGTTGCTGAGACAGTATTCAGGCGAAATCCTGCAGGAATTCGATAACGAACTTCCGGCGTCAGCTTGTTCCAACGGGTAAAACGGCAGATGCAGTTCATGATTTGTTGGCCGGCGTTGGCCTCACAGATGCTTAGAATTTGAACTGTTGCGGAGCGAGGACTCCCTCGTTCAATTTCATTTTGGAGCAGCCGAAAATTGACCCCATCAGACATTCCCAGACTATTGAGTTGAATTACACCTTCCGCAGGTTTCCACTGGACTGCTCCCTCCGGAGACTGTGCTCTTGCACTGGAGTATAGATCTGCAGGGCATATAACTTCGACCGTGGCTTCGGGGCAGGGCAGGCTGGGTAGCCGGAATTGGACCCCCGATGTTTGTCTTGAGGTCACAGGCCGCAGTCGACACTCAATTGTGTGCAAAGTGAAGGCATCAAGGGAGCCCGCATCCACGGAGGTTGAAATTGCTGAACGATCTTCTGCAGAGAGGAACGTAGAGTCTTCCACTGAACGAGACGGGAGTAGACTGGAAGCAGGGATTTGGACAACGATTGAATCTGTGCCAAAAGGTTCCGGGAGGACCGGGATCCCGTCGATCCGACATTCAACAAGATGAGAACCCTGCAGCGGAATACGCAACGCCGAATCTTCCTCGCCGCTGATGGCAGAAACTCCCACTGTGAGCCGAACTTCCAGAGAATTCGCGGCCTCTGCCACGATTTTCGCATGCAGCTTTGTGACAACAGCTGCTGGCATCAGACTCTTTTGATCAATCGTGTTTTGCTGAAAACGATCAAAGATATCACGGCGAACATAAACGATATCTGCGTCCGACAACTCAACGTCTGGCATCAGGACGTCAATGCCTCGACTTTGTTTTGGAGGGATCACCTCTCCCGAATTCCCGGCGGTTCGCAGTAGGGGAGTATCAGCGGGCGATGGACTTTGCCATGCAGTGGCAGTCTGGGAATAACCGATGACCAAAATCATGATGCATGACTGAATCCAAAGGCCTTTCAAAGGCGTTCGGATCCAATTCCAGCGACTCAACATCACGATTGTCAAACCAACACAGAGCCCCCAGAACGCTCCTTCAAGTATTGCAGTGACCACAGGAGTTTTTACGAGCACGCTGACAGCAAGAAAACCAAGGGCCAGGAAGGCTGTTGGGACACGGTACCGTGCTGCAGGATTGCGGAAGGCTATGCAGCCGAATGTCAGTAAAAGAAAGGTCCCTACTGTGATCGCAAGTCGACGGCGCAACTGAGTCACCTGAATGATCACCGCTGTTTTTGACTCGATGGTGTCGATCAGGGTCTGCGGCTGCCAGCCCTGAACTACTGCAAGTTGCCATTGAATGATGAACTGCCGGATTTCCGCAGGAACGGAGCGAGAATCCTGAGACTGCATCATTCGGCTTCCATCATTCGTGCTGATCAGGAGTCGGTCCAGAATCCCGGAGATGACGGCAGGTTCAGTCGCAGCAAATGGATTTTCGGGGGACTGCAGTTCGAGTTCCGGATCGACGAGGAAGTGATGAGTGCATTGCGGAACTGCCAGTTCATTCAGAAAAAGTCGGGGAAGTTCACGTTCTCCCGTGACGCGCCGTGAACGACTGGCTGATTCAGTCCAGCGCACGATGACCTGGCAGTCTGCAGAGGTCAGAGGCAGTGGAATAGAAAAGCCCGCGGGCGTTTGCTGAAGCTGCACACGATGTCCGTCGACAAGAACCAGTGGATGCAGATGTTCCGGCAATGCCAGTGGTAATGAATTCTGTCCCGCGCTGCGAGCGACGTTTGCGACGGCCAGAAGTTCACGGTGCAGGGATCCACTTTCCTCACTGATCAGGTGGAGAATATGCAGGTCGATTGCCTGACCTGACTCCAGCCCCGGATTCACATCGACTCTGACACGAACAGCCGAAAGACCAGGGGGTAACTTCCAGACCGTTGATTGTGGTTCTGAATCCCGATTGTCTCTGGCCAGGCCACTGACTGAGAGTAGTCCTTCATCGCTGGCGAATAATTGAAGCGTCCCTTCGAGTGGCAGTGTTGAGTCCGGTACAGGGATTGTTGCGGTGAATTCAGGACTTACCGTCCGTCGAGATTCGCACCGAACAACAACCGACGATCCTATGCCGGGATTCTTTAATGGGATCGTCCATCGCTTCCATTCAGATGTCAGATCGGGATCGTCTACGCGTCGGGCGGCGACAGATTCACCATCGACGGTCCATCTCAGGTCAGGACTCGCGCTGGACGTTACAGTCACAGTGAGGTTGTTGTTCGTCTGCATTTCCGCAGGGATCTGAATTCGTGAATTCTCCACAATCAGCCCGTCTATGATTCGGATTGTGTGCTCAAATTGCTGTTCAGTGCCAATGAGATTGTTTGTTGGGGAATAGATTTGTGGTGTCAACGATATTGCATTTCCCGTTTCGAAGGCTTCCATACCAGAAAGAAAACGACTGGCCGGGAACCAGGACATTTGTTGCAGCACTTCGTCGCGACTCATTGACCGACGTCCCATGCTCCATCGTCGCTGCAGGTCGGTGTTCAGAGTAAATGCTGGCGGAAACATCACGACTGAAATGGTTCTTTCGGACTCCGGGATCGACTGCAGCGGAAGCGCGAGTAACAGTTGGTCCGCAGTGTCGGTCTGTTGCAACTGAATTTCGAGCAGACGCGATGCTCCCGGTTCAAGTGCTTCCGGAAGATGAACTGTCAGCAAACTGACATCTGACGCAGAACTCACATCGGTCGCTTCAAAAAACAGAGACCGGAAGTTAGATGCATAGCGGACTGCGATCACTTGCCATCCCGGGGTCACGGGCCACCTCAGTTCCACAACAGGAGCCGCCTCACAACTGACATTCGCAAGGCAGCGGACTGTTGCGAGACGCCCGGCCGGCTCGACAATGGTTGCAAGGGCTTCACTGATTCGTGGTTGGTTCGTCGACGTGCGAACGACTGCGGATGCCTCGGGTAGAAACTGAGTCAGTTGATACTCCCTTGACTGATCAGGGCGGGTAACAACATCTCGTTCCTGAATTCCAACCAGAGTCCACTCATCAAGCTTGATCGTCGACGGAAGTAACACGCTGATCTGGCTCATCGGCAGAAGAATCAGGCCTTTATACTGATTGTCCGTACTAACCCAATGAGATGGCGAAAGCATGGGGAGGTTCCATGTTTCGGACTGAGGCAGTATGGACTCTGCTGAGATCGTTATCACGGCACCTGATGTCACCTTCGGGATCGACATCTTCAAAAGGAATTGATTATTCTCTTTTACGACGGACCAATCGACGGGCCGCTTGTCCTCAAGAGAAACCTCATTGACTCGCATGCTTTCCGGAATGCGGGCCACGATGGTAATCGGATGAACAACCGATGTGGGTAAGCCGATTGTCCAGCGCGATGTCAGTATTTCTCCGGAAGCAATATGACTGGCAGTGAAACCGTTTAGCGTCAGAGATTCCTGAGACTTCAGGTCAGACTGGGGTCGACAACTTATCGTCAAACGTGATGAATCCCCCGGGATCAGAGTCCACGTCGAGCGCGACTCAGAAATCTCCGGGCCAAGAACTAAACTGCCCACGCTGCTGACCTGAATTCCGGGAGGAGTATGCAGCAGGAATTTTGAAGTTGTGGCTTTCGGCAGTGAGAACCGAAACATGATGACGTTGCCGGCCACAAGCCCTTCGGCCGTCCATGTGCCGGAAAGAAGTGTCGGCACGCCGGATCGGAGCACAAATATCCGGCGTGAGGCGTCGGATCCAAGTGTCACGAGCCCCTGATCATCCGTTAGTTTCAGTTGCTGAAGGTTGGTTGTTCCCAACAGCAGCGCCCCTCCATTTGATCGGTCGGAACGGTTTCCGTTTTGAATTTCGGACTGAGACGGGGGAGTCAAAGCGAGTTGGTCGTCAGTGCTGGCTGTTGAATGTTCTTCATTTTCATAGAATCGGAGTTCAACCTTGCCCGAGGTGATCCGTGAGCCCTCCAGAGTGGCTTCGTACAACGCGTTGCTGATTCTCGATCGATTCTTTGAGAACTCAGGTTGTTCCGATTCCTGACTCTTCGTCCGAATCTTGTCTAATCCGCTCCGCGGTACGGGAACATATTCTCCGGCGTTCGCACGCTGTCTGATCTCATCAAGAGGCACGGTTTCAGCCGAGAGTTCATGAGTCTCGTTCTGCGCATGATCGCCGGGATTCGATCCATTGGTCGAATTCTGCATCAGCATCATCAGAAGTAAGGCCAGAACGTTCATGAAGATCCGTCAGTCCCAGACCGGGAATTAGTCGCGACAACTTTTGCGAAATGCATCATCCAGAGGAAAGTGGTATCCTCGAAGTCGAGGTGAAAAAGTTACTTCGTTAATCCCGAATTCAATTTGAAACTGAGGTAATTGACGGACGGATTAGCCAGCGGAACCCACTGTCACATCCGAAGCACGCGAGTTCTGAGCGGAAATCGGACCACCGGAATCCGGCAATGGTGACGTCATTACGCCAGAGAAACCAAAGACCGTGGGATACTCGTTAACTTTTGAAGACCCGGAGAATCTCATTCTTCGTTCACTGGTCATTCGCTGTATCGTGGCAGAAACAAATCCAAATAGTATGCCCATTGCGACGTAAGGAGCCACGATTAGAGTTCGCTCCGGGACAAAGAGCCAAGCGGCCAGACCGAAACAGATCAGTAGCAGGGTCGGGGCCGTTATTGTAAGTCCTCTGAAAAGCCAGGAGGTCAGATAGAACAGAACACAAGTTAATGCACTAACCAGCAGCAAAGCGACATGTGGGACCAGATAAAGCTTCAGGGCACCCGATTCTGAGGAACCAAAAAATAAATCATGGCGTCCGGGCTGTCCCAACCATTCATCCGCTCGCTCGATAATCACATTCTGGAGGTGCTCTGAGTAAGGCGAAACTACGGCAAGAAGCTGTCGATCTGCCAGACTGCGAACCGTCTCACCTCCCGGAAGCATTGTTGCTCCTCGCTGGGTCAAAGACAAAAATGTGGTGGATGCAGAAACCGCCTGAAACTCGTCCTGAGATCCAACGCACCAAACAACCGGAGCTGCCGCAGACTCGCCGACGATAGATGCTCTACGGAACAATGAAGATAACCACAGTGCTTTTGTTTCTGGTAGTTTTTCGCGAACGCGAATCTCGAAGAGTACGGGGCCACTGCCAATACCGTCGATCTTATCAACGGCTATTGTGCGACGAGTGACTCGCCGATCCGCGATTCTCTGGGGGGGCATGACAACGGAATCCGCGCCGCTTGCTCGCAATGTACGATTGCCGAGCAGTATTGTTTCCAGCTTTAAGTCCTCAGGAGTTTCAATGACAAGGGAGTCCGGGACCGAATCATAAACTGCAAGTGTTGAAGTAATGGCCTGGCCGCCAATGATTGTCGTTCCGACGAAGACCAGATCGGGGCTTATGGAGGCAGTCAGAGCCATCCGGTCTGTCCATTGAATTGGAATCACAGTCACAGGCTGTGTCGTTTGCATCGCGGATTCAAAAGTCTCTGAATAGACCGGAGACCAGGTGGAATCATCCGGAATACGGAGACCGCTAAAAGAACTTGTTCCTGCAAGAATACTGAGGACCGTTGTGGACTCCGGGATAATCACCGGGAGTTGATACACATAATTCGTTGGCTGTGCCGCCTCAAGCGGACTTGACCACAAATAAGTCACCTCGACGTCGAGACTGCCACGCCGACTTTCCGGAAGCCGGAAACTCCAGTTGGATGATTCAATGGTCCCTCGAAGCGGTTCGGTTGTCCCCGCGATTCGGACTGTGGGACGACGAATGCCATCCGGGACCTGGAGTTGAAGGCTCGTCAAGTCACGATGTTCGATCTCGAAATGGATCAATTGTTGAACTTCAATGCCGTTCTCTCTAGGTTGTAATCCCACGGTGATTTCCGCGTTAACCGACGGCGCCTGCGCCGGTAGTTCGAGGCGAATAGGATTTGTTGGATCATCGTGAAGCCAGCTTTCCGACTTCAATCCGTCATCAACTCCAATCCCCGTCAACGCCCCCGCAACAGGCACAGACGGCAAGAGTTCTCCTGTTCCCATGTTGATGGGGCGAACAGAGTATTCATCAGACTCGATGGTTCGAATAACAAAAGGTTGTGCGCGTCGAGTTGCAACCTCCGGGCAACGTAATTGTATTGTTCCCGATCGCACTTCCGCCAGAGGCGCATACGCGCTGAAGACGACGGTAAATTGCCCGGATTGCCTTTCAGGGAAAGTCACCTGCAGCATATCTTTGTCTGTTTCTGAAGTAGTCCTCGTTAACGGAAAACTGTTCTTTCCAGTTTCCAGACGAAGCGTACCAGGGACGATTTGCCATTCGTTGGCAGAGTAACCCGGCCAGATAATTGAGAGATCCAGCAGAGATCCTTTCAGCACATTCACAGGATAACGGACTGTCATCACCACGTTCTGTGGGTCAGGTTTCAAACTGAGTTCCGGGGAAACCGCAAACTGAGCTTCGGTCTCCTCGACGTGCAGGGCAATCAGAGATTCGGGTGATCGCATGCGAAATGCTGTCGCGGCAACACTCAGATCGGCTTCCGAGGTCACACGAATTCGTTGAGCCCCCCGGAGTTCTGTTTGCTGAACCAGAAGTCCGGTCGGAGCAAGAATATCCAAATCTCCCGGCTGCTGACCAGCATCCCGAACCGACGGCATTGAGACTCTGATGTCCTGTGGAAACTGACGGCCCGTGAGTTCGAGGTCAAATGAGAGAGTCAGCGTACCTTCCAGTGCGGAGGTGAGACGATACAACGCCGCAACAGGACCGTCCGTGGGAGGACTTTCGAAGTTGTTCAGGACGGAGACCCCGGCAGCGTTTCGAGCATCGGCTTCGACAAGTTGAAACCCCGCCGGAAACGTAACCGGAATTTCACTCAAGGGGCTTCCGCTAATCTGAAGGACCTGCGTTCCTGTCAGCGTGACAGGAATCGTGGTCAGGTCCAGCTTCATGCGGTTCTGAACCTGAATAACAGGCTTCTGCGTGATTCGCGAAACGACCTGCGACCAGGTCATTCCAAAACCAGGCCCCGGACCCCAGAGTTCAACATTACGCACGCCTTGCTCATCACGGGTGGTCTTGTCGACAGTGGATGCTGGAAGCTTCAACAGTTCAACTGGTCCGCCAAATTGAAACATCGCATGTGAGATTGGGGCGGCCGGAAGATTGAGGCTGATCTGCGAGACGCCCGGTGACACGACCCTTGTTTTTCCAACGAGGTCCATCGAAATCGTGTGCAGCCCCTTACCTCGTAAATGCCACTGTTGAGTATTCTGCTCACCGGTGCTGAGCATTGATTGCCCATTCACCGCGGACGACACTGCTTTCGGTGGACCGGCGAGATAAACATCCCCAAGGGCCAGAGGAACGATGACCCATTCTTTAACGGAGTTCACCTGGATCTGTAGATCAATTTTCAGGCGCACTTCGTCCTGATCAATGCGACCCTGAACTTCCAGTTGAGATACTGTGAAGCGTGGCTCATTTCGCTGTTCTTCAACACGTTGCAGAATCTCTTCAACAATGCCGTTGCCCAGCAGATCAGAGACCGGGACCAGTTGGCCCTGAGGAGTCCGAAACAGGATTGCCCCGGCCTCCACACTGGATTCCGCCGCAATTGCGGCAGCCGCTTCGTTCGTCCCGGATGGTGGCAGCAGAGCGTTATCAGACTGAGCGTAAAGCTCAGATTCAGACAAGATCATCCAAAGCTGCAGTGACAGCAGGCAGATTAATGGCCTCATCGACCCGCTTCCTTTCTGCATCAGATGACGCGGACTCCGAAAATGACTCTCCTGTTAGTTTAGGCGGAATTTGGCGGCTGGTGAAGGCGTTGAAGGAAATCAAAGGAATGCGGTTACGAGTTTCTGGCGAAGTGTCGCAGTACTGGCAGCAAGCAGGCTTGGAACGAAAGCATCAAATTCATCGCCTGTAAGGGTTGTAATGGATCCTCCAGCTTCAGAAACCAGTAAGGCTCCCGCTGCAACATCCCATGCGTATAGACTGGTGGACCAAAACGCATCAATTTGACCGCAAGCGACGTAAGCCAGATTCAACGCTGCTGAGCCCGTCCTTTGTACGGTTTGCAGTTGTGTGAGTGCTTTCAGGAATCTCTTCACTGCCGGGTTCTCGGGATCCGTTGCGACGGGCAAGCTTGCAATTGCCATCGCAGACTTCATTTCTGTCTCCCCACTCGTCTGAATGCGCAGGCCGTTGCGAAACGCACCGTGTCCAATTACCGCCGAGAAAGTTTCGTTGCGAGTTGGGTCATGGATAACACCGACAACAATTCGACCACCAACAGACAATGCGATCGATACGCAGTAGTACGGGAAGCCGTGCACATAATTTGTGGTGCCATCGAGTGGGTCGATAATCCAGAAAGCTTCTGTCCCCGGCGTTCGATCGTTGAGATTTTCTTCGCCGAGGAATCCATGGTTTGGAAAATGCCGCTTGAGACTTTCGACGATCGCCGACTGTGAGGCTTCATCCGCTTCGGTGACGAGGTTGGACCGACTCTTCTCCCGGACAGAAAATCGTCCAATCCATTCCTGAAGAACTTTTCCACCCTGTTGGGCGGCTTCGACTGCGGCGGAGAGCCAGAGGTGCAGATCGTCCGCTTTGAATTCTGATGGCTTCATAGTTTGATAAGTTTAAGTGGAGTCGAGAGAAGGGGGCGTATTCGAAAGCTCCATCCGCAGGGTTAGCATCTTCTCACTGGGATTCGTCATTTCATCGGTATCACAAGCAGTGCCAAAGGATAGCAGGCCTCTGGTGCTTTAAGAAGACTTCAGCCGATGTTCAGAAGAACCTGCCGAAGTGTGCTCATCAAGGAAGCAAACTGCCGGACAATGGACCGGTTGAAGACGAATACGTCAGGTCATTCGCAGAAACGACACCCTTTCAGGGTTTGAAAAATGCCGACGATTACACCTAATAACCAGACGGCACTGCGCGATCCGAACAATGATTGATGCTGCCCTTGTGAGTTGAGTAGGTCCTTGGTTAATGGTCGGGAACTTCTATGCTGTCTCGTCGTACGCTGATTTGCATCCCGATCGTTCTGCTTTTTGCCGCGAATTTTGGGCTAGCAAGAGGCGAAGAGCTTTTCCTGAATGCTCTGCGGATTACGTCATTTGCAAGCGACTCCGGGGCTTCGGAATTTACCCCCGTCTTTGTCTCACACCCAATGACAAAGACAATGCAACAGGAAAACGCTTTTGAGAATGGCTCCTTGATTGAAGGGCAAGATGACTTCCATAACACGGGTTATGCGGTGAACGGTGCCGAAGACGGCACCGTTGAACCTGTGGGCTTCACTGATGATGCAATCTGCGCGGAGCAGGATTGCGAACAGTCCGGCGACTGTGAGATTCCCCTGGTTCGCCATCGAAATGGTTTTATCCAGGGTGTTCAGGTGAGCTATGGTTCGATCGGCGATGATCCTGCCACTGGCATCGTCGTGCGGACGGTCGACACCAGCGCCAGTTTTGCGATACCTCTGGGAAGTATGGACAATGTGATATCTATCACGCCTTACCTTCGGGCTGATCTACTTGAGGCTGCGGCGATCTTTGATGTTCCTGATTCACTCTACGATACTGGCGTCAAGATGTTTTGGCGTCGTCCGATCTCAGAACGACTCGGGTCGATGATTTTGGTGACCCCGTCGGTTCGAAGCGATTTTCAGACCAGTGATAACGCGTTTCGGCTATTTGGTCTCGGACTTCTGACCTGGCAATGGGTACCGAAAACGCTTTCAGTTTCTGGTGGTGTTGTTTACACGGGACGCCATGACTATCCGGTTTTGCCAGCGATGGGTCTACAGTGGACGCCCTCGCCACGATGGAAGTATGACATTCAGTTTCCCTCACCCAGAATATCCTGCCGCTTGGCAAAGAGTGGCTCTGAGCATGAGACGTGGGGCTATGTTAGCGGAGTCTTTGGCGGCAACACCTGGGCCGTCAAGCGGACCGGTGGAGTCGCGGATGAACTCACACTGAGCGACCTGCGGCTGGTATTCGGTCTGGAACATCTGCAGCCACAAAATCGATCTGTCTTTGTCGAAGCTGGTTATGTCTTTAACAGGTCCATCGAGTATACCAATATTGCTTTCCAGCAGGATCTGGACGCGGCAATGATGTTAAGGATGGGCGTTTCCTTTTAAAGGAGATGGTCTGGTTGCGTCATGCAGCCTCGTCTTCTTCCTCGTTAGGTGTTTCAGCGATTGCTGGTAATGTTCTTTGTCTGCGGAGGGTCTCGAAATTTGGGAGATCTTCCAGCTTCCGCAGGCCAAACATCGACAGAAACTGCCGAGTCGTCTCGTAAAGAAAAGGTCGACCGAGAGAATTATCTTCTCCGCCGATTCGCAATAGCCCTCGATCCATTAATTGGCGAATCATCTCGGCCGACTGTACGCCTCGGATGGCTTCCACGTCGGCTCGCGTAACAGGCTGTTGGTAGGCGATAATCGTCAGCGTTTCCATCATGGGTGCTGACAGCTTCATTTCTGCTTGTCGATTGTGGAGACGGTCCAGCCAGGCCGACAGTGAAGCTCGCGTCATTAGAATGTAGCCTGACGCCGTTTGCTCAATTCGGAATGCAGACCGAGTTCGGTCATAGCCATCATTCAGTACCTGAATAAGTTGTTGCACCTCGCGAACATCAATCAGTCGAGCGACTTGCGAGAGTTTCTTAGCTGGGGTCGCACCTTCGGCAATCAATAAGGCCGCTTCCAGTCGAGCAAGGCGAGTTGAGCGAACGAGTCCGCCATCGGCAAGAATCTGAAACGCGCCGCGAGTGTCCCCGGGGGACGATCCGTTCGAGATCAGCCACTGAATTCGCTCTCGGTCTGTGCCACCAGAAGAGACTGTTGACCAGGGCTGTCCGATTCGTGTCGATGTTTCGCGCGATGATGGGGGCATGGCTGAGAGGCGTCGGCGGAGGAATCGAAAATTCCTCAGGGTTTTCGGCGTGCAGTTTCGAAGAGAGAAACCAAGAGCCTGGCAATGAGAAAAGTGAGCATGCGAGATTCGCCGGTCTGTGTGGAGATGTCGGACCTGATCGCTCAGAAGAAACATTAAGTGGTCATGGGAAACTCGTTGAAGACAACCTCGAGATAGTTATTCAACAGCCTGTTCAGCCTGCCACTGCCTAACCTGATTCAGAACATTTCTTGCACATTCTTCACGTGACTGCCCTACGGCTTCGAATCGTATTCGTGTCAACTCAGTCTGACCACGAAAGAAAGCTGCGAACCCCACGGGAGTTTTTGAGCCAGCTTCAAACCACATTGTTCGCAATGCACCATTAACGTTCAGTTCTTCAACGATCCTCTCGGCACCTCCGGTCGTTTTCGGAGTTTGCTGTTCTCTGAGTGAGTCGTCAGATGATTCCTCAACGTCGAACGGATTTGACAGGTCTTTGTCGAAGGCTTCTGTTGAGTCACTTTTCAATGGGCGGTCCGCGTCGGCCGATCTTGAGTTGCTAACGGATGGAGACTCAGCAAATAGCTCGTCGAATTCCTCACTGGCACCATCTGTCTCGCGGTCAGAACGCGATTTTCGAGGTTCAGAATCAGACTCGACAATATCGAACTCATCAAGGAGTTCCTCTGCAGAGTCGTCTGCTGCTTCAAGCGGCGTTGTAGAGACAGATGGTATCTGTCCCGGCGGGCGCAACAATGCGATGGCCGGCACCACGATTAGTGGTAACGTCATCAACAGCGTCGAAAGTAGTCCGCTGCGAGAGGATTCCATTCCCGCATCCCGTCTATTTTAAATGGGATTGCCGCTCCATCGGGCAATTTCTGCCGGATTCTATCGGCTGACGGAAGTTACCACAATTCCAATTTTCGTTTGCCCTCAGGATGGTAGTTCAGTGAGTACTGGTTGTTTGCGGAGTCGGCGTCGAGAGGTTTTGTCACGTGCAGAATGATCACGTGAAGATATTCAGTCTCCGGGCCACAAACTGAATTTATAGAGATTCAGCGTTTGATTTTTTATGATGCGATCTGGTTTAAATCTGCGATGGAGAGAAGAATAGGTTTCGTATGATGGCGGGATCCCCTGGATTACTGCGGCATTTCAGGAACCAGCGAGATTTGCTGGTGACCTTTCAAACGGCTCGCGTAATCGATGGATGTTACTGCACACTGCAAAAAATTTGGAGATGCGGAATGTCAGTCAAGCAGAATCATGTTAGTCAGAAAATCTCCAGACGTGGCTTCTCCGTGATGGCGTGCCTGGCTGGTGCTTCATTGGCTGCAAATCGGGGTTTGTCTGCCGATGAACGAGCATCAAACGCGGAGCATCCTCTTATGCCCGCGTTGCGGCATGCCAAAAGCTGTCTTGGTAAAGCACAGGAGATGAAAGGGTATGAGTGTAGCTTCTCCAAGAAGGAGGTTGTTGGGAACGAACTAATTTCTCAGACTATGAATATGAAGGTTCGCCATGAACCGTTCAGCGTCTACATGTACTTTATGGAACCTTCGAAAGGCCGTGAGGTCATTTTCGTCGAAGGAAAGAATGACAATAAGCTGCAGGTTCACGAAACAGGTCTCGCTGCTTTGATCGGTACCTTAACGTTGTCTCCCGAAGATTCTCGTGTGATGGCTGAGAATCGCTATCCAATCACGAAGGCCGGGCTCAAGAAGATGTTGGAGTCGGTAGTACTGCAGTGGGAAGAAGAGACGAAGTACGCGGAGACGGAGGTTAAGTATTTTGAAGATGCGAAGGTGGGTGACTACAAGTGTCGCGTGATCGAAAGCAGCCATCCACAGCCTCGGAAACAGTTCAAGTTCCACATGACAAGGCTCTGGATCGACGAAAAGACGGGATTGGCCGTGCGAGTTCAGCAGTTCGGCTTCCCGAAAAAGAAGGACGCAAAGCCGCCGATGCTGGAAGACTACGCGTTTACGGCGATCAAACCGGAAGTTCGACTCTCAGATCGCGACTTTGATGTCAATAACCCCAGCTATAACTATTGAGGCAATGGAGCGGATTTGTTTGCTTGCTGATGAATAAACTCTATCGGACGCTGCACGGAATATCAGCGTAACCGGAGGCGATACGGGAAAGATCAGATTCCCGTAAGGAACCAGTTCCATACGTTCAAGCTCACGAACCGTCCGCCGGAAGATGAGAAAATGCGTCTCGGGGATTAGGAAGTTTGCCGCTTGGTTTAGTTGGCCAGTGCGTATGCGAAGACAGTGGCTTTAAAGGTGATGTCAATCAGAAATCGACATCGCCAGAGTCGAGCAAAAAATGAGTGACTGATTGTTATTGCCTTGGCAGTCAGAGCAAGAAAAACATTAAACGCTCCCAGCATTCCGAACCCGCATATCAGCCCCATGACTTTGTCGCCGGTCTTGGCAGCATGCAATGTCTGGTACTTGCATATCTCAATAACCGCCCCCGCACTGAGCATGTGGAAGAGGTACCATAGAAAAGACAGAAGGCGAAGAACAACGATTGAAGGTGGTTTGAAACGCAGAGCAGCAGTGGGGTCAGGCGGCGACTTCGGATCAAGGTGTGCTGTGAGGATTCGCCAGATGTTCACACCTTCGAGGGCAAGGCACGCCAGCAAAATAATGACGACGCTCTCGTTTCCTACAGGAAACCACGGAAACCACGGAAACCACGGAAACCACGGAAGCTGTGGCTCAAGAGACAACAATGGCAAAAGGGCAATCATCACGCACAACAGTCAGCCAAACATCCCTTTGATGATGGCTTCAAGGCAGAGAGCCCTCGTTTCAGGAACGTCACGGCGATGGCTAAGCAACGACATCGGGCTGTTGTCGTGACGAAGGCTCGCTTTGACGCACAGGCCGCTGGCCTGTTTGAAGAAACCGGCAAAGATCATTGAGCTGTCCCACCAGTTGCAATCGCTGCATGATGGCATCTGGTGACATGTCAACCGGTGCAGTTCCCTGCCGTCTGCCTTCTTCAGGACTCATCACCAGCTCCTGTCAGGCTCTCAATGTCGGCCAGATCCCGAAGCCGACCAGCGATCGTTTTCATGCGGATTAACCCTTCTTTTGAAACGACGGGACAATGGAACGTCCCCAGCGGCAATTCCATGCGGCTCTCCCAGACTTGTTGCAACGCCGGCGAAACAATGATCATATCCAGCGGTATCAGGATCGAACCCACTGCTTTGGAGATTCGATAAATCTCCATTGCCAGCGGGGTTTTGGCCTTAAACGGCATTCGACCACTCGGGATCCAGAATCCAACAGTCTCAGCAACCTGCTGAATCTTTGCCAACTCTTCTTCGGGGATCAGCAGGTCAATATCCTGAGTGGCTCGAGGGTGCCCGTGCACTGCCATCGCCAAACCTCCGCAAAGAGCATAACGAACCCCAGCATCGTTCAATGCTTTGATCAAGGCCGCCAGTTCATCGATAAGGTCCATGGAGGCTCCATCAGGAAGACATCACAATCCAGATGTTCACAACCGATTCTCCAACATTGACGGATTTCGTTTCTATCCCGGCGGACATAGAAAACTCAATTGAGTCCGCAAGAGTTTCGCCGCGAATGTAGTCGCCCCATTCGGCGACCATGGCTTGTACGGTATTATCTTGTGAGTGATATTCAACCTTGATGCGATCCTGGATGTTCAGATTGGCGTCTTTGCGGGCCTGCTGGACCTGGCGGACGAAGTCGCGAGACATACCTTCGCGGAGGAGTTTCGGAGTCAGCACAGTGCTGATGGCCACCTGAATGCCAGCGTCGTTGGCACAGACCCATTCAGCCGCTTGCTCGGTGCTGACAAGGACATCTTCCGGAGTCAGATCGACCGACTGGCCCTCTAGTTCCACGGTCAGATTCTGGCAGCGACGGAGCGGAGCCAGAACGGCGTCACCGAGTTCCGGCAGTTTGGTTCGCAGTGCGTTCAGCAACTTGCCGTACTTCGGTCCGAGTGTTTTCAGGTTCGGCTTGTAAGCGTACTTCACGAGCGAATCGAGGTTATCCTGACGAATCACTTTTTGAATGTTCAGCTCTTCACCAATCACGTCGCCAAGTTTTTCAATGGCTGCCGCTGTGTCGGCATTGGACGACGCAAACCGTAGTTCAGCCAGTGGTTGACGAACTCGCAAGTTCGATTCTTCCCGCAACTTATGACCGAGTCGCACAACCTTCTGAGCGGACGCCATGCGCAGGTTAAGGTCCGCATCGAGCAGCGATGCGTCGGCGGTAGGGTAGTCGCAGAGATGGACTGAGGAGGGCAGTGGGTTTTCGGTTTTCGGTTTTCGGTTTTCGGAAGTGAGGGGGGCAGACGCTTCGGTTTCACTGCGATTGTCCGAAAACTGAAAACCTGTATCCGAAAACCCCTGGCCAAGCACCAGGTTCTGATACATCCGCTCCGTCAGAAACGGAATGCTCGGGGCCAGCAATCGGCACAACGTGACGAGCACTTCGTAGAGCGTTTCATACGCCGCGTTCTTGTCCGTATCGCTCGCATCTTTCGATCGCCAAAAGCGACGGCGATTGCGACGGATATACCAGTTGCTGAGATCGTCAATGAAACCGGCTGCTGCCGCACAGAACGCCGGGGCGTTATAGTTCGACATTTCACGATGAGCGACTTCGATCAGCGATTGCAGGTTGGACAGAATCCAACGATCGATTTCAGGACGTTCTGCGATTGCTATGTAGCCATCTCGCGGAGCGAGATGGCTACATAGCGTAACTCGTCTGCGCAGCTCGTCACTGGGCCCGAAGCCATCCGCGATCGCGTAGTCCACGAAGAACTTGTAGCAGTTCCACAATGGGATCAGGATCTGTCGGCGAGTCTCATCCGCCGGACCGCTCGTCACCATACAAGTTGCAACCCCTTCCAACGTCTTGTCGATTGGCCCATCCGGTGTCTGAAGTGTCACGGGTTTGTCGCCGTGACGAGTTCCAAATCGCAGGTCCTGAGCCGGGTTCTGAGCCAGGTACATCCATCGCATGGTGTCGACGCCTAGCTGTTCGGCGGCTTCTTCAAACCAGATTGCCGTACCGTCGGATTTGTGCATCGGCTTGCCTTGTTCGTTCTGAACAAGTCGATGCCCAAGCAGAGTGCGGAACGGCTTCTTATCTTCAGCGTTGTCCGCTTCGTCGTAACGCATCATCGTCGACAGTGACAACATCGAGTAGAACCAATTGCGGAACTGGCCAGGGAAGCATTCTGTGACCAAATCCGCCGGATACCACTTCTGCCATTCTTCGCGGTTCGTGTTGTAGCCCATCGTACTGAACGGCACGATGCCTGCGTCGAGCCATGGGTTGCCCACGTCCGGAATGCGGCGCATTCGCTGGCCTTCTTTGCCGGGAGTTTGACTTTCGATGATGACTCCGTCGATCCACGGACGATGCGGCGTGTTGCCTTCGAAATCTCCCCAGCCTTCAACGCAGCGTTCTTTGAGTTCTGCCAGTGAGCCAATCACATCGAAGTCTGATGGATCGTTTTCGTTGACCCAGATCGGCAGGGCGAGTCCCCAGAAGCGTTTTTTGGAAATCATCCAGTCGCCCATGTTGGTCAACCAGTCAATCTCGCGTTCTTGTCCGTCGATGCTGTCCGGCAACCATTTGATCTGGCGCGTCACATCTTTGATCTCGTCACGCCAGTCCATGTTGATGAACCACTCGTCAACCAATCGGAAGACCAGTTCATCACCCGTTCGCCAGCAGTGAGGATAAATGTGCGGATACGTCTCAACGGCAACCAGCATTCCTTTCGCCTTGAGCTTCTCGAACACCAGTTCAGCCGTTTTTGGCGAGATGGCTTCGAGTCCCGTGAATTCGCCAAAGCCTTCATCATACGTGCCGTCATCTTTCAGAGGGGCAATCACCGGCATGCCGACGGACATACCGATCTTGTGGTCGATATCCCCGCAGCCCGGAGCCATGTGAACAATGCCGGTGCCTTCACCCGCAACGACATTCGCGCTGCCGCGCGAGTCGCGTCCACCGTCGATGACTTTGTGCCATGACTTTCCACATTTGCCAAGGTTGCTTTCATCGACCGGGCACCCGCCATCCATTTGCTGGGCCGGTAGTTCATCAAATGGCCCGTCATATTTCCAGCCAACTATCTCGGCACCCTTGAGCGTACCGAGTTCCTCAAATCCGCCTTGTTCTTTGAAGATCTGCGCCAGCGTCTTGAGCTTCGGCACGCCTTCCGGCCACTTCCATTCTGGTCGACCGAACCCGTCTTTGAATTCGGTGGACAGGCGTTGGAAGTTCAGGTTGTCTTTTGCGAAGTAGTAGATCGCATTGTCACGTTTCGTCTGGATCTTGATGTAGTGCAGATCAGGATTCACCGCACAGGCGACGTTGCTGGTGAGTGTCCACGGGGTTGTGGTCCAGACGAGGAGGTATTCCTGTGCTGCCTGATGAGAGGAATGGGAGTTAGAGGAGTCATGTGACTGACTGTCATTATTCCCATTCTTCACACCACTCCCATTGCTTTCCCTCTTGATCGGAAACCGCACAAAAACACTCTTATGCGTCGTCAGCTTGCGGCCTTCGGCGATCTCCATCTGCGAATACGCACTTCCGCCACGGCCGGACCAGGGCATGACGTCGTGGCCCTGATAGATTTTGCCACGTTCGAAGCACTTCTTCAAAAAGGTCCAGATGGTTTCGTTGTTCTCGGTGCTGAATGTGAAATAGCTGCCGCCCCATTCCTGGTTGCCTAGCTTTTCAACCAGTTGATGAGCCTTCGCCGTTTCCGTCTTGCCGCTCGGAGTTGTCATTGTGAATTCGGCGTCAGTGCCAACATGTGCAGCCAATTGTCGGAGCTGGGTCGGATTGTCCCAGTCCATCCAGTAGCCAAGTCGTTGCGACTGTTCGGTCTGGCGAGCCGCAAACCGGAGAACTCGTCGTTTGCATTCATTGACGAAGTTATCAATGCCGAATTCTTGAACTGCGGTCTTAGTCCCCAGGCCAAGCTGTTTTTCTACTTCCACCTCGACCCACAGACCCTGACAGTCGAACCCATTCTGGTATCGTAGATCGTGTCCGGTCATCGCAAAGAAGCGTTGATACGTATCCTTGTACGTGCGGCCCCAGGCGTGATGAACTCCCATCGGGTTGTTCGCTGTGATCGGCCCGTCAAGAAAACTCCATCGCTTGCGGCCGGCGTTCTTCTGCCGAAGTTGGCGGAAGATCTGTTGGATCTCCCAAAACTTCAAAACTGAATGTTCGCCAGTAACAAAATTGCTGTCAGAAACAGGTTGAAACATGAGTCGAAACGTGGCTTCAGGGAGTCAAAAAGGATTTGCCGGATAGCCCTTTTGGGCTGTCATGCGGAAGGAGAATATTAGGAGATTCGCGGCTTTCGTACGATCCTGTGGCCAGCAAATTAGGGCGATGTCGCTCCGCGAACGAACATGCTGTGGTTTGATGCCAAGTGTTTCCCCGCGACAACACGGTCTTGGTTCTTGTTCAGTCGAATGGTGCTTCTTTATACCGTTTAGGGAAGAAAACGAGGCATTGGTTGCTCAGTGGGGTCGGATATCAATCGAAACGGGAGCATGGTCACTGACTTCGAGCCCCGCTTCTCGGTGAATCGTGGCGGACTCAAATAGGGGTCTGGCGGCCTTGTTGCATAGCAGGTAGTCAATTCGCCAGCCGCGGTCCAATTCGCGTGCTTTGCCTCGATTTGACCACCAGGAGTAGGGCCCCTGAACTTCGCCGTGGTGTTCTCGAACGAGATCGTGCCAGCCAGATTTCAGCAAACCGCCGAACCAGTCTCTCTCATGCGGGAGGAAACCAGATGTTTGCTGATTGGCCTTCGCGTAGAAGATGTCTTTCTCGGTGTGTGCAATATTTATGTCACCGCCAAAAATAGTGGGCGTTTGTTCAGTTCGGTCTGATGACCACATAATGAATTGGTCTAACCATTCATTCTTAACCGCTTGCCGTTCCGGGCTGGAAGAGCCGGACGGGAGATAAACAGATGCGATGCGGAGGCCGTTGATTTTGGCTTCGATCAGTCGTCCCTCTGAATCAGGGGTGGATGGCGATAGTCCAAGTTGATGCGTTTGAATTGGGTGGCGAGACCAAATGGCTGTTCCGGAGTAGCCCGGTTTTTCGGCAGGATTCCAAATGACATGCCATCCGTCGGGGTTTTGAAACTCTACGGGCAACTGTTCCGGCCGCGCCCTGACTTCCTGCAGGAGCAACACGTCGGGTTTGATCACGTCGAGGTGTCGCTGGAACCCCTTTCGAATTGCAGCACGCAATCCATTGACGTTCCATGTGGTTACACGAGTTGTAGTCAATTTTTCCTGCCGTTAGCCTGAATTGAAAGTTGGTTTGGTTAATTTGGGGAAACGAGTTGCTTTAATCAGATCCAGCAATTTATCCTAATTCTGAGTTGCGTTGACTTAGCCGCCAAAGCCATAATTCTGTGTCATGGAACGCTAAACAGCTCAGAAACAAGCGGGCTTTAGTTTAGGGTCTTGGGTTTTACGTTCGCATGATAGCCCCCGAGAAAGGGAAATCGTCAGATGAAGTCTAATCAGTTTTTCTCCGGCATTGCACTGGTTGGATTAGCCGCGTCTGTGACCGCTGGTTCGATGTACGTTTCGCTCTCTGCGGCTTCGCCACAGGAATCGCCGGTTGAGGCTGAAGGCCTTGTGGCTGAAGGTGGAAATCAAGCCGCGGCCCAAGCCGTGGTCGAGGATGTTGCCAAATCAATCCAGCAGCCGTTGGCTCCTGATCAGGTTATTCACTCCAGAAGCCATGATGTCGTTCTTGACGCTTCGGGAGCTTTTTCCGGTAAGCTGTCGGCATATGGTTCTGGCTCCGAAGCGGCTGCGGCGAAGGGTGTCTCGGTCAAAGTGATTCAGGAAGGCGTGGAATCAGGGAAAGCAAGTACTGATGACCAAGGTAACTTTCTGATCGCCGGGCTAAAGCCGGGCGTGGCAGCATTGCTCGCTTACAGCGAGAATGGATTTATGCTTTACGGCATTAATTTAGTCGCTGCTGACGAAAATCATGACTCAGCAAATGAAATTGATATTGATTCTGCACTGGTTTCTGGTGCAGACGTTGGGATTGTGAGGCAGTTGATTAGTTCAAAGCTTCCAAAGGCCGATCTTCGGTTCGACAGTACTGCGGCTGACGATGATCAGAAGTTTCCGTTTGGTGGCGGCGACTTGTCAACTTCGGTGGCCCGTCATCGTGTTCAGTTACAAAAGGATGGACGATTGAGGGGGTCGATCAGTCTGATGGATGATCGGACCGGACGATTCCGCGAAGTGCTTGATCTTACTGTGTATTTTGTCCAAGAAGGTAAGATCGTCGGAAAGTCAGAAGTTGAGAACAACGGTGAGTTTCTTATTGCTGGCTTAGAGCCGGGTTTCCACAGCGTTGTTGGCGTGGGAAAAGATGGGACATTCGCTCTAGGTGTTGAGATTGTTGGGGCCGAACAGGAGGTCGCTCAGGCTGGTTCTTTACAATACCGAACTGTTGCCGTGATGGCTTCGCTTGAAATGAATGTTGCGCCCGCAAACGCAGGGAACTTCAATAGCACGAACTCTGCTGATTTAACTGGTGGTAGCGTGACTCCGGGTGCAACTCCACCGGGCGCTCCTCCAGGAACGCCAGGTGCAGGTGGTGCCGGAGGCGGTGGTGCCGGTGCTGGAGGAGGCGGTGGCGGAGGAGGCGGACTTGGGGCACTTCTTGGTGGTGCGATTGGTGCTGGGGCTGGCTATCTTGCGGGTCAAAATGACAGTGCGGCGAGCCCATGAAACTGATGATATGTCTATGTCAAATTAAGGCCTCAGAGTATTCTCTGGGGCTTTTTTTGTTGGTATCCACGGGTTGGAGAACTATCTTTATGGGTTGTGGGACTATTTTGCCTTGGGTCTGAATGCTTTCACTCGGTGTTCATGAGTTTCCAGTCTTGGTCCGCCAATCAGATCGATGCAATAAGGTATTGCAGGCATTACCGCGTCAAGGCACTCTTTGATCGCCTTGGGTTGTCCGGGAAGGTTCACAATCAGGCATTTTGCACGAATTCCTGCTGTTTGTCGGCTTAAAATTGCAGTAGGAACCTTTTCCAGTGAGACCTTTCGCATAAGTTCTCCAAAGCCCGGCATCATTTTTTCGCATACGTCTGCGGTCGCCTCGGGAGTGACATCCCTGACGGCGGGGCCGGTTCCGCCTGTCGTGATGATCAGGCAACAGTTAAGCTCATCCGACATTCGTCGCATTTCATGAGCGATCGATGGTCGATCGTCAGGGACGACTTGGTAAATCGGGGACCATGGCGAAGCGATCACCTCGAACAGGTAGTTTTGGATCGCTGGGCCGCCCAGATCTTCGTATTCACCTCGACTGGCACGGTCTGATACTGTGAGCACCCCGATCTGTGCAATTGTTTCCATGTGAGTCAATATTCCCTTTGTTCTGGGTGAGGTCTAAGAATCTTCCCACCGCAAAATTCCTGACCTGCAGACCGTCAAAAGCTTCCCAATCATGGCAGTCCGTCTATGATGCGGCAACCCTGTGGGCGTCAAAGTCTACACTGTTGAATCAGAATACTCCCCTCAGTTCCCTCCACGCAGGCCGTATGACCGACTCATGTACGGTACCGCTGAAAACAAAGTCAGTTGAAAATGTCTAACACAACTTCACTTCCAACAGGCGCTCCGGCATTTCTGGATTCGCCGAATGAAGGGCATGGTGACGGTGTCACCGGGCATGTTGCTGGTCATGTCCCGAGTGCGAAGCCTCGCGTTGACATGGGCACGCAGAATGTCGAGTTCGCAGAGACTCAACTGGAAAGTTACCTTCGCGATCGCAACTCGGTCTCTCCTGATTGGAGAGATTATTTTGATGAACTTCAGGTTGTTGATTCTGGCCTGACTCCCGAAAGCCTCCAGGCACCGTTTCAAGCGGAGAGCATCTTTCATAAGTCGACTGAGGTTCGAGTTGATCCTTCGACTTCGGATGCGGTCATTCTGCAGGAACGCCTTGATCAGCTGATCCGCAGCTATCGAGTCCGCGGTCATATTATCGCTAAGATCGACCCGTTGAATGCTGAACGCCCGAAGCCAGCGGAACTTGATCCTGCGTTTTACGGCTTCACTGAAGAGCACATGAATCGAAAGTTTTCGACTCAATGGGCTGGTGGGCCTGATACTCAGACGCTCCGTCAACTTGTAACGTGGATGCAGTCGACTTATTGTCGATCAATCGGTGTGCAGTTTATGCATATCGACAGCATGCAAGTGCGACAGTGGCTGCAGGACCGAATGGAGCGAACCGCCAATCGACTCAAACTTTCACGGTCCGAACAAGTCCGAATTCTTGAACGACTGAGCGACGCCGTTGTTTTTGAAGAGTTCGTTCAGAAGAAATACGTTGGGGCCAAAAGCTTTTCGCTCGAAGGTGCCGAGAGTCTCATTCCCTTGCTCGATATGGCGATCGAACGAGCTGGAAGTCAGGGGACTGATCTGATCGTGTTGGCGATGGCGCATCGCGGGCGACTGAATGTGCTGGCAAACATCATGGGCAAGAGCCCATCGAAGATCTTCCGCGAATTTGATGACGTGGATCCTCAGTTGAAGATGGGCCGTGGTGATGTGAAGTATCACCTTGGCTATAGCTCCGACCGTATGACTTCCTCGGGGCAGAATGTCCATTTGACATTATGCTTCAATCCGAGCCATCTCGAATTCGTCAACCCGGTTGCTCAGGGCCGACTTCGAGCAAAACAGGATCGAAACGAGGATTTCGATCGTCGAAAGAGTTGTGTCATCCTGGTGCATGGAGATGCCGCGTTTGCTGGTGAAGGGGTCATTCAGGAAACATTGAATCTGAGTGAACTGCCTGGTTATCAGACAGGCGGCACTGTGCATATTATTGTAAACAATCAGATTGGTTTCACGACGTCGCCATCTGAAGCGAGATCGTGTACGTATTCGACAGACGTTGCTCGGATGTTGCAGATACCGATCTTCCATGTGAACGGCGAAGATCCGGAGGCCGTTGCTCAGGTTGTTCAGTTGGCAATGGACTTCCGCGCGAAGTTTCATCGCGATGTCATTATCGACATGTATTGCTTCCGTCGTCGCGGTCACAACGAAGCCGATGAGCCTGCATTCACTCAGCCGACAATGTATCAGGTCATTCGAAGTCGCCAAACAGTTTTCAACAGCTTCCTTGAGTCTCTCGTCGGTTTGCGCGAGGTGACGAAGGAAGAAGGCATGGAAATTGTCGCGCGTCGAGGGCAGGTGTTGGAAGCAGAGTTGCTCGAAGCTCGCAAAGAGGGCTTTAAGTATCTGGAAGACAGTGGCGGAGGGATGTGGAACGGTTATTTCGGCGGCGCTTCCGCTAAAGCTGATGCTCCTGTAACGGGAGTACCTGCGGATACGATTCGCAAGGTAATGACGACGTTGACGTCACCTCCGGAAGGATTCAAGCCGCATCCAAAGATTGAGGCGATTTTGGAATCCCGACGAAAGATGGCGGCTGGTGAAATTCTCTTTGACTGGGGTGGGGCAGAAATGACTGCCTTCGGGACCCTCGTGCAAGAGGGAACTCATATGCGGTTCAGCGGGCAGGATGTTCGTCGAGGAACATTCAGTCATCGCCATGCCGGACTCTACGACTTCAATGATGGGCGAGTTTGGATTGGTCTGCAGCACGTGGCTGCTCGTGCGGAACATGTTGAGATTTACAATAGCCCGCTTTCGGAGGTTGGTGTACTTGGTTTCGAGTACGGCTATAGCCTCGACTGTCCGGATGGCTTGGTGATCTGGGAAGCTCAGTTCGGCGACTTTGTTAACGTTGCACAGGTAATCATCGATCAGTTCATTGCCAGTGGTGAAGACAAGTGGAAGCGACTCAGCGGCATGGTGCTGTTGCTTCCTCATGGAATGGAAGGGCAGGGGCCGGAGCATTCCAGCGCCAGGCTGGAGCGATTCCTTGCCATGGGTGCCGATGACAACATCCAGGTGGCAAATCCGACAACTCCAGCAAATTACTTCCATCTGTTGCGGCGGCAAACGCTTCGGCGCTGGAAAAAGCCCTTAGTCGTGATGACACCCAAGAGTCTCCTTCGGTCCAAAGATGCGACCTCTCCGCTTTCGGAACTTGTCAGTGGACAGTTCCGGGAAGTGATTCCGGATACGACAATTCCGGCGGAAGCCGTCAGTCGGGTTCTGCTGTGTTCCGGGAAAGTTTATTACGATCTCGCGAAGTACAGAGAAGATAACAAGATCACGGACGTGGCGATTATTCGGATTGAACAACTGTACCCATTCCCCGCAAAGGTCCTGGGTGAGGCGTTGTCACAGTACCCGGAGAAGCTGTCTCTATTCTGGGTTCAGGAAGAAGCACGCAATATGGGTGCGTGGGGCTTTTTGAGAATGAAGTATGGGGAACGCCTGTTGGATCAGTATCCGTTCCGAGGCGTATGTCGTCCAGAGTCTGCCAGCCCAGCTACGGGGTCTGCGACCAGTCACAAAATTGAACAACAGACAATTCTTAAACAGGCATTTGAACTCGAATGAGCACTAAGGAAATCGAAATCAAGGTTCCGGCCGTTGGTGAATCTATCTCCGAAGTTTTCATTGGAGAGTGGTATGCCAGCGAAGGAAAGTTCGTGGCGGCTGACAAGGATGTGGTCGGACTTGAGACGGACAAAGCAACGTTTGGTATCCCAGCGCCGGTGAGTGGCATTGTAACTCGCATTCTGAAGAAGGCTGGTGATTCGGCAGCGATTGGCGAGGTTATTGGATACCTGCAGCCTTCTGATGCACCCGCCGCAACTTCTGCTCCGTCGCCTGCGGCCGCGCCAGTCGCTTCTGCACCAACAGCCCCGGCGGTTCCTGCAAAAGCCGGTGGTCATGTGATGCCAGCGGCGGCTTCTGAAATGGCAAAGAACAATCTTCCCGCAGGTTCAGTGGCAGGCACAGGTCCTGGCGGTCGGGTGCTTAAGGAAGACGTGATCCGAACGGTCCAGGCGGGCCCTGTGCGAGTCGGCGGAAGCCGTGAAACTCGTAACGTGCCACTCAGCCCGATTCGTCAGACGATCGCCCGTCGACTTGTGGAAGCTCAGCAGACCGCCGCGTTGCTGACGACCTTCAATGAAGTCGACATGTCAGCCGTGAAGAAGCTGCGTGAATCGTATAAGGACGTTTTCGAAAAGAAATACGGCGTGAAGCTGGGCTTCATGTCGTTCTTCGTGCGAGCCGTCGTCGCTGGACTTCAGCAATTTCCGGCGCTGAATGCACAGATGAACGGCAAGCAGCTCACGCACTATAACTACTGCGACATCGGCATTGCGATTGGTGGCGGCAAAGGACTTGTGGTCCCCGTCCTGCGAAATGCTGAGAACATGAGCTTCTCCGATATCGAACTGGCGATCGTTCAATACGCTGTGAAGGCGAAGAACAACCAGATTACCCTGGAAGAACTGGACGGCGGCACGTTCACGATCACCAACGGCGGCGTTTACGGTTCGCTGCTTTCGACGCCGATCGTAAATCCTCCTCAGAGCGGCGTGCTTGGCATGCATGGCATCTTTGATCGCCCGATCGCGGTCAATGGAGAAGTTGTGATCCGACCGATGATGTACGTTGCTCTGACCTACGACCACAGAGTCGTCGACGGCCGCGAAGCTGTTTCCTTCCTGAAACTTGTGAAGGATCTGATTGAAGATCCAACGCGACTGATTCTTGAAGTCTAACTGTAGGCCGATCTGTCCTCAGATCGGTGATTAAAATGGTGTGCCGTCGCTTCGCTTGTCACACCCTGCAGATTTCAGCCTGCACTTGTAGGGTGTGACAAGTGAGCGAATGCGAACGCGGGCACACCATTCGTCTTACAGGGTACGTCATGTCTGAATCATTTGATCTGATCGTTGTTGGTGCTGGTCCTGGCGGATATGTCGCCGCTATTCGTGCTTCACAGCTTGGGATGAAAGTCGCTGTTGTCGAACGCGAACAGAAGCTCGGCGGGACGTGCCTGCGAGTCGGTTGTATTCCCAGCAAGGCACTGCTCGAAACCAGTGAACTGTACGAGCAGTCTCAGAAGCACTTTGCCGAACGAGGCCTTATCGTTCAGGGCGTGACGCTCGACATTGCAAAGATGATGAGCCACAAAGATTCGGTCGTCAGCACGCTGGACGGTGGTATCCAGGGCCTGCTCAAGAAGAACAAGGTTGAGCGATTTTTCGGACATGGCAAGCTGAAAGGCAGCGGAGTTGTCGAAGTCACGGGCAACGCACCAGCGACCATTACCGGCAAGAAGATCCTGATTGCCACCGGCAGCGTGTCTTCGTCTTTGCCAGGCATCCAGCCGGACGGAGATCGCATCGGCACCAGCACAGAAGCCATCGCGTGGCCGGAAGTTCCCGAGCACCTCGTTGTCATTGGTGCTGGTGTGATTGGGCTGGAACTCGGTACCGTGTGGCGTCGGTTGGGCGCGAAGGTGACTGTTCTGGAATATCTGCCTCGCATTCTGCCGGGCGTTGACGAACAAGTCGCCAACGAAGCGAAAAAGATTTTTGAGAAGCAGGGCCTGACATTTAAGCTTGGTACAAAGGTGACATCTGTAACGGCCTCCGGAATGACCTGCACGATCACAATGGAAGGCGCTGAACCGATCACCTGCGATCGAGTCCTCGTCGCTGTCGGCCGCAAACCGTGTACTGATAACCTGGGTCTGTCAGAAGCTGGAGTACAAACCGACAAACGCGGCTTCGTTCAGGTGAACGCAGGCTATTTGACGACAGCACCCGGCGTGTATGCCGTCGGCGATGTCATCGGCGGTGCGATGCTGGCTCACAAGGCTGAAGAAGAAGGCATCGCCTGCGTTGAAAAGATGGCGACCGGCCACGGTCACATCAACTACGGAACCATCCCGGCTGTCATCTACACGTCCCCCGAAATCGCTTCCACTGGAGCGAACGAGGACGCTCTGAAGGCCGCCGGAATCAAGTACAAAGCCGGTCGTTTTAGCTTCGCCGCCAACGGCCGTGCTCGTGCCGCAGGTCATACCGAGGGCTTCGTCAAAGTTCTTGCTGATGAGGCCACGGACCGAGTTTTGGGAGTTCACATCATCGGTGCTCACGCGGGAGAATTAATCCATGAAGCCGCCGTCGCCATGGAATTTGGAGCCAGCGCCGAAGACATCGCCCGCTGCTGCCACGCTCATCCAACGCTGTCAGAAGCGGTTAAAGAGGCGGCCATGGCTGTCGATAAACGAGCGATTCATTCGTAACTGATCATGACTTTGCCGCGGCGGTTCGAACTGAATTGGGCTTGATCGCGTGCCACCAATTCTTCGAGGGTTTTGGAGAAGCGATCAGATTGAAACTCGAAGGGGCGATGTTGATTCTGATGATCGTTGAAAGCAAGTGAGTGTGATCATCGTATGCCAGCCATTGAAGTTGCCGAATCACGGCTCCTGATGCGTTGCCCCAGAAATCAATTCCCAGAACTTTATGGTGATCGGCAAGCGGGACGATTTGACATCGAGGCATCTTAATGCATGAAGTGTCATCTCTCCCGCCGTTTTGATCCTCTCTCCAACGCACAATCGTTAAGTCGCGAAACCTAATAATGGGCCATTCACAGTCTCGATTGCATCGAATCAGATGTGATTACACGGCTGATTCTGTTGAACTACCTCCCACCGCTTCGCAGGAACATTTGCCCCAACGCGGCTGGCGCGCTGCCATAGACCTGCTGAATCGCTCGTGCAGCATCTGGGTTTGTTCGTAGTTCACTGACCAGTTGCTGAAACCGAGCCGGGCCGCCCTGAGACAGGAGGAACTTCACCAGCAGGTAGCCAACATCACCGACTTCTTCAGGGGCCAGTGTTCCATCGTTGAACAGTTTGGCTGGATCGTCAATTGTCGCCACAGCCTGTCCCGCACGAGTGGGAACGGCTTTCACGTAATCAGCGTTTTCTTCAACGCCGGATTCCAGCAGGCCGAAACCCTGCTTCAGCCAGTCTGGCAATGCGGATCCATCTCGTGTCAGATAGCACTGGCTAATGAGCGACTTCAGCAATTGCTCGGCCGACAATGCCTCTGCAGACTGGATGTCACCGACATCGTGCATCGCGAGATAGGCCGTTTCGAAGTTTGCATTGAGCACGGTGTGGCCTGAGACTGCCTTGGGGGTTCTTCGCCCATTCATCATTACCGTATTGAATTCTTCATAGTCGAAGCGCTCAGCCGTGACAAAAATCGCTAGTCTTCCGCGAAACGCCTTCTCCCCGGCAGGCAAGCTATAAGTCGACGTCAATTTCGTCAGATGCGTCTCTGCTTTTTCACCGAGCTCCTTCAGACGATCTTCCGATGCTGTTCCGTAGAGATAGAAATTGCTTGTGGTCGCGGAGACGCCCTCTGTCTTAGGGGACACTCGCTTCCACAGTTCCGCCGTTTGCGTAATTCGTCGTTCAGCAAACTCCGCATCCGTCATTGAAGCCAGCTTGGCTGCTTCCATTTGTGCTTCCGTAGGCACGATCTCGCGCAGCGAAGCCTTCGCATCCTCGCCATCGAAATGGGCGCCTTCGCGGATCCATGTTTCAAGAGCCAGTGCTTGCGATTGCTTAAGCTGAGCCTGTCCCGCCGGCATCTTCAACGGTTCCTGCCGCAGGACAAGGTCGACAATGTAACTTTCGTCTGGCTTGCCGGGCACGATGGTTGTGCCCGTGGGGCCGCCTTGCAGCAATTGTTCGAATGTTGTGAAACCGAAATTGCCGCGAGGATTGTTTCCTGAATGACATCCCATGCAGATATTCACCATCCATGGTGCGATATCCTTTGAGAAGGAAACAGTCTCTGTGCCATCCGCTTTAACGACGGTTACTGGTGGCTTCTTGACCACAGTTGAATCGCCAATTGGTGCATCCTGATCTTTGCCGTCGAATGCAGCCCCTTGTTCAATCCAGCGAGCGATCGTCATTATCTCAGCGTCATCTAGTTTGGCGCGTCCTTTTGGCATCCTCTGTTGTTCGTTCTCAGCGACCATGCGAAGAACGAGACCGCTGCGTTGAGGGATGCGAGGAACAACCGGGACTCCGCTTCGTCCTCCTTTGGCAATCATGCTGTACGTATCAAGGCGGAGATTAGCGCTGGCTTGTGCTTCGCCGTGGCACTGGAGGCAGTTTGCTTTCAGGATTGGAGCGACTTCCTGTTCGAAGCTCACGGGGATCAGATTCTTCGCCTTCTCAAGGGCGGTTTTGAACGTTGCGTAGGATCGATCTTTTTCGTCCTCTTCAATTGCCAGTTCCTTAATGCGTTCTTCGGTCTTCTTAATCAAGTCTTTCGCCTGATCGATCTCTTTCTTCTTCACCATGCCCTGAACTTCTTTCAGCTCTTTGCCCAGCGATGTGAGTTCCTTCTTCACTTCAGGGGGCAACGCGCAACGTCCCTCTGACGCAAAAATTGAAATCGTGATCGCGACGAGGGCTGACAAGCGAAGCGTTCGAGAGATCATAAACGGTATTCCAAAAACCGACTGGAGAGGTGAGGTCTGGATCAACATGGTCCGACGGAGAAGAAGGACCACAATTCTTCCTTAGTTTCGATGCAAAAACTGTTCAGATCAACACTGTATGGGGAATACACTGCGAAACTGCGGTTGAGACGTCAGCTGCAGAACTTTTGAAAGTATACCCTTTGACTTTGCAGAAATGCCATTCTTTATGGTCAGTAGAGACATGGCAATCGAGTCTCCCCCGGCTAAGTGCCGGATCATGGGCAAGGCCGTTTCGAGTAGAGAACCGTACAATCGCGATTCAGGCATAAGATTGGCCTCCTCCTCAATCAAAATGCGGTTTCACTTTGACGACACCCTCAGCCATGCTTAGACTGTCGGTCCTCCCTACGCGCCTTCCCAGCCATGTGTTCTTCGGAAAACCTACCGTGATGGCTGTTTATATCACACCTGTAATGTCTCTCCGCCGCACAGTTGTTCTGGCTGTCGCATGTTCTTTTAGTGCGCTCATCGGCTGGCCCGAAGCGTCCGCTCAGGAACCCATCATTGATCGACTTGATGTGGCGAATTTTAGGCCGGGACAAAAGGCAAACGTTATAGTCAACGGTAAGCAATTGATGGGGGCGAGTGGTCTTTGGACGCCCATTGGTATACTCCGACCTAAAGAAGGCACCGATCTGTCGAAAGATCAGCCAGTAACCTTTGAAGGCGATGTCAAAGCTGATGCTGTCCCCGGCGTTTATCCGGCGCGAATGGTCACTAATCATGGTTGTTCAGAAGCAGGATGGTTGGTAGTCGATGACTTGCCATCCGTTGCTCTGGCACCAGAAAGCCAGGATCGTGCTGTTGGCCAGGTGGTCACATTGCCATGTTGTGTCGAAGGGCAGCTCAATCCCGTCTTGTCGAGATTCTTCCGTGTTGCATTAACGGCTGGCCAGTCGGTGAGTGCGGAAGTGCTGGCTCGCCGACTGGGTTCGGATCTTGATCCGGTTCTCCGAGTGACCGGTCCAGATGGCAAAGAGATTGCTTACCGCGATGATCTGCCTGGTGCTGAGGGAGATACTCAACTTCAGTTTACGGCCGCCGGTGATGGTGAGCATCGAATCGAATTGCGAGATGTCCGTTACTCAGGCGGTGCCCGTCACTTCTTTCATCTTCGAATGGGAAAGATGACGCTGGCCAGTGCGACGATGCCGCGAGTTACTCAGGTCGGTGGGAAAGTTTCTTTGGTTGGTAGTTCGGGAGAGGTTGTCGGCGAGGCTTCTGCTCAGGGATCCGCTGATCTGCCGGCTTCATTTGTGCCGGTCTCTTTTCGACCAGCCGAGGCAGATGCGAGCACGCTCGGGGCTGTACTTGTTACGACAAGTCTGTCGCAGAATGAAGTGGAGCCGAATAATGGTCGAGCTGAAGCCACGGTTGTGGCGGCTGAATCGCAGATGCTGACCGGAAGCTTCATTGCAAAGGGAGATTCCGACTGGTTTAAAGTGACTGTTGGCGAACCGACAGCTCTTTTGGTGGTAACTCGAACTCGTGAGCTCAGCAGCCCCACCGATGTGATGCTTGAACTTTACAACTCGGAAGGTGGAAAGGTCGCAGAGAATGATGATGTGGGGCCACGGGACGCAGAACTCACATTCATGCTTGCCGCGGCTGGCGACTATTTTCTGAAAGTCAGTGAGATTGCGGGGCGGGGTGGTTCGGAGTGGATCTATGCTCTGGATGTGTTTCGGGGTCGAAAGGCTGCTAACGTGACTGCACCTGCCGATCGGATCAATGTGCCCAGAGGGGGCAGTGCCGCGATGCTTCTTGCTGTGAGAAGAATTCATTACGACGGTCCTCTAAAAGTAGAAGCTGTCGGGCTCCCGGCAGCTTTGACGATGTCTCCTTTCACGATCGGTGGAAAACAGAGCGCATTTGCTGTTGTTCTCACAGCGAAGGACCCTGCCGCGACTGCATCCGATGCTGACTGGGGGCCAGTGACTCTCCGAATGACGGCACCCGAGGGTGTTGGTATGCCGCCGGCGGAAATTCAGTTAGCCCCTCCAGCGCCGAAGAAGGCTGATGCAGAGGTCTTTCGGAGTGCTCGAGTCAGGACTGATCTCTTCACGGCTGTTCAACCGGCGGCGCAATTTTCATTGTCGGCAGAACCATCCAGTATCAACGTTACTCAGGGGACGGCGGCAACCGTAATCTTGAAGTCGACTCGAATTCCTGAGTGGACTGAGCCTATTGAAATTACACTTGTGACTCCCGCTGATCAATTGCCGACTGGAATTACTGTAACCGGCGGTTCGATGGCTGCGGGAGAATTGGCAGTCACGATTACGGCCACTGCTGATGCCGTGACAGGTCCGTTCACGATTTTCCTTCAGGGAAAGTCAAAGAAGGATAAAGTTGAACCTGTTCATCCGGTTCCACCAGTTGTTGTAGAAGTTGTACCCAAGTAGTCTGAGACGTTCTCGATTGTTTTTTCTAAGCCGCTGAAGAATCCCACCGCGGAGTTGCTGATCAGGCAATTCTGTGAAAAGCAAAAGTTCCTTGAATGTGCGTATTCAGGCCATTGCCTGGCTACAAAGAATCGCAAACAAAGGCCTCTTCACTATGTTCCGATTATCATGCCTGTTGATGACGTTCGTCCTTGGCGCGTCTGCTTCTTTTGCTGTTGAACTTCCGACGTTATCACTCGCGGTTCAACCAGCGGAGATTGTTCTGGTTGGGCCTCGTGGTGTGCAGCAATTGATTGTCACTGCGAATAGCGATGCTGCCACAATTCACGATGCGACAGGGCTGGCAGAGTATCGGACCGATGACGCTACTGTCGCTGTCGTTGAAGGCGGAGTTGTAAAGGCTAAAGGAAATGGGACCACGACGGTGCATGTGACGCGTGGTGGCCAAACGGCATCGGCCAAAGTCACTGTATCGAACTTTGAAATGCCTGCTCCAGTCTCGTTTCAAACTGAGATTTTGGCATCTCTGACGAAGTCGGGCTGCAATATGGGGGCCTGTCACGGTTCTCCGTCTGGCAAAGGCGGGTTCCGTCTATCTCTTCGAGGATACGACCCTAACGTGGATTTGGTGACATTGAGGGGCGAGTTCTTCAATCGGCGTTCGAATATCCTGAGCCCTGATGAGAGTCTTCTTCTGCGAAAACCTTTGATGGAAGTGGCTCACGGTGGTGGTCGTCGGCTGCAGCATGGAGATCCTAGTCATCGAGTTTTGAGAGACTGGATCGCGGAGGGAATGAAGCTGGATTCGGACGGCGCTTCTACGTTGTCACGCATTGAGTTGCTGCCGTCTCCGAGAGTTCTCCGGGATGGCGCTGATCGACAGCAACTGATTGTAAATGGTTATTTCAGCGATGGATCAGTGCGAGATATCACTGCGCTCACTGCATTTGATTCTTCTGATGAAGGCATTGGCATGATCTCGCCGTATGGTGTGGTCTCGCAGCAGGGGCGTGGAGAAGTGACGGTTCTGGCCCGCTACCTCGACAAAGTGTCTACAACTCAACTCACATTCCTTACCGAACGTCCCGATTTTCAGTGGCCGAGTCCGGCAGAGACGACTGAGATTGATCGACTGGTATTTGGAAAGCTGAAGCAGCTTCAGATCCAGCCCTCCGAGTTGTGCAGCGACACGGACTTTCTTCGCAGGGCAACGCTCGACCTGACTGGCCGTCTTCCGTCTTTGGAGGAATCTCAGCAGTTCCTTACAGATCAATCTCCCGACAAACGTACTGCTGTGATTGATCGATTACTTGCGACCGATGATCACGCCCGATTCTGGTCTATGAAATGGTCCGATCTGCTGCGATCCAACAGCAAGAAGATGACTCGAACTGGCGTGCATAAATTTCGTCGGTGGCTGTATGATGTCGTCAAGAATGATGTTCCCCTGAATCAGTTTGCGCACGAACTCCTGACCGCCACCGGTAGCACTCAGCAGAATGCTGCTGCGGCTTATTGGAAAGCAAGTCGCGACGAAATTGATGCCACCGAAACGACCGCACAATTGTTTCTTGGGATCCGTATTCAGTGTGCAAAATGTCACAATCATCCGTTTGAGAAATGGACTCAGGATGATTACTACGGCACAGCAGCCGCTTTCATCCGTGTGGGGCGTAAGGAAACCGGGCTCCCGGATGATGAAATGATTTTTGTCAAAGCTGGTGGAGAAGTGACTCAGCCTCGTACCGGAAAACAAATGAAGGTTCGGCTATTGATGCAGGGTGATGTCGATGTTCCTGCAGATCAGGATCGTCGAGTTGTTTTTGCGGATTGGCTGACGAAGAACGAGAATCCTTTCTTTGCCCGGTCCCTCGCAAATCGTATCTGGGGCCATGTTGTGGGTAAGGGGATCGTCGATCCCGTGGATGACTTCCGAGATTCAAATCCGCCGTCCAACCCTGAACTGTTGAGTTATCTGGATGGTGAGTTGGTGAAGAGTGGCTTTTCCTCGCGCCACCTCATCCGCACAATCATGAACAGTCGGGTCTACCAATTGAGTTCCCAGAGAAACAAGCATAACGCAGATGATGAGATCTACTTCAGCCACGCGACAACTCGCATGCTGACAGCGGAACAGCTTCTCGATTCGATTTGTGCTGTGACAGGACTGCCGGAAGACTTTGCCGGCATGCCCGGTGGCACAAAGGCGGTTGATCTGGTTGACCCGCCGGAGGGACACAAGTTTCTGCAGGTCTTTGGTCAACCTCAACGAGAGCTTCCCTGTGAGTGCGAACGATCCACAGACAGCAATTTATCTCAGGCCTTGCAGTTGATCAACGGGCCTACAGTACACAACAAACTGCGTTCTGATGCAGGAAACGTGCATAAGTGGGTGGCCGGCGGAAAGACGGACGCAGAGATCATCGAACTATTGTACTTAACGGCATTGAGTCGGCCTCCGCTGCCTGAAGAGCAACAAACAGCACAGAATCACATCAAGGCCAATGAAGACCGGACTCGGGCTCTGGAAGATATCGCCTGGGCCGTTATCAACAGCAAGGAATTCCTCTTCCAGCATTGAGGCATTCGCTGGGTGTGAGGTGGGCCTGGAGAATTATCTCAAAGGCTGCAGGGTTTCCATGGAGAATTCAGGGCTCCTTGTAGCGATGCAAAGCAACAGTCGTGATCCGGATGATGTCTCGAGAGTCTGCGAGACGTTTGATGGAGTCGTTGTGTGGTCCACGTTGAAGGCGTGGAGCACGCTCGCCGTTTGGCTGCTGCCGCCATCTATCGCCTGTTGAAAGGACTCGCTCTGGAGCGAGTCCTTCGCGAGGGAGTTTGGCCTGGCGAGAAAAGTCGCAGGTATATCCTCGAAGACCGATGTCAAAATGCCGACTTTGTGCCCATGATTGAATCTCCGGCAGATATTGAAAATCTGGAGGCAATCTGCGGAATTCCGGGAGTCAAAGCGAGCTTTGTCGGACCCAATGATCTTACGACAACGATGGGAATCCCGAGTGAATATGATCATCCGGATCTGATCGCAATCCTGAAGCGGATTATCGATGTTGCGGATCGTTCCCATATCCCGGCTGGCTGCTGGTTTGGCAAGCCCGAACAAATGCAGCGCACGATTGGGCAGGGATCAGAATTTGTTGTCTATTCGAACGACGGTGCGTTTCTGCGTGAGTTGATTCAAACCGCCTTTTTCGGCATTACGGAACAGATAGAGATCGAGCAGTGCAAACATGCCGATGTGCCCGATAGATTGAGGCGTTTGTTGAAGGTTCCAATTGGGGACGTGTTTGTCTCTCTCAGGATCCCGCGCTGTGCAGAACCATTTCGCGAATGCTTGCGGCTTCATTCTTATGCCAATTGAATCCGCAGTAATGCGATTCGTGCCAGTCGTTTAGCCCAATCTTCCGAACTGCTGATCCAATGTGCCACGGCTCAAGGTCAAGGACGTTGGGCGACCATGTGGGCAATGGTGCGAGTCATTGACCAGATGTCTCTGCCGAAGCAGTTCCTGCATTTCTTCTGCCGTAAGACGATGCCCTGATTTGATTGCTGCTCGGCAAGCCATAGTGTGAAGCATGTGATCCAGAAGATCGCGTCTGGACATCTTGCCATCGTTTTGTATCAGTTGTTCTGCAAAATCTTTGACGATTCGAGCTAGATTGCCTCGCGGGATTAACGTTGGGTAGGACATGAGCAGAATGGTCGTACCTCCAAATTCCTGAAGTTCGAACCCAATTTCTTTCAGCAGGTCGAGCGACTCCAGAAGTGCTACGCACTCGGTGGCGGTACATTCGATGGTATCCGGGATCAGTAGGCGTTGACGTTCCACTCCGCCCGACAGGATTCGATTCCT
>CAMAXD010000015.1 GCA_945861975.1 Candidatus Kuenenia stuttgartensis | reverse complement strand
GGGTGCGATCTGCTGATCGCGCTGTGAGAGCAATGAAATTACGAGGCTTGTTCAAGGCTTAGGATACTGACGGCGGGAGATGCTATTAAAGATTTCTTAAACGTCGCGTGCCAGGTTTGACTCAAAAGAATCGACCGCAGAGTCAGGATCTGCTGGGCTCCCGCGTGGGACCAGCGCATGCCGGACAGCTTCAGGCGTTCAGTCACGATCTGCTTGCACGCCGATTCCACAATGCCGCTGCCGATTGGGCTGCCATGGCTGCGGTATTCGGAATAGTTCATAAATCTTCTATAGCGATGCAGGTAACGTTTCGCCATCTGCACGTCTTCCTCCTTGTCCGGATTGATGCCATGTTGTTTCTGCATGCCTGCGATGGACCGCATCACGCGGCCCCAGCCACCGGGTTCCAGCAGCAGCTTGCGGACTCGCTTCAGCCACTCGGTTCGCTGCGAAGTCGTCAGCAGCAAGGCGTCGGCGATCGTGGTCAGTCGCAGGCTGGCGTGGTAATAATCGACAATGCGTTGAATTCTTATTCTCTGACCATCCACATGCAGATGCCGCAACACATTCTTCCAATACGCCGTTTCGATTTTCCCGGCATCACTGACGTAAACAATGCGGCTCAGTTTTGAGCCGCGACTGCGAATGATCGACGTCAGCAACGACGTGAAATTCCGACTGAGTGTTTCCTGATTGTCTTCCGGAGCACAGGCCAGATAAATCGTACCCAGTCGCTGGCCATCGCAGTAAACACTCAGAGTCGCAACGGACGCCATTTCGAAGTTACCAAAGGGTGCGATCCCCAGACTGACTCCGTCGCGACTGACCGCGAGTGTTACATTTTTACTGCGTTTTACTGCGTCATCAATCCATTCTTCCAGTTGCTTCACCTGACAGGCTTCACGTTGTGGCTCCATGATCTCCGCCAGGTAAGAGCTCAGATTCCGAAGTTTTTCAGGGCCAATCCTGGCTCCCGTGCGTTCGGCAATGACTTCGATGCAGCGACTCTGCGACGATCCCGCTGCAGCGATCTGACGGCCCACAAGATCCTGAGCGCCGGGAGTGGCCCCGAACTCAATTCCCAGAATCTTCTCCAGCGGCGCGATCGTGCGACCGCGGCTTCCCTGACGCCAGGTGGCTCTGAAAAGCATGATGTTCCCGAATCGCGTGAGCACTCTGGCGTGGCGTGTCTTGAGATTAAGTCGCCGATACTTCTTCCCGAGATATTCCACATCCTTGGGCATCGCGTCCACTTTCGATGGTTCCAGAGAATTGAAACACCATTCAACAAACGATCGTGCCTGTTCACGCACGATCATTTCCACGCAGTGCTCAAACTGATCAGCATCCTCAGGTCTCATGCCAGGCTTCAGAACTGTGGTCGTTTCGGTCAGTTGACGCCGCAGTTCCATGAATCGTTTCAAAAGCCAGCCGTCGACAATCACCTTCGGAATTGCACAAACCAACGCTCCTGCTGTAACCTGATCGTCCATGAGAGGTGTTCCTTCCTGGTTTGTTAGTGTGAGAACCAACATTCTCAGGCAGGACGCCTCTTTTTGCATAGACCTCTTTCTCCCATTGTCACAGCGCATTACGCAGATCGCACCCTACAAAACGTATGACGAGGCTGTCGAAGCACGTAAGAAAGCGGAGATCAAGTATGGTTTCAACATGCGACATGAGCTGGCTATGTAACAGTCGAGCATTCAGTTAAACAGACGAGCCGTTTGAGTGAGAACTCAGCGGCTCCTTCCTATTGAAGACATGCGTATCCATAACTGAACATATTATCACCTATCGTAGAGTCCCCCACAATAGTTTCTGAGGTGGTACAGAATGGTAGCGTGTCATAAGTCGCTATCTAGAAAAGGTTTACGTCATATGCGCAACCAGAGGCCTTCATCTTAAATGCGACACATTGCATGGATTAGCAATTCTAACGCCTGTAATGGCCTCCTGTGGCCTCCTGTGGCCTCCTGTGGCCTCCTGTGAGTCGTACGTGAGTCGTACGTGAGTCGTACGTGAGTCTGCATCGTATCAAATCAGCGTAACTATTGGCACAGATGTGACACAATACTTCAAATCCAATGGATAGGATTGTGATTCGTGTAAAGGCTCACCTGTGGCACCGGGGTGGGGGTCGGTTTGTTTAGACCCCCTATGCCCTTCACCGGAACTCAACTGGCCTTGCGTATTGAGATCCACGCTTTCAAAACTACCAATGAAAAACGGACGTCCGTGATGGAAGCCCGTTAGCGGTTCAAATTGTGAAGCCTGAGGAATCAGACGGATAACTTGGCCTGACGACGGCGACGCCTGGCACGGGCGAACAAACCAACAGTACCAAAGCCAAGCAGGGCGATGGAGGATGGTTCAGGGACTGCTGCCGAAGCTGTAGACGTGAGCCTCCAATTCACTGGGATGAACGTTTCATTCACAGATACACTACTTGATCCAATGAAACTCTGGTAATCAGTCACCCCACTACTTGAAAGAAAGCCTGGAGGAGCGTATGCAAACAAATCGATGTCGGTTGTTAAAAACAGATCCATTATGTCGCCACTGATCGATACCGTGGGAAGAACGTATGAACCAGAATAAGTGTTCGAATACGAATCAAGGAGGGTAACTGATCCAAGACTGAAGGTGTTGTACTTAAGATCGTACACGTTGTACGTAACACCAAACATGTTGGACGCAATCGTGGACAAAATCACCGTGTCATTGTCGCCCTGCAGCACTCCTTCCAGTTTTCCGGACAGCGTATTGCTGTTGCTGTCGACATACGAGAAGTTGTAAATCACACCGGCTTCGACCGAAGACATACCAGCGGCCACTGCGAGCATTAAGCCGGCCAACCACAAAACTTTGAATCTCACGTTTACTCCCTGTTGTTGTTCGAGAAACCACACAGCACTCAGCAGCAGGTGGCAGCAGGTGGCAGATAAGACGCACACGTGCAAAAAGGAAGCTTAGGGATTTGGGGGGGGGGGCAGGGGCAATAAGAATGAGCTGATTAAATGCAATTAATCCAATTTCCATTCAGGTATTTAGGTGTATTACTCCGTTCAGTATTTATGGCTATGACCTTAAATGCACAACCCCCTACGGCGTTTCTGTTGTTTCCATTATCTTAATTTGTGGAAATGGCGTGACTCGCCAGGCACCGGGCATAACGCAGCCCGTGTACTACGATGGGGCATGTTGCCAAGGCCCAAGCTGCTGCCTCAGCGTCTCCAGAGATGCCCCGAGCGGGCTTGCTGCCGTCAAGCATCCAATTCTCGTGAGCGATCACGAAGCCTTGCGTATTGAGATCCACGTGAGTAACGGCGGTAAAACTCTCTACCCGTTTCTACCCGTTTCTCGTCAGAATCGAATAACTATGAGTGAACTCGACTGCACTTGAAAACGATAAGATATGCTGTAGATTCATTGTCGATCGTGTATTTCTCGACTCACAACTGACGGTGCTGGAAAATTCTGGGGGCCAAGAGGTCGCAGGTTCAAATCCTGTATTCCCGACTAGACGAGACAAGAAGCCCTTCGGCGAGAAACTCGAAGGGCTTTCTTGTTGTCGGCACTAGAGTTGCGTCGTCGAGGACGAAGTTCAAAAAGACAATTGCCAAATACCGACGCTTCACTGAGTCGTCAGCCATAAGCCATTTGCCACGAAGGCTTTGCGAAATTTCAAAAGCCTTGATCGCAGGCATTCAATTTCAGCTTGAAGTTCGCCTCACGATCCCGATGTTTGGTGGCCTGGGCGGCATAGCTATCAGCATCAATCTTCTCGTTCAGCCGCATATTCAAAAGCTGATTCTTATGCTGGCGAAGGAGCGAAAGCGGCCTTAGGATTTCGTCGGCCTTGAGCCGTGCGTCGTCCTGCTCGTACTGTGTCCGCACCCGCAACGGCGCTGCGAACCACTCCCGCACGTCATCGCTCTCGATGCACATCTTGTCGAAGATCGCCAGCATTTGCAGGCCGATCGTCTCTTCGTTGAGGCGAACCCGTGGATGGCCCGGAGCGTTGTACTGCGAGCAGCGGAAGAAGCCTTATTGACGGCTGTTCGAGACTCCTAACTTCCATCCAGCCGCTTCTGCACCGCAGAAAAAAAATTTCTCAAGGACAACGATGAATACCAATTTGCCTGAAGCTGAAATGATTCGCCCGATGAATGCACAAGAAGTTCAACAACTCGTGGCATGGGCTGGCGACGAAGGATGGAACCCCGGCGTCAATGATGCTCAATCCTTCTGGAACCTCGATCCAGAAGGCTTTCTGGCAATTGCCGAGAATGACAAGGTTATCGGCGGCGGAGCAATTATCCGTCACGGTGACAGTTTTGGCTTCATGGGACTTTTCATCGTCAACAATGCTCACCGAGGAAATGGATTGGGGAAGACACTATGGTTCGCTCGGAGAGATCGCTTATTGTCACGACTCAAGGATGGCGGAACCATCGGGCTAGACGGGGTCGATGCGATGGTCCCCTTTTATCAGAAAGGGGGATTCACGCCGTTCATTCGCCATCGGCGATTTCAACTCACACAACCTGCGTCGGGAATGATTCAATCTGAACGGATCGTGGACGTAGCCTCGGTCGGTCTTCCGATGCTTGCGGATTATGACAGCCAGTGTTTTCCGGTCCGTAGAGAAAAATTTCTGGTGCAATGGACACAACAAAAGAATGCGGTTTCTTTGGCATTTGTGAAAGACGGACAGCTACTCGGTTTTGGCGTCATGCGTCCCTGCCTAAACGGATGGAGGATTGGGCCGTTGTTTGCGGACTCCATCGAAGTTGCTGAAGCCCTGTTTCAGTCATGCCAACTTTCCAGCAAAGGGATGCCAATCTTTTTGGACGTGCCGGACAATAATCCACCAGCCATCACCCTATGCGAGAAGTACAAAATGCAGGAAGTCTTTGGGGGCGTGCGTATGTATTATGGTCCTGCTCCACTACTGGACAATCGCCGCATCTTCGGCGTTACGACGCTTGAGATCGGATGACCTGCGTTGAGACAGATGTCCGGCATAGTTTCCTTGTGAGCGACTGTTGAACGCGATCTGGCTGTTGATGGAATGCCGAATTCGTTTGAAGTCACGATGTCATGCGAAATCGGACGGCGGTACGATCGCAAAGACGGGCCGAAGAAAGTGCGGAAACGGAAATCGACGGCCTTGTGTCGGGAACTGGCTGAAGTGGACTTCTGCGATGATCAACGTGTAGGATGTCTGAGTCACCTGTAACTTAGTTTGAGACTCTGAAAGTGCTTCCGGCACACGTTTGTGTCGCCGGGATTTTCAAAGTTCGCCCTCCACAATGTGAAAAGAACCATGAAGTCCATCTGCTTCCTGATCGCCCTCTGTTCGCTCTGTCCATTTCTGTTTGCAGACGAGCCAATCCGAGAGCGGATCGAATGGATCGATATCTGGGTGACGGATGCTGATAAAGAAGACCTGCCCAAAGTTTTGTTCGTTGGTGATTCGATTACGCGCGGATACTTTGGTGCTGTGGAGAAGCAATTGGCCGGCAAAGCCAGTTGTGCTCGGCTGACGACCTCAAAATGTGTCTCGGATCCGACGTTCAACGACGATCTGCAACTGCTTTTGAAGCAGTACAAGTTCTCCGTGATTCACTTCAACAATGGCCTGCACGGCTGGGGTTACACGGAAGAACAGTATCGTGACGGAATTGCTAAAACAGTTCTTTCCATCAAGCAACATGCGGGCGATGCAAAACTGATCTGGACCACGACAACGCCTCTGCGGAAGAAAGACGATCTTCAGGCTTTCGCTGATGACACAAGCCGTGTCAAAGTGCGCAATGCGCTCGCTGCTGAGATCATGAAGGACAATGCCTCGACAACAGACGATCTGTTTCAGTTGGTCGAAACTCATGCGGAATGGCAGTCCACTGACGGAGTTCATTTCAACGCCATGGGAAATGAAGCCATGGCCAAACAGGTGGCGGAGAGCGTGCTGGGGCATCTGCCATCGGCGAAGTGACCAGAACGGGCGAGTCTGCTTGAATCAACGGAGGATTGCCTACAATACAGCGTCGCGTCCTGCCTTGAGAGATCCTTCAGCAAAGGATTTACAGCGTTTTAACGGGCGGACGCAGGCCTTCGTCACGACCTGAATAGGGACCCAAATGGACTGGATGACCTGGTATAACGGATTGGCCAAACCATCGTGGACACCGGCTCCGTCCACGATTGGGCTGATCTGGCAGATCCTGTATCCGATGATTCTGATCAGTTTCGGCTTTGTTTTTGTGCAGAGGTTTCGGGGTAAGGTGAGCTGGTTGGTGGCCCTGCCCTTTGGAGTTAATCTGGTCGCCAATTTGATCTTCACGCCCATTCAATTCGGGCTGCGAAACCTGCCATTGGCGGCGGTCGATATTCTTGTCGTCTGGGCTTCGATTCTCTGGCTGATGGTCGCTGTCTGGCCCCATTTTTGCTGGGTCAGTCTGGTACAGATCCCTTACCTGATCTGGGTGTCACTGGCGACGGTGCTGCAGTTGTCGATCACGATCATGAATTGGGGAAAGTCATGATTCGACTGGGCCTCTGCTGCATGTTTCAGGAGCAGCCAATTAAGTTTGCAAACACGACCGTCACGGCCATCGGTCGAATGAATCGTGCGGATGCATTGGCGAAGCTGAGTCGTCTGTGTCTTCAAAACGCAGAGGCTCTGCTGGCTTCGCTTCGATACTGTGCGGGGAATGACATTGGCTGCTTTCGAGTCAACAGCCAGATCCTGCCCGTGAAAACTCATCCCACGTCGGGCTACGGCATCGAGGAATTACCCGACGGACAAGAGATCATTCGGCGATTTAAAGAGTGCGGAAAATTCGCTGGGCAGCATCAGCTTCGAACCAGCTTTCATCCCGATCAGTTTGTGGTCCTGAATTCGCAACGCGCGGATGTCGTGGAGAAATCATTGCTGGAACTGGAGTACCAGGCCGAGGTCGCGGAATGGATCGGAGCTGACGTCGTCAATATTCATGGTGGCGGAGCCTATGGTGACAAATCCAAAGCTCTGGCTGATTTTGCTCGCAACGTCGATCGCCTCTCTGTTCGTGCGAGAAGTCGACTGACAGTGGAGAACGATGATAAGATTTTTTCACCCGCCGATCTGTTGCCAATCTGTGAGTCAACCGGGATTCCTTTGGTTTACGATGTGCATCACCATCGTTGTCTTCCGGATGAATTGAGCATTGAACAGGCAACGGAGAAAGCTCTGGCGACGTGGAATCGTGAGCCTATGTTTCACCTGTCCAGTCCGCTGGAAGGCTGGGATGGGCCGAAACCGGAGCGACATCATGACTACATCGACGTGCGAGATTTCCCCGACATCTGGCGCAAGAAGACGCTAACGGTTGAAGTCGAGGCGAAGGCTAAAGAACTGGCTGTCGGGAAGCTCCTGACCGACCTGAAAAAAGGAGCCAAAGTCGACACTCCGTGGTTCGTCTATCTTTTGCGTTGTGCGGATGGTTCGTTGTACACAGGAATCAGCAATGATGCGCCTCGTCGTATCGAAAAGCATAACGCGGGCACCGCGTCTCGATATACGCGCAGCCGTTTGCCGGTTGTGCTGGTTTATCAGGAAGAGCAGCCAGGCCGCAGTCAGGCGCTGAAGCGGGAGTTGGCGATCAAAGGTCTGTCGCGTCAGGAAAAAGAAAAGCTGATCAAGGATGTAAAAGTCTGAGGCTTGCCGCGAATACGGAGATATCTGAGTTTAAGGAGCGATCTTCGCCCCGAGACCGACTGCAGCAGCTGTGACAGGTGTTCCTGTTTCCCAGCGACTGCCCTGCTCTGCCGCAACCGTTTGTATAAAAGCGTTAAACTCTGACTTGCTGTAAGTGACTCGATCAACGCGAGCCGAACTGAGATCGTACCAGTTCCCGTTTCCACGCCACGTAGCGTCTTTCCACAGATGCAAATTTGGTTTGCGCGCTTGGTCTGCTGGAGCGTCATCGCTTTGAACCTCAGCGACAGGGATTTCGCCGCCGATGAAAGATTGCGAGAGCTCAATCGTTCCGCCCGTGGCCTGCACATCCAGATTCAACAGCGTGAGATGCTGCGCCTTGAGCAGGCAGTTGGTGGACACTCGAACTTCGCTGGCGATACCTTCACGGCGAATCAGCACATTCTCGAGCGTGACTCGACAGGGTTCTGCTGGTGCTTCGCGGCCCAGCAGATAGAACGCTTGCGCGGCTGATGAAATCACTTGAGCATTCCGGACCGTGTAGATTCCGGAGTCCAGAAAGAACAGGTCGAAGCCAATGCAGTTGCGGATCAACACATCGTCATAGGTTGTTTCGCTCGTGCCTGTGTCGCAGATTCCGGTGGCATTGCCGATGGAACGAAACCCTTTGACCGAATAGCGACAGTGGCCATGAGCACTGATTCCATCATCGCCGCAATTGATGGCCTGGATGTTCTCGAGCAGGATGTCTTTGCTGTCTGAAAGATTGAATCCATCATTGTAGGGACGCGTGGAGGTCAGATTACGAATGACGAGATGTGACGAGGTGCCTCGAATGAGCACTCCGGCGGTGCGCATGGGGACTTCAATCTTCGCCTCGAGCAGCGATATGTTCGGAGGCAGTCGTATCCAGAATGAGCCAAAGATGTACCCCGCACGAGCTGCCCTGGTGGGTTCGGAATCCTTGATGAAAGTCCATTCTCCGGGCTGTAGCTCTTGTGGAATCTTCAACGGCAGGCTGGGGCCTTTTGAACAGCGCTGCATGCGATTCAGTTGGCCGTCCATGACGAAGAACCAGCGGTCGATGATCGCATCGGTCAGTGGCATCAGATCGTCATTGCGAAAGAGTCCTGGTTCAATCTCGACCCAGCCGCCTGGATCAAGAGGATCGCAGCCGTCGAGTGTCGCACCATGCCCGTCAAGAGTGATAGGTTTTCCAGGTTCTCCGGACTTATTGAAGAACGCGGCCCAATCTCGATAGACAGTATCGGGTTTGAGATGAATCGTATCGCCGGGCTGTGATTGTCGAATCGCAGCGGCGATGGTCTTTAAAGGGGAGATGCTGCCATCCGCTGAATCATCACCGAGGTTGGGGTCGACATGAATATCAGCGGCGAACCCAACAAGTGATCCCACAGAGAACCACAGCCACAGGCTCAGGAATATCCTGACGGACGAAGTCCGTTTTCTGTTGATGCGTGAGCCATACAAGCCCGCTTGGCGGTGTTGTTTCGGTGGGCTATTTGGATGGCACAAGCTCTGTTCATGCGTGGAGTTCATGATTCTTTTTCTCGTGAGCGCACAGGACTCGGTGCACTCGGAAGTGTTTCCAGAAAGTCGGATCGTCGCAGTTTTGGCCGGGATGTGTCAAAGTACAAGCAGATGTGCTGCGATGGAGTGGCGACTAAGCCAGTGGGAGCGATGCGTTGACCGGAAAGAAGAAACAGACTTCGACGAAGGAGCATCCTTCGCAGCAATTTCAGGCGCCTGATGCAATCCTGCAGGGCGTCCCGCTGAAGGATTTGATGGGCCATGATCTGATACGGCTCATCGCTGAATCGTTCAACGGAATAATGCGAGCATTCGATCAACAAAAGTTTGAGCGGACAGCATCGGACGGTCTTGAAGCTCTGGAGCTCAGTCAACGAGCGCGCCAGATTGGCTTAGCGGTGGCCGAACAATTGCCGCAAAGTTTTGCAGAAGCCTGCCCTCTGTTGCTGGCGTCGTTTGGCCCGGAGCTGACTCGCACGGAAGGTAATGGTCTAGCGACGTTCTTCTATTTGCCTCACTCCCATGTGATTATGGAACGTGGGTTGGCGGATTTTGAAAATGGCATGCGGGCCAACTATGAGTTGACCAGGCGATTCACCGCAGAGTTCAGTATCAGGCCGTTTCTGACGAAGTACCCGGATCAGTCCTTAAAGCTCCTGAAAAGCTGGACCGAGGATCCGAATGCTCATGTGCGTCGACTTGTGAGTGAGGGAACTCGTCCACGACTTCCATGGGCCGGACGGCTGCGAGAATTCCAGCAGAATCCTCAGAGGATGCTGCCTCTCCTGGATCTGCTTAAGGATGATCCAGAGTTGTATGTGCGGCGATCCGTCGCCAATCATCTGGCGGACATTTTGAAGGATCACCCGGATGTGATCTATGAAATCTGCGAGCGATGGCTGAAAGAGATCACAAAAAAATCAACACCACCGGAAACGGCAAAGACGCGTAAGTGGATGATTCGTCATGCCGTTCGATTGCCAGCAAAAAAAGGAGATGCCCGCGCTCTCGAGATTCGCGAAAAGGCCTGATGCATTGACTTGTTCTTCGGTGAGTGCCTGGGGGGCAGACCAGTAAGTTCTCGGTTCAGCAGCCTTTAGAAATCGCTTTCGTGGGGGTGAGAAATTCGTGTCTTTCGTAGAGGCTTCCCGTGAGCGACAGGCAGGAGCGAAAGGTTGGGGTCGAGAAGGCACCGCGACCGCAGAGTTGGTCTTTTAAAGCTATCGGTGCGTCTCGCATTTAACGGGGAATTTCTCTGCTCGTTGACACCAGCGAGAGCGAGGGGTAGCCTGTCGAATCGGACCTGGGTTCCTGGTCGTGGTCCCGCCCTGAATTTCCCACCATTTGTGACGAGCGCTACCATGTTGACTCGATTTTGGCTTTGTTTAATTCCTTTAATCGCTTTTCACTCGGTGAATATCCGAGGAGATGAAGCGACATCTAAGGCCGCACAGATCGAGTACTTTGAGCAGGAGATAGCGGCGATATTGGAGGCGAATTGCCTCAAATGTCATGCCGGAGCCAAGCCCAAAGGTGGGTTGGATTTGACGACTCGCGAGGCGATCCTCAAGGGGGGCGAATCTGGAGCGGCTGTCGATCTTGAAAAGCCTGCGGAAAGCGTGCTTCTGAAAGCTGTCAATTACGATGGCTACGAGATGCCTCCGACAGGACAACTGTCGCCAAAACAGATTGAAGCTTTGACAAAGTGGGTTAACGAGGGACTGACGTGGTCGAAAGACGGCAAGCCACTGCACTTTGAAGTTCCTCGCGAAGCTCCAACGGTTAATGAAGAGACGAAAAGGCACTGGTCTTTTCAGCCCGTGAAAAAGCCGTCTGTTCCCGAAGTCAAAGGAGACTGGGCGAAGTCTGAGATTGATGCCTTCATTCTGAGCCAGTTGCAGAAGAATGGGCTGGAGCCGAATACTCAGGCGGAGCCTCGCGAGTTGGTACGTCGAGCCTATTACGACCTGACCGGACTGCCTCCGGCGCCGGAAGTCGTGGAAGCGTTTGCAAAAGATCCATCTCCAGAAGCCTGGTCGAAACTGATCGACGATCTGCTCAGCTCTCCGCATTACGGTGAGCACTGGGGACGGCACTGGCTTGATCTGGTGCGATATGCAGAAACCAACAGCTATGAACGCGATGGAGCCAAACCGTTTGTCTGGCGTTATCGAGACTATGTGATTCAGTCGTTCAATTCAGACAAACCGTACGATCGTTTTTTGACGGAGCAGCTTGCTGGTGATGAGCTTCCGGATAAGTCACCCGATTCAATCGTCGCGACCGGCTTTTATCGGCTGGGACGCTGGGATGACGAGCCCGCTGATCCGGAGCTCGCGTATTACGATGATCTGGATGACATTGTGACAACGGCTGGCCAATCATTGCTGGGCTTGTCGATCAACTGCGCTCGCTGTCATGACCATAAAATTGACCCGGTACCTCAGTCAGATTATTACAGCCTGCTGGCCTTCTTCCGAGGAGTACGGCGTTACGGGGTACGCTCGGGCGAATCGGTTATTGAGAATTCCGTGACGGAGATCAGCCAGCCGGAACGCAGTGAATTGCATGCCGCGGCCGTTCGCCAGCATGAGCAGGAGCTGAAGCATATCGAACGCGAAATCGCCCAGATCGAAGAGAAGGTCAAAGCCGACTTCTCGGGCGTTGAGAACGACGAATACCAGTTTGAAGTGAACCGCGTCCGGTTGATTGAGAAGCGAAAAGGCGGGCTTCTGAAGGAGAATGAAGTCAACCATTATCGCCATTTGATGGATCGTCGAAATCGACTGCGTGAAAATCCTCCATCAGGGCAGGCGAAAGCCTTGTGTGTGAAAGAAGATGTAAAAGGTCTGAGGCCAACACACGTTTTGCTGCGAGGTAATCCGTTATCTCCTGGTGACGAAGTGCAGCCAGGTTTCCCGTCTGTTCTTTCTCCGCCAGTTCCGGAAATCATTGCTCCGGCTGAGGATGCTGCCAGCACAGGTCGCCGTACGGCTTTAGCAAAATGGATGACGAGTCCACAGAATCCGCTGACGTCGCGAGTCATGGTCAATCGTCTGTGGCAATTTCACTTTGGTCGTGGCATCGTTCGTACGTCCAGTGACTTCGGGTTTCAGGGCAGCAAGCCGACACATCCGGAACTTCTGGACTGGCTGGCGGCGCGATTCGTGGAAGACGGTTGGTCCATGAAGTCCATGCATCGTTTGATCATGAAGTCTGCGGCTTATCAGATGAGTTCTCGCGGACGTGAGGACGCTCTGGCGAAAGACGCCACGAACGATCATCTCTGGCGATGTGATATGCGTCGTCTGTCGGCCGAAGAGATTCGGGACTCGATTCTTTGGGCCAATGGAACATTGTCGGCCGATCGCATGTATGGTCCTTCGATCTACACGAAGATTCCAGATGAGGTCAAAGCCGGCCAGTCACAACCAGGGGCCGGTTGGGGAGTTTCGTCTCCGGAAGATGCGGCTCGACGAAGTATCTACATCCACGTCAAGCGTTCTCTGCTGGATCCGATGTTGGAGAGTTTTGACATGGCGGACACGGATCAGACATGTCCGGTCCGCTTCGTGACGACTCAGCCAACGCAGGCCCTGGGGCTCCTGAACAGTGAATTCATGCAGGAGCAGGCGAGCATGTTTGCCGACATGGCAGTGGAGCAACATCCGGAGTCGCAGGAAGCTCAGGTGCGAATGGCTTTGCGCCGAGTCACTCAACGGGAACCATCTCAGGAAGAGGTGAATCGCGGACTGGACTTGATCAGCAGTCTGGAGAAGGAGAACGGGCTTGCTTCCGAGAAGGCTCGGAAGTACTTCTTCCTTGTGGCCCTCAACCTGAACGAGTTCTTGTATCTGGACTGAACCATAATCCGGGCCAATGCACCGTGAATCCGGGCCAATGCACCGTGAAGGTTAAAATTCGCAGCATGGGCTGTTTGGGGAGAAGTAGGATCCTCGGACCGCAAAGTCAGGTCGGATTTCGTGGGCACAGCGAACATCAAGACGACCGGGGATTTCGGGCAAACTGAGAAACTCGCCTTCCCCCATTCGGCGGATTCTGCTACTTCTTAGAGTCCATGCGCCGTTCATGAGTTCCGCGGGAGGTGGAACGATGACAGGATTGGCCCGGCGCGGGAAGGGATTCCCATGCAAAGTTCATTATGGAAGCTGTTAACAGCTGCTGGCATTATTGGCATAGGCACGCTGGTCGTTCTGGAAGTCCAGAATCGATTGCCGGCGCGCAGGTCGACCGTCAATGGGGTCACCGTGCAGTCGACGGGAACGGAAATCTCCGTGACTCCCGACGCCACGACTCCGTTTGATGAAGAGCTGGCCGCCGTGTCAATCGCTGACGGCGCGAACAGTCCGGACAAATTTGATGGCCCCGGGGCTGGTGTGGGACGACCGGCGCCTCCGGCGAACAACAGCCAGTTCTTTGGTGCAGCCGAAGATCGGACTGTTCATAAAGACGAGTTGACAGACAACGCCAGTCCGTTCGCTGTCTCCCTGATGGAGCCCGAAGAGACTGACTTAACAGAGTTGCCGGCGGCTGTTGAAGCCGCCTCAGCAGACTTTGATATGGCTGTCACCTCTGCCTCTCCCAGCACTACTGCAAAGACCTCCGTGAAGGCCGCCAGCTTTCGTCCTGATGGGGCTTCGGCGGTTGGGTCAACAAGTGCTGCAGGTGACTCGGTCCCCGTGATGGAACTTCCGGCGGCAAGTGATGACGCGCCAGTGATCCCCTTTCCTGATAAAATCGCTGCAACAAACGCAGCTGTACCAATGGCGGCAGGTGCTTCAGCAAAAGACAATAAATCGTCGGACAAGAAGACGATGATGTTCTTTCCTAATGGAGGACAGAAAGAACTAAAAGCAGCATCAACGACAACTCCCATGGCCGCGCCTGTTGCAACTGGCACTGGCAACTCTTTGTCAGCTTCAAATGTTGCTCCCGTGGCTACGGTTGATTTGCAGCCGACACCGACCAGCGACGCCGATATTCCACCGACGACGTTTGCATCAGATGCCGCTTCGACTGCCACAAAAGTTCCAAAGGCGGCTTCCGCTCCGCAGCCAGTCCAATCTGTACGGAGAACCTCTGCTTCATCGGATGAGCCATCCCTGTTTCTGCCTGATCCGGTACCGGATGTGACGAGCCCTCCAGTATTGAACCCTCGAACTCCGAGCCGGAACCTTGACGAGGAGATTCCGAGTTTTGAGCCCGCTCCTTTCGATGCGGATCCTGAAACGACAGATACTCCGGTTGCACCTCTGTCGGAGACTCCGATGGAAGACGAAGAAACGCTGCCGTTCATGCCTGACGAGTCGACTGATCCTCCGCGAGACAACCAGGATCCCGCAGGCGTGCCACTGCCATCGTCCGGTGGGTCTGTGCGAGATGGTGAATCTGAACCGGATGACACCGGCAGCCCTCTGCCTTTTGAACCTGATCCAACAACTCCCCGTCGAGATGACTCGCAGCCGCTGCCAGCCGCCGAGGATCTCCCGGATCGAGTTACGCGTCCGGGGCGTGATCGAGAAACGAATACTCCGGAATCGACTCGCACCGTTTCCGAAGTGATGCGGCCTCAATTGACCATTCAGAAGAAAGCCCCTAACACTGCGACCGTTGGCGTCGCTCATGATTACACAATCCTCGTCACTAACGAAGGCGCGTCATCGGCTTATGACGTTGTTGTGGATGATGAACTCGGAGGAGCTGCAGAGTTCGTGCAGTCGAAGCCAGTCGCCGAATACAACCGCGATTCGGATCAGTTGACCTGGAGTTTTCGCGAACTTCGGGCGGGTGAAAAGAAAGAGATCACCGTTCGTATTCGCCCCACAGGCGAAGGAACTCTCGATGGTGTTGCAACAGTAAAGTTCAAGGCTCAGGTCAAATCTGCGACCGTGATCACAGCTCCGAAACTAGAGTTGGAGCTCACGGGACCGAGCGAAGTTAAAGTCGGAGACGAGGTTCAACTGACGTACTCGATCAGAAATCGTGGATCAGGCGATGCGACAAACGTCGTTCTGCGGAGCGTGCTGCCTCCGGGATTGAAACATCCAGAAGGTGGCGACCTGGAGTATGAGATTGAAAATCTACCAGCGGGCGGTTCAGAAAATGTTGATTTGACGGTCATTGCGGCTGAGCCAGGCGACTTGATTCTTGTCTCCGCTGAAGTGACCTCTTCGGGGATCTCGGCGGCCAAAGCCAGGACCGAAATCGAAGTGGTGGGAGCTCAACTGACACTGGAACGCCTGGGTCCGGAGCGTCGCTATGTCGGACGTTCTGCGAGTTATCAAAACATCGTGACGAACGATTCGAAGTTCGAAGCGATTAATGCGACGGTCGTTGAAGAGGTGCCTCAGGGCCTGCGATTTGTCTCTGCCAGCGGTGGCGGCGTTTACAATCCGGACAATCGTCGCATTCAGTGGTCGGTTCCAAAACTGGCTGCCAATAAACAGCTCGTACTGGAAGTTGAGCTGATAGCGGAAGAAGCCGGACAGAAGGAAACGATTGTTGAGGTTACCGAGAATGCTGGTTTCAGAACTCCGCTGACTGAAAATACGATTGTGATTGTCGAAGATCTGCACAATGTGACGGCCGACATCAGTCGTCAGGACGAGCCCGTCCAGGTTGGCGAACGATTTGGCTTTACGGTGACGATCGACAATCGCGGCACAGCGGTGGCTCGCAATGTGGAAATGTCTGTTCAGGTGCCGACGGAACTCAAAGTTCTTGCCGCTGGCACACGACAGGTTCCCGGAAAGCTGATGCCCGGGAATATGGTGAAGTACAATCGCGTGCTTGAGATCGGTCCGAATGCGCAGATGACGTTCCAGTTGACTCTTCAGGGACAGCAGGCCGTCAAGAACGCAGTTGTTGAGGCGTTTCTGAAGTACGACGAAATGCAGAAGCCACTGATCGTTTCTGAATCCGTGACGGTCTACGATGACCGACCATAAGATGGGTGGTTCTGTTAAGCGTAGCCGGATTCGTGAGAATTCGGATGTCTTCTCTGTGGCCGCCCCGAATTCTCACGAATCCGGCGACAATGGAACCGCTCGTTTCGCCCCGCGAAGTGTAGTCCGTGGTGCCGACTTCAGTCGGCATGAAGGCTTGGTTTGCACGGGAAAGCTGGCTGAAGCCAGCACGACAAGCTGAATCAAGCGCCAGCCGCCATTGGATTACCTTTTCTCCAATAGCTCGCTGTCGACCAGCCACTCCGTCAGTCGCTGAGGCCATAGCCCAGCGGCTGTTTTCGAATCTGGTCGGAATCCGAAACCGTGACCCGCGTTAGAATAGATATGAAGTTCAGCAGGAACGCCGGCGGCTTTGTATTTGAGATAAAGGTCCGCCATCCCCAGTGCGATGTCGTCCCGATCCTTTGCGCCCAGAGCAATAAACGCAGGCGGCATACCGGCGGAAACCGTAAATCGGTTCGAACTGCCCGGATAAATCAGGACCTGAAAATCCGGACGACAGCTTGCTCTTTCAATCGCGTCGACAGCATCAGGCTCGCCATTATCTGACTGCATGGCACTCAATGCCGCCAGCTCACCTCCGGCGGAGAAGCCCAGAATACCGATTCGATCAGGTCGAATCTTCCATTCTTCGGCCCGAGCACGAATCATTCGCAGAGCTCGGCGAGTATCGGCCATGGCATGGTCATCAACGGTGTAGGGTGAACCGTCTTCGCGAGCCAATCGGTACCGCAGGACAAAGGCGGCGATGCCATGCTCTGCAAACCATTCTGCCAGGCTGTCGCCTTCATGCCCGAGGCAAAGAACTCGATGCCCACCACCCGGCGCGATGATGATGGCGGTTCCGGTGGCTTTGTCGGGAGCCGGAAGAAATGGTGTGATTGAGGGATCATGCACGTTGGACACGTTGCACTTCCCTGGTCCTTCGTCGACCTTTTCGGGCTCCTGCTTTCTATTCTCCGACCCCGGAGCGCCGTCTGGCCATAACTTGATGGCGTCGGAAGATTCCGGTTTGTTGGCTGCGATCGAAACGTCGCCGGAGACCGTGACCATCCAGCACGAAAGCCACAGGAGTGTTTGAAGCGAGTGACGAATCATTGTGAGGTTTCCCTTCAGTGGGGTGTGGAAACGTCGAAGCCCGGGTTATGGAACCTGCATGGGGTATCAATCAACGTAGACAAATTCGTTGGAGTTCAGGAGAGCAAGGCAGGCGACAGCAAGATCTCGCTGGCTCAGCAGATGAGCTGCTGCGTCCGCTTCGGAAGCAGATGGAGAGCGTTCCAGAGCGAGCTGAAATAATCGCTGAACCTGCTCAGTCGGATTGTCTCCGACGTCCGCTCGGATTCGCTCAGCCAGATGAACAGACTGCTGTCGCATGAACTCGTTATTCAACAAAGCCAGGGCCTGTAGTGACGTCGTTGTGACATTTCGAGACGGCGTCAGATTCGCCGCGTTCGGGCAGTCCAGTGTCGCCATAAACTGATCCGGAGTCGTCCGCACGACAAACCGGTACACGCAGCGTCGCCAGAGCTCGGGCTTGTCCGCGGTGATGTAGCTGTAAACTGGCGCGTATTCTTCTTTATACTCAAAGTCGCGATAGCCGGGGCCATACATGGTCGTATTCAGCTTGCCGCTGACCATCAGAACTGCGTCTCGTAGAGATTCCGCATCAATGCGACGAGCATGCTGACGCCACAACAGCCGATTGCCGGAATCCAGTTGATGAGCTTTCTCGACACGAGCCGTGTCGGCCGGATGCGATGCTTGTTGATAGGCGAGGCTCAGGCAAATTCGGCGATGCAGTTTCTTCAAAGACCATCCGTCGCGCAGAAACTGATCGGCCAGCCAGTCCAGTAGTTCCGGATGCGATGCCAGGCTGCCACCAAGACCGAAGTCGCTGGGTGTATCGACCAGACCTGTTCCAAAATGGTGATGCCACAACCGATTCACGATGACTCGGCGCGTCAGCGGATTATTCTCGGAACAGATCCAATTCGCCAGCGCGATGCGTCGTTCGGAATCGGGTAGTGTTGAGTCGCCAAAGGCCGATTCAAGATTTGAAATGCAGGAGAGAGTGCCGGGAGCTGCTTCGTCGCCATTTTGTTCCGGATTGCCGCGCAGTTGAACATGAACGGCGGGAGGTGTTTCGGAAACCGTGGCATAGACTTTTGCCGGCTCGGGCAAATTCATGAGCTGATCCTGAAGCTCGACGAATCGCTTTGTCGCGACGGCGATTTTGGCTGCGTCGGGATTGCTGGAGGCCGATTCCAGTTGAGCGTCTGCAAAGCAGATTTGATCGTGTCCGATCTCATTCCCATGATCCGTCGCCATGAACGTCAGGAATCTGACAGAGGCCGGAATCGCCAGCGAGATTTCCTGAAGGCCATCGTCTCGTCCAAGGCCCAATCGGTCAAATTTCTTCTGGCCATCAAGCAACACAAAAACGCTGGCCCCGGCTTCTGGTGTCTGTCCGAAGTAACCGACCTGTGCTCGCAAGGTTATCTCAGCCGGCATTCCTGCCGCACGAAGTTCATCAAGATCAAAAGTAATCGCGGCATTGGCATGAAGAGACAGCAAGGAGTGCCCCTCTGTGCTGAAATCGACACCGCTCAACGAGGTCGATAATTGAGAATTCACCGGACCGTTTCGGATCGCATCCCAGGCTTTGCCGCTGGTGTCCGGAGTGCCTTTCGTGGTCAATCCTGTCGACGAGATAACCACGTCTCCGGATGCTTCGCCATCGGGAATAACGACTCCGTCAATAAATGGTCGTTCTGAAGCGGCGAACAGATTTGTCTTTGCTGATTCCAGATAGCCACGTCGCTCATTCGTGGCCTTACCTGTGGACGGGTCTACGGCGAAGCCTGATTTCCCGGTGCCACGGCCGTTTCCTCCACCGACGATATCCGCGAGGCTCCAGCCATCGCCCCGGAGCTGCGATAGTTCTGTCCGCGCATCGGCCAGACTTTTTTCCAGCTCCGTTTTCCTGTCGGCCAGTTGCTTCTGTTCGTCCGAAGAAACGATACGATCAGCTCGGCGAATTCCGGCAAAGACAGACGTCAGAGAGTAGTACTCCTTCTGTGAAATCGGATCGAGCTTGTGATCGTGACATCTTGCGCAGTTGATCGTGACGGCGCACGCGGAGGTCATGACCTGCGTCAGCATATCGTCCAGATCATCAGCCCGAGCGATGCGTTTCAGCACCGGGCTGGGGGTTTCAGCCTGCCCCACAAAATCCCATGGACCGGCCGCCAGAAAGCCGGTGGCAATGACCGCGTCCGGATCGGCTGGTCTCAATGCATCTCCGGCGATTTGGTCACGGAGAAACAGGTCGTATGGCATGTCGTCATTGATCGCTCGGATCACCCAGTCACGGTATGGCCAGGCATTGTCGCGACGCTGATCACGTTCAAAGCCATGAGTGTCTGCGTAGTGAGCAATATCCAGCCAATGCCGAGCCCAGCGTTCACCGTAATGCGGCGACGCCAGAAAGGTATCGACCAGCTTTTCATATGCCCGTGGATCCGGATCTGTAACGAACGTCTGAACTTGTTCGGGTGTTGGTGGCAGGCCCAGGAGATCGAAGGATAGACGACGAATCAAAGTCCGTCGGTCGGGCTGTTCGGAAAGATCGAGTTGATGTTTGGAAAGCTCCGCGAGAATGAAACGATCGATATCCGTGATCGCAGTGGCTGGAGCATTTGAGGAGATCCCATTAGTCGGAGGCTCTGTGACTTTAATTGGTTGCCAGGCCCAGTGCTGCAGCCGCGGATCGAGAATTGCAGAACGATCGTAGTCGGTTTCGGGCCAAACGGCTCCGTTTGCAATCCAGCGACGCAGGAGTTCGATTTCTGAAGCAGGCAGCGAGGCTCCCTCCGGAGGCATCCTTATTCCCGGATCGGCGCTGGTGATGCGCTGGATCAGAGAGCTGTTGTCAGGCTGGCCCGGGTTGATGACAGTGCCACCATCGCCGCCTCGAAATGCAAACGATTTTGCATCCAGCCGGAGCCCGCTCTTCTGAGTTTCCGAGCCGTGACAACTTCCACAACGCTTCGTCAGCAGCGGTCGAATCTGAAGTTCAAAGTCGATCTCATCGGCCGTCGCAATATTAGCGACGGCAAGCAGAATCAAAGCACTGCAGAATGTTCGCGCAGTAGTCTGGAGAAGTGCCGACATAATGAAAACAGTCCCTGATGGATGTAGGCCAGACCGAGCGGAGCGAGTTCCGGCAGATGACTACTTTAAGACCTGCTTCAGCCCCGCTGCCTTTGCAGCGGGTTCCGGATCTTCGTATGGCAGTGCTTTGATGAACTCAACCAGATCCCCAACTTCGCTCGAGGTGAGGTGACTTGTTGCACCATGCTTATCGCCTTTATTTGTCGTTGTCAGCAGTTCTTCCAGCGTCGCGGCTTTGCCATGATGCAGGTACGGAGCTGAGCGATAAACACCGAGCAGCGTTGGAGTGTCATAAGCATGGCTCATCAGCTCCGTGGGATCCTCTTCACCGGTTCCCACATCATGCTTGACGAATTCGGCAACACTCTTTGGCTGAGAGTCACTGAAGACCGGACCAGAATGGCAGGTTGCACATTTCGTCGCACTGGAGAAAAACAGGTCTTTACCACGTTTCGCTGCGTCACTGAGACCATTCCTGGCGTGCGGGCTCATGGGGAATTTGTGCGAATTGGTGTAAGCTGCCATCGCGTCGAGTGCCTTGCTGCGACCGCTAATTGGCTCTGTCAGAGCGTCTGGCAACGTTCCGCGCAGCAGCCCCTGTCCCTGCATCAGTTTGCCTCGAACGGTATGCTCGAAGTCCTGAACTTCGTCGCGATCAGCGGACCAGTGCACGGGATGAGTCCACGACAAGCCGGCCAACGGCTGAGTACTTCGCAGACCTTCCGGCTGCTGCCATGTTCGACCGTCAGCATCACCATCCGGATGACAGCTTGAACAGGAGATCCAGTTGCGAGACGACATCGGTTGAAGCGCTGTGTAGAACAATTGTTTTCCCAGCAGCAGTTCGTCTCCCAGCGGGTTTTTTGTGACCACCACGCGAGCCTTCGGATTGCCGTCAGCCAGGTTGTACTCGACAACTTCAAAGTCGAGGGCATTGTAGATGAGGACAGATTTGCCATCCGGAGCGAAACGAACAGCGCGGGGATTGTTGCCGAGCCGCAGGCCGCCGTCGTAGTCCAGTTCCACAAAGTCGTCGCCAACAATTCGGCAGAGATACAGATCGTTGGTACCCGCGAAGACTACCGCTAGTTGCCTGCCATCGGCCGAGACGTCACAGTCCCAGGGATTTGCTGTGACACGAGCACCTCGCAGGGAATCCATCGGAACTCGCAGTCGAGTCCCTGCTTTTTCGCCAGTCAAACGCGCGACGGACGCATAAGGGAAGATCGAACCGTTGCCGTGAGCCGCTGAGACTCGTGAGCGAATGTGCGTGAAGTAGGCTTTCTTGTCGCCCGGTGCCAGAACAACCTGTCGGCTCAGATTGTCTGTTGAAGCGCCATCCCAGGATTGTTCAATCTTTCCGTCGGTCGCAGAGACTTTCAGAAGTCGCGAGGTCAGATACTCCGTCACCAGCAGAAAACTGTTATCCGCGCTGATCGCCAGGCCTCGTGGCATCTGGCCGACAGACCAGGTCGCATCGACGGTATAGGTCTCCGAGTTGATCTTCAGGAGTTGACCGGGATACTCGAGCGTTACAAAGAGTGACTTACCGTCCGAATTACTGACGACACCATAAGGCTCGTCGAATACGTCGATCGTTTTTGTAATCTGGCCTGTTTCGCCATTCAGGATGACGACCTTATCGTCACCGTAAACACAGCAGGCCAGGTTTTTGGAACTGCCAATCCAGGCAACTCCTTCGGGGTGTGAGCCAACGGGTGTTTCGTAAAGTACTGTCAGCCCGGGCCGACTCATGATCGTGACGGAGCCACTATCACGATTGGAGCAGGCAACCAGGCTGCCGTCGCTGCTGAAGTTCAGCAAGCCAGCAGACCGAGTTTGTGCGAGGGCCATTGGTCCTTCCGGAATCATAATGGCGAGACAAACAAGAGCCGCCTGAAGAAATGATCGGGAGAGAGCCATGGAGAGATTCCAGTAAGCGAACAAAGGGGGCGGGATCTTTGGTAACGGGCCGGCAAGCCAAAATGATGTCATGCGCCCTGCCCTTCGTTATACGGATGGTGCAGCAGACAGCCCTTGATGTCAACGTGCTGCAAGAAAAGACCGTCCTTGGCGCTTTGGAGGATGGCTTTTCTTTTCAAAGCCGGGGGTTCACACTGTGCAGCGACCACTGAAATCGTTGCCATCCGAGACAACATCAGCCTCGCGAATTGAACCACAGAGGTAAGTCACAGAGGTATAAGAAAAAAGTCTGTTTGAACGCAGAGGTCGCTGAGGAACGCTGAGGAAGGGCTAAAACAGCATCGCGTGTTTCCGTAAGTGTTCAGGAAATACCTTGTGATGACATTGCTTCCTCTGTGCTCTCCGTGACCTCTGTGGTGAAAAGAGTGCTTCTTCAAAAGCTGTTGGGTTGTCGGCGATTCCTGCGCCAAGACCCGCGTCCCGCTGCTTCTCTTCGTTTCGTTCCTGATCCAATCCCATTGGTTTCCTGGAGTGCTCAACAATGCTGCGACAGGTTCTAACTTTTCTTGTGCTGACGGCATTATTCGCGCCTGCGGCTCGTGCGGCCGATCAGCGTCGCAATGTGCTGTTTATCATCTCCGACGATCTGAACAACCTCCTGGGCTGCTATGGCGATCCCATGGTGAAGACGCCCAATATCGACCGACTGGCAGCTCGGGGCGTTCGATTCGACCGTGCCTACTGCGCGTTTCCGCTGTGTGGTCCCAGTCGCAATTCGATACTGACCGGACTTTATCCGAACAGCACAGGAATTCAGGCCAACAGTCTGATCTTTCGTCAGACGATTCCCAACCAGCTGAGCCTATCACAGACGTTTCGGCAGCAGGGATACTTCGCGGCTCGCATTGGAAAGCTGTATCACTACAACGTTCCGAATTCGATCGGAACCAATGGTCACGATGATCCGGGTTCGTGGGAACTGGAACTGAACCCGGCCGGAGTGGATCGACTGGAGGAGCATCCGCAGATCACAAGTCTGATCCCGAACCAGTTCGGCGGAACTCTCAGCTGGTACGCGTCTCCCAAGAGTGATGAGCATCATACTGATGCAATAATGGCCAAAGATGCGGACTGGGTTCTGGAGCGATGTGCACGAGACAAGCAGCGTCCATTCTTTTTGGCGGTAGGATTCTTTCGACCTCATACGCCTTATGTTGCTCCTCAACGTCCATGGTTCGACATGTATGACGTCAATGCCATGCCGGTCGTGGAAGGAGTCGAAGCCGATCGTGCGGATATTCCGGAGGCCGGACTCGGAAGTCAGAAGAAAGAACAGAACGCGATGACTGATGAGCAGCGACGTCAGGCTCGCCAGGCTTACTACGCCAGCATCAGCTTTATGGATGCTCAGGTTGGAAGAGTCATCGAGTCACTTGATCGACATGGTCTGGCCGAGAATACCGTGATCGTGTTTACCAGTGATCATGGTTATCACATGGGGGAGCATGGACTTTGGCAGAAAATGAGCTTGTTCGAAGAGAGTGCTCGCGTTCCGATGTTGATTGTTGCACCGGGAGCAGGCCGTGCCGGTGGAGTTGTTTCAGCCCCTGTTTCGCAGGTTGATTTGTTCCCGACGCTGGCCGAGTTGTGCGGAGTCACTCCGCCGACCAATCTGCAGGGACAGAGCCTCGTTCCGATGCTGAAGGATCATACTCAGGCCGGGCGAGGCTGGGCCCTGACGCAGGTGACTCGGGGCAGCGGCGGTGGTGGACAGCAGAAGAACAAAAAATCCGCAGAAGCTTCAGGCGGGTCGAACGTGACAGCAAATGACGGGCGTTATTTTGGTTACAGTTTACGTACAGAACGTTGGCGTTATACGGAGTGGGATGGCGGTCAGAAGGGACGAGAACTCTACGATCACGACACCGATCCCCGGGAGCTGACAAATTTGGCAGACCATGCAGACCACAGCAAAACGGTGGAACAATTAGCAACGCAGATGCGAGATGCCGTAAAGACGACGCTGCCAGCATCGGGAGTGATTCCCGAAGTGCAGGCGGGCTTATGGGCACCGCAGCTTGTAGAACCCTGACGAGATCAACCGTTGATGTCGGAAACCCGCCTACATTTTCGTGAGGATGCTCATACCATGACGTTGAGATGCAGTGCAACACCCTCGTAAAAAGGGAATGTTGCGATGACAGCCGCTGAGCCATCGAACAAGGTCATCGGGGATGCTGCTGAAGGTACAACAAACTTAAGAACAGCTGATTTCGGGGAACTTCAGGGTCCACGCGGCATCGATGGCAGACTGCATGGGGGTTGTTCCAATGAGGCCGTTCAGCGGCTTTGTGATCACACGTAAAGCTGCGCAAGAGTGAGCTGTCTGACCTTCGGGAGCGACAGGTGATGCCGCTTGTGACAAGCGGGCTGCCCAACAAAACAGTGGCCCATCAGCTGCAGCTCAGTGTGAAAACGGTGAAGAAGCATCAAGGACGGCTCAAAAAACTCCGTCTGCATAGCATGTGTGAGCTGTTCCGATTTTGGTTTGTGCTGACGTGAGGCTCACCTGGCTGGGCCAGCTGGGCTATTGCGAAGATACGCAACGGTCGGTTGGCATAATGATTTCAACAGCAAGACCACTTCTCGGGCCACGCGCAGGTTCTGATTGAAGAGAGCATGCTTCTGCTCGGCGGCCACAGCCGTTACTTGAAGCCCCGCGCGTTTTGCGGCGATGCGAATTCTTGCCAGCTCGAACCAATGACTGACAATGATGACCTTCTTGTCGGACTCGCCATCAGTCGCTGATGCCGCAATGCGAATGGCGGATTCGATATCTCCGCTCTCCGAGTTCACCTCGATCTTTTCCTCCGGCACGTTGGATTCCAAAGCGAAAGACTTCATTGCCTGAATTTCAGAGCCGCCAACCAGCAGAAGTCGATCTCCGGATTTTTCTTTGATCAGACGACAGCCCGTGGTCACACGGTCGGTCAATTCCTCAGAGAGTTTTCCGTTTGCAGGCAGTTGGCCACCGATGACCAGAACCTTCGGCCCGAACTCAGACGGTTTCACATCGGACAGACCTCCGGATTGAATCGTTACAATTGCAAAACAGAGAATCGTCAGCACTGTGCTGACGAAGATCGCAATCCACGACGAGTGTCCTCGAGCTGCATGAGAATTGCCTGCCAGAATTCCCACAGCCGATACGGCGAACAGCATCAGTATTCCCAGCGGCTGAATCATGGCCGTTGTACGATCAGGCTCGGAAGCAATTCGGGAGATCTGCCAGAGTTCTCGCCCGCAGAAGCCGGTAAAGATCGCGACAAATAGGAAAGTAGCGAATTGGACAGGTCCCGGCAGAGCTGGCCGCATGCCGAACATCAAGAGAGACGTCGACGCCATCGCCAGCACTGTGATCCCCATGGCCTGCGACAGCGGTCGGAGATCGGTTAGCCAGTTTTCTACGGCACTGGTCGAATGTACGAAGACCTCCATCAGATTGAGGCCGAGAAGAATCGCCAATCCGAACCCTGCACCGCGTGACACAGCCAGCCAGCCGGGAGCCGGCAGGTTCGTGAATCGTTTCAGAGCTGGAACATCCGTCTTCAATTCTGTCATCCTTGGGGTATGGTTCTCAGTTGGCGTTCATCCTACAGCAAATCACGCTCGTTGACAGACTCAGGATCGGCTATTCTTTGGCGCTGACGACGACGGAAAAAGTGTTGTCAGACGGGCAGAATTCTCCAACAGAAACCGGCTGGACCTCGTAGATCACGCAGGAAAGGCCTCGAAATGCTTAGAATGTCCGAGTCGGACGCAGAAGACATGTCACTCGACGCAGCGGATTCGCCCGAAAACGGCGAAGCTCCGTCCGCGAGCGAAGTGCGCTTGGTCCATGCGGCTCGAAACGGCGATCATGACGCATTCGGAGAGCTTGTTCTGCGGTACGAACGCCGCGTGCTCAAGGTTGTGCGACGATTTGTTCAGGATCTTGAGCAGGCGACGGATCTGGTGCAGGAGTCGTTTCTTCGAGCCTTCGAGCGAATTGAACAGTTCGATCCTGCTCGGCGATTCGGTCCTTGGTTGTTCCGGCTGGCTGTGAACCTGACTTACGATCACCTGCGAAAGGTGCGACGTCGGGGGCGATGGTCCTTATTTACGGACGTGGGTCAAGATCGCCCTTTGGACCCATCCATCGCTGATCCTCGCGGCGACATTGATCTGTCGCAGGAAGTGCAGATGGTGCTGGCAGAGATTCCTGAGGCTTATCGAACCGTGTTGATTTTGCGAGACCTCGAAGGCTTTTGCACCTCGGAAGTTGCCGCGATTACCGATCGCAGTGAAGCCACGATTCGCTGGAGACTGGCAGAAGCTCGCAAGATGTTTAAGGAATCGTGGGAGCGCCGAGAACGACGTTCGAGCCGGGAACAGGTCACATCGGATGAGTAATTAAAATTCTGTTCTGAGTGTTGATTGCTGATTAGCCGCTGAATACGGGATGCCACTATGGAATGTTCTGACGCACAACATCTGATCCATCTGGACGTCGGGAATGACCTGCGGACGGAAGAAGAAACACTGTTGGCGGGTCACATGGAACATTGCGGTGAATGCCGCGTGTACCACACCGAGACATCTCGAGCGATGAACGCCCTCTATGTCCTGCGAGATGATCCGGCAACTCGATCTGAATCGGCTACGGCAACTCGATCTGTTTGGGCCAATGTGTCTCAGAAGATCCAACAGCGTCGGACAACCCCGGCGTTGGCTCGGCGCTTCAACGTTCAGGTCGCTGCTCTCAGTGTGTGTTCGCTTTCACTGGCTGTTGTGACCATTGTCCAGAGCCTGTCCGCCATGCGAGGCTCCGCGGAGCCTTCAGGTTATATACTTTCGCAGCCGGTATCCAATCTCAGTGCGCCTTCGCTGTATCAGACGCACGGTCAGGGAATGCCCAACGAGCTCTACCGCCAGCAGCAACCGCAGCCGATTCCTGTGAAGAGCCCGCCGCAGTCGTTCTGACGTCGCATTGCCGGGTTTCGAATCCATGTAGGTCGATCTGTCCCGGATCGACAACATCCGCCAGCTATTTTAGTCGTACCGCATTGACATCGCAGCCTATGGAACAGTGAAACGACCTGTTCTGTCCTTGCTGCCTTATAACTCCGATCCAGCAGCCGGAATGTCCAATCTGCTACCCAGGCGACTTTGCCGGCAATCGCCGTCTTCCGTATGACAGAGCACTTTTGTAGGCTCTAATCGGATCAGAAAGAGGCGGCCCGACGATTTATTCGCTCGGACAAACAGGGAGCTTTCGCCAGGAGAAAGCGACCGATACAATTGGCCCGACGTCATAGCGGTGCTGCATGCATGGTATCTGAGCGTACCTTGGGGGGGGCTCGAATGAGCATTGATCTTAAAGAACTGAGAAGCCTGCCTGTCGCAGAGAAACTGCGACTCGTGGAACTCTTATGGGACGATATCGGAGCTTCCGATGAACCCATTATCCTGCATCCATGGCAAGCCACCGAAGTGGCCCGCAGGTCGTCAGAATTGAAGGCAGATCCGTCGATTGCCATTAGTCGCGAAGAACTTTGGCGACGCGTCGATGGCTAGCGAACTGCGGTTTCACCCGCTTGTCGCCATGGACCTGAAGGCCGCAGTTGGTTGGTACGATGAAATCTCACCAGCGCTCGGTGATCGTTCCGAGCTTCAGTGGAGCAGCGTTTCGACTCCATTTCGTTGTATCCAGAATCTTTTGGAAGCGTGCTTGCCGACGCTCGAGCGGCAAGGGTGCGCGGCTTTCCGTATCTGCTTCTGTTTGAGATGAAGGCCGATGCTGTAGAGGTTCTCGGAGTCTTTCATACCGCCTCAGATCCGTCAAAATGGAGATCGCGACTCATCTGATGCGAAGGTTTGGGCGTGCCCGACAGAGCGGTTCTGGCGGACGCTACAGACAATCGACCTCCACAGTGATTCATAGCGGTCAATCCACCAATGCAAAAGGCCTCCGGAATTAAACCCGGAGGCCTTTTGGTTTTGGCGGTCAAGCATGCCTTGAGGCCACTGTGTGTGGGATCAGGGCGGCTACTCGTTATGCGTATTCCCGAGTCTTCTCGAGACCTGGCAGTGGGATTGGGTACTTGCCTTCGGCGTCGGCGACCAGAGGAGCTTCGGATTCCAGAGTCAGCTTGTCGATGTCCGGTGCGAATTCGTGTTCGCAGTTCATCATCTGCTCCAGAGTAATCTCCTGGCCCGTATGAGCGGCCATGCGGCCCATCGAGGTCACAACGCTGGCCATGCAGCCGCGTTCGACTTCGTTGTACTTTTCATTGTTGCGGATGGCGGCAATCAGGTGCTTCCATTCGTCAACGTACGGATTGTTCTTTTCAGGCTGAGGATACTCCCAGGCCAGATTCTTCGCATCTTCATTGTGCCCTGTGTAGATTCGAGCACGTGACGGCCAGTGTGATGCTGACGAGATAACTCCTAGTCCCTTGGTGCCGTGAGCGTAGCTGGCAAATTCCTGATGGCAGCCGGGAATCGTACGGCCGTTGACGAACAACTTAGTGCCGTCGTCGAACGTATACTCCATAGAATAGTTGTCGAAGTTCTGGTCGACATTGTCGCCTCGATAATGACGTCCACCGTTAGCTTTGCAGCTCACCGGCCATGCGTTCTTCATCCAGCACGATTCATCAATGTTGTGAATCAGGAAGTCGCTCACAGCACCACCGCTGAGCCACAGGAAACCGTGGAAACGGCTGATCTGATACAACAATTCGCTGACGCCCTCAGGCTTTGGACCGGTGGCTGCCGTTCCGGTTGGCCCCGCCATGCGGTAGGCTCGCATCATGGTGATGTCACCGATTTCACCGTTCTGAATACGATCAAACAATTCGCGGCGAGCTTCGCAGTGACGGCACATCAGGCCGACGGCAACCTTCAGGTTCTTTTCAATCGCCTTGTCGTTCAGAGCGAGCATGCGTTTTGTGGTTGGGCCGTCGACAGTGACCGGCTTCTCCATAAACACGTTCAGGCCTTTTTCGATCGCATAGGTGTAATGGACCCAGCGAAACGCGGGAGGAGTTGTCAGGATCACAACGTCGCCGGGCTTAAGGACATCCATGGCCTGCTTGTAAGCATCGAAGCCGATGAAGCGTCGTTCTGGTGGCACGTCCAGTTTGCCGTTGGCACCGAATTCTTTGCTCAGATTGCCGTGGCTGGCATCGATGTTCTTCTGGAACACATCGGCCATGGCCACGATCTTGATGGGCCCGTTATCAACGGACAGGGCATTGCCCGCAGCTCCGGTTCCGCGTCCACCGCAGCCAACCAGAGCGATGGAAATCGTGTCGTCCTGAGAAACGTACATCCCGGACGCAACGTTGCTCAAAGTGGCGGTCACTGCGGCTGCCGTTGCAGATGTCTTGAGGAAGTCTCGTCGTGAGGCTCCGCTGGAAGGTGAGGTCATGAAATTCTCCGCGTTCATTAGGAGGTGGGAGTTCCGGCGGATTTGCGGAGGCAGATTCGTCGGAGGAAGTTGTTGGAAATCAGCAGGATCCAACGATGTCGCAATCCTGGCAGGCCACATATTATTGCCAGCATTGCACGCGAAAGAAAGCACGCAATAAGACACAATCTGGAAGAGTTGGCAACGACGAGCCGTCGGTTGACCGTGTCGGGCTGGGAAATAGTATGCCGTGCCGTTAGTTGGTTCTGAACACTTAAGCTAAAGAACTCAATGACGCTGCACTGATGCCGACCTGAGACAGGTCGGCCTACGGTTTAACGCCAGCTACACCACGGCCTGATCGATGTAGTCGTAAAAAACGTTGCGCTGGCGAGGAATGTAGCCGACGTTTTCGATGCAGCGACGGATGGTTTCGATAGTCAGATGGTGAACCGTTCCGGCCTGGGAGACGACGTTTTCTTCAATCATCAGGCTACCCATGTCGTTTGCACCAAACAGCAATGCAAGCTGTCCTACCTTTTCTCCCTGAGTGACCCAGGACGACTGAATGTTGGGCACGTTGTCGAGATAAAGACGGCTGACCGCCTGAGTTTTCAGGTACTCAAATGCTCCGGCCGGAGGGATGTGAGCCATGTCGGTGTTTTCTGGCTGGAAGGTCCAGCAGATAAACGCGGTGAAACCACCGGTCTCATCCTGCAATTGGCGCACTCTATCGAGATGTTCGATTCGCTCGGCCAAAGTTTCTACGTGCCCGAACATCATGGTCGCTGAAGACCTGCCGCCCAGCTCATGCCACACGCGCATGACGTTGAGCCAATCATCGGACAAGACCTTGCCGCGGGTGATTGCTGTGCGCACGCGATCGACAAGGATTTCGCCGCCGCCCCCCGGCAGACTTCCCAAGCCTGCTTCCTTGAGTCTTTCCAGAACCGTTTTTAGAGGCAGCTTGCTGATCTTGGTGAAGTGATGAATCTCCGGTGGACTGAACCCGTGAATATTCACTTGCGGGTAATGCTGGCGAAGAGTTCGCAGCATATCTTCGTACCATTCCAGCGGCAGTTTCGGATGCAGACCGCCCTGCAACAGGATTTGATCGCCACCCAGAGCAACAGTTTCCTCAATCTTCTTCAGCAGCACTTCCATAGAAAGCACATAAACGTCGGGATGGTTTGGTGGCCGATAGAACGCACAGAAATCGCAAACCGCAGTACACGCATTTGTGTAGTTGATGTTGCGATCAATGTTGTAGGTACGAAACGGCTCGGGATGCATGCGCATCGTCACCGCGTTCGCCGCTGCACCAATCGCTGCGAGGTCGTTGGACTGCAGCAGCGCGAGGCCTTCTTCGGGAGTGAGTCGATCACCAGCAACAGCTTTATCAAGCAGTGATGAGATCTCGGTAGACGATGTCGACATTGGGTTTCACCAGATTATGCTGAGCGGCGAGCTCGCTGAACAGCTTCAGTCCGCTTCGCTCAGCTGAAGTCAAATGGTAGTGAAGATTCCGAGTGAGATAGGTGTGCGCGAGGGTCTCTGAGATGCCAAGTCGAGGTGCTTCTTCACGAGCGATATCCGCCACGTTGGCAATCCCGAGATCACGAGCGTGAGACAAAGCTTCGTCAACACCTTCCGTGTTGACTTCGCGACGAGCGACCCACATGGCGAACACGAAGGGCAGACCGGTCCAGTCATACCAGAACTGTCCGAGGTCCATGACTTCAGTGAAAGACTCTTCAGGACTGTGCATTGCACGATCGCCAATCAGCAGGACGGCATCGGCACCGCTGTCTGTCGTGGTGGATTCCATACGCAGCGGCTCAGTCTTCGGGATCACGCCGTAACGCTCTGCCAGAATGACTTTTGTCAGAGCGGCACTGGTACGAGAACCCTCGTCCAAAGCCAGCGTTCGAATTTGTCCCGGATGAACTCGGCAATAAAGTTTCACGCTCAGTACTTCACCACGAGCCGCCACGCAGGCGTCAGAAATCACTTCGTAACCTGGTCGGCGGAAATACTCAATCGATGGAATCAGAGCGACATCCAGCTGACCGTTCGACAAAGCGTCGGCCAGGCGGCTGGGATAATCCAGCACCAGATTGGCCGACGGCAGCAACCCCTCAAGTCCCTCGATAAGTGGACGTGAGTTCAGGTAGCTGACGGCTCCAATCTGTATTTGAGCCGCGAGAACGGAATTTTGTGTTTGATTAGTCATGATTCGAAACATGGAGATCACTGGCTTTCGTTCCCAACGGCAGCCGAATATCACACAGTATATGACTCGTGCGACATCGCTCAACTGCTGGACGGTAAAAGGTTTGGGACGCTCTCATTCTTCGGTCGACTTTTTCGGCTCTGGTGACACCGCCCGGGTGAATGTCGGCTGATCCTGTTCTCCGGACTGATGAGATTGCTGCCTTCTTTCCGATCCAACCGGAATCCAGCGATGTCGTTAACGTCAATTGCGTTTGTTGGCTGACTCATTAAGGACTCATTATGCCGGGCAACTCGGACCTGAATATCGCACTTGTCGGCTGCGGCACTGTCGGAAGTGGTGTTGTGCGGATTGTGCAGACGTCCAGCGACCTGCTGACTCAACGCACGGGCCGGTCGATTCGGCTGCGTCGAATCGTCGTGCGAGATCCTGCGAAGAAGCGAGATGTGGATCTGAGCGGAATTCCGGTTTCTGATGACATCCAGACTGTGATTGCCGATCCTGACATTCAGGTGGTGATTCATGTCGTCGGTGGGATCAATCCTGCGCGAGCCGATGTGACGAGTCTGCTTGAAGCTGGTAAAGATGTGATCACCGCTAACAAAGCCCTGCTGTATGCTCATGGCGCAGAGTTGTTCGGGCTGGCTCATAAACTGGGGCGCACAATTTGTTTTGAGGCGGCCGTAGCCGGTGGTATCCCGATCATCTCCGCGGTGACGACTGCCTTGACCGCGAACCGAATTGTTTCCATCGAAGCGATTCTGAACGGCACAAGTAACTTCATTCTGAGTCGGATGCTGGATCGTCGCCAGACTTATGAAGATGTTTTGACGGAAGCTCAGGCTCGAGGATACGCCGAAGCTGATCCCGCGATGGACGTTGATGGAACTGATGCCGCGCAGAAACTGTCGATTCTGACTCAACTGGCGTATGGAACGGCCGTGCCGCTGGATGCGATCGTTCGTCAGGGAATTCAGCATATCGAATTGCTCGACCTGCTGGTCGCTGCCGAACTGGGATACCGAGTGAAGTTGCTGGCCACGTCACGATTGTCGAAGGGCCGGCTTGAGATCGCCGTTCAGCCGACGCTTGTAAAGGCTGATCGTCCAGCGGCGTTGACGAACGGAGCCGACAATATCGTCAGCATTGAAGGTGATGCAGTAGGCCTGATGCGATTCTCCGGAGCTGGCGCGGGGCAGATGCCGACGGCGTCGGCTGTTATGGCCGATGTGATTGATTACGCCACCGGTCGAGCGGCGATTACGTTTCAATCTTTGCAGCGATTGCAGTCCCGCGAATCCATTCCGTTGCAGCCACAGGAAGAGCTCAGTCGTCGCTACTACCTGCGATTCACTGTCGCTGACCGCCCTCACGTGCTGGCGGACATCGCCGACATTTTGGGGCGCAACGAGATCAGTATCAGCAGTGTTCGCCAGGATGAGACGGCCGACGTGGATGATCTGTCCGGGGTGGCGCGCCTGGTGATTATGACTCATCGCACGACAGAAGGCCGATTGCGATCTGCCGATGCCGCGATCGCAAAGCTGCAGTCACTTCGCGGCAACAGAATCCGCATGCCCATCGCCGACTAAGGCGAGCGGCAGGGCGTCAGCCCTCCGAGATAGTTTCCCTGCGATCCATCGTCTGTTAGTGCGTGTTGCATCGCTTTACTCACCACGGAGTTCACAGAGATCACAGAAGACAATCGCAGAGGGATAAAGTGGTCTCGCGATCAGTCGGTCGCATAATTGAAAGACTTCCTGGGCGTGGAACCTCTGAAATCGGCTATTTATCCGGAATTCGTCCGTCGGAATCGCGTGCCTGTACCGGACGGAGTCAGCGGTCTACAATTCCGCCCCGCTGCTCCGGACGCTTCCGCCGGAAACGAAGTCTTGGGCGGCGGTAAAATGCTGTCTGGTGTTACGAATGTCTATGATTTTCTGCAAGGAATAGTTCGTTGAGTTCAGATCGTCAGGACAAAGATTTCTGTCTGGCTGAGCTGGCTCGTACCAGTGGAGAATGGCTGCGCGGCGATGGACCGGAGTCTGATATTGTGATTTCCAGCCGAGTCCGGCTGGCTCGCAATGTGGCCGGGTTTCCATTCATCACGCGAGCCGCAGCCGACGTGCGTTTTCAGATTGTGCAGCAGGTCCAGGCGGCTCTGAAATCAGAAATCCTCGGTCGTCCGGTTCACCATGTGAACGTTGAGACCCTGACCTCGCTCGATAGCCAGTTGCTGATGGAACGTCAGTTGATCAGCCGCGAGCTGGCTCGTGGAGATGGTCCTCGCGCCGTGGCGATCAGTGAGGGCGAACGTCACAGCGTAATGATTAATGAAGAAGATCATCTGCGAATTCAGGTGCTGCACAGTGGCTTTGCACTGGATGATTGCTGGCAGGAATGTGATGCGCTCGACAATCAGATCGAAGCGACCGTTCCGTTCGCATTTCATCCCCAGTTGGGTTACCTGACCGCGTGTCCGACCAACGTGGGCACCGGAATTCGAGTCAGCGTGATGGTGCATCTGCCAGCGCTGAGAGTGACTCGCGAGATCCAAAAAGTTCATCAGGCAGCTCAAAAGATCAATCTTGCTGTGCGAGGACTTTACGGCGAAGGCAGCCAGGCGATGGGCGACTTTTACCAGATCTCGAATCAGATGACGCTGGGTAAATCGGAAACCGATCTGATCGCCGAAGTTCAGGAAGTGGTTTCACACATCATTGGCTGGGAACGAAAAGTTCGCGATCTGCTGCTCCGCGATAACAAGTCACAACTCCACGACCAGGTGGCCCGCGCGTTTGGAACGCTGACGAGTGCTCGTTCGATCAGCTCTGAAGAAACGATGCTGTTGCTGTCGAGTCTGCGGATGGGCATCCGGCTGGGATTGGTTTCGAATCTGGATGTGGCCGCCGTCAATGAGTTGTTCATCCATACTCAGCCCGCGCATCTGCAGAAGCTGCACGGTGCCGAACTGGAAACAGCCGACCGCAATGTGGCTCGCGCAAACTTTCTGCGAAAACGGCTGGGCTCGTCATCGCTCGGCTGAAGAATCTGTTGTGAAAACAGACGATGGTTTGCCCGGCAGCGTGAACGTATTGGGATGTGGAATTTATCGTTTAACGGCAAGCCGCAGGCGTCGTTGCCCGATTTCGCCTCCGGCTGCGGCTCGCCGTTAAACGAAAATGCTTAATTCGCGACCAGAACAAAAGCCCTCTTGTGTCATTCGACTCCTGGATATGACGTTCTTCTCGTGTTCAGGCTTCTGATTCGGAGCATGTGATGTCCGCTTGTTTCTGCTTACATCCACGATCCTGTCAGACACTGATTCACGGAGTTGTGTTGTTGCTGGCGAGTTGTTCGTTCGAACAAACAGCCGAGGCGCAGCGGGTTTATCGTGATCGAGTCCAGCCGAAGTGGTTTGGTGATCAATCGCAGTTCTGGTATCGCAATGATCTTCCGGATGCCAAACGCGAATTCATTCTGGTCGATGCCAATAAGGGTGCTCGAGTCCCGGCATTTGACCATGCGGCTGTTGCCGCAGAGCTGGCAGAATTGCTGAAGCGAGACGTCTCGGGCGAACAGCTTCCTGTGAACGAGATCGAATTCAGTGAAGACGGGACTCAGATCCTGCTGATAGGACCCGAGGGGCGATTTCGTCTGCAACGTGATTCGGGAAAAGTAACCGCCGAAAACACCGGACCTGCAAATAATGTTACCTCGTTGTTTCTGCCAGTTAGGCCATCCGCTGACGGACGAGAGGACACAGAGATTGTGGTCGAGAATCGTCTGGATCGGGTATTAACTCTGAGCTGGATTGATTCGTCGGGCGGGCGGAGAGAATACGGAACAGTGAAGCCCGGTGAATCTCGAAGCCAGCACACATTTGTCGGGCATGTTTGGCTCTTCAGTGATGCCGACGGGAAAGAGCTGGGTTGCGTCCGCGCGGAGTCCGGTGGCTTAAATGTGGTCATTGATGACAGCGTGATCAAGAACGTCAACGTTGACGAGCCGCCTCGTCGTAACCGCCAGGCTCCTGAGGTTGCGGCTTCAACGTCGCCGGATGGTGCGTCGATCGTGTTCACTCGGTCAAATAATCTCGGGCTGAGGACAACAGCTGACAACTCCGAGGTGCAGCTGACGACTGATGCAGTGGCCGAAAATACATTTCGCCGCGATGCATCACGGGCTCG
>CAMAXD010000014.1 GCA_945861975.1 Candidatus Kuenenia stuttgartensis | reverse complement strand
AGCACTGTCACTCTGCTGATCCTGTCAACGTGGATGGGGTTGGGACTGATGCTGGTTCCCGTCAAACGCTGACAAACGCTCACGTTCAGACCTGCGTCGCAGATTTCCGTCAAATTCAGCGGAGCGTTGACTCCAGAAGGGCGCGCCTGGCGTGTCCGCGACTTCTGGCATCCTGTGACTTCTGGCATCCTGTGACTTCTGGCATCCTGCGACTTCGCAGCGCCATGAACCGCTGAACTTCACCATCCAACGGAACTGCACGCGTGACCAACTGCACAGCATCAGAGACTACCGAAACAGATCATCTGCAAACGGATGCAACGCTGCGATTCCACCGGATTTGGGGAGAGCATTCAGATACAGCTCTGCCATCCGAAAGTCATCATGTGTCGTGATCTTGATGTTCATATCCCATCCGTCGATGACATGAACCGGATGATTCATTTGTTCCACTAATGACGCCTCATCTGTGACGGATGACAGGTTGCGACACGCCGCGAAAGCCTTCTCCAGCAGGCTGCGTTCGAAGACTTGCGGCGTCTGAGCCTGCACCAGATTTGTGCGATCGACAGTCGACTCGATCATGCCATCTGCTGTGATTTTTTTTACGGTGCTGCTGATACGCAATCCAGGAATCGCCGCCTGATGAATCTGCGCGGCCGCAAATATCTGATCGATCCACGTGGCCGTCAGCAAGGGTCTCGCGGCATCATGAACGGCAATGAAATCGGCTGGCTCTGTAATGGCACTGATTCCATTCCGGACGCTTTCTGCTCGCGAAGCGCCCCCCGCAACAACCTTGATATCCATGAATGCGAGGTTTGGTTTAAACGTCTCCCGAAACCACTCCATATCATCCGGGGACACGACGAGAATTGTCTGGCAAACATCCAGTCGGCCCTGAAAGTGTTCGGCCGTACGCACCCACACCGGCCGACCTTTCAATTCCACGAACGGCTTCTTGCGCTGAAAGCCCGACATCCGAGTACTCTTGCCGGCAGCAGGCAAAACGACAGCAAACCGAGCCATGAAAAAATGCTCCTTTGAATGAGCGGCATTGCTCTCCTGCGGAAACTGCAGGCGGTCGCCGCTGAATTGTGTGGGATGCTAACTGGACATCGCCAGGCTCTGATCAGCAGATGTTTGTTAGCAGGTTGTTGGTTGTGCCGAGTCTGGTTTTTGGTCTTGTTTTTGGGGGAACGCCGATGCAAACCAGAAGCGCCAGTGAGGATTTCGTTCCTTTTCGCGGGCTGCGGCTTCGGGTCAAATTTCCATCAAAGTATAGGAAAGACTCAAATCGCTTCCCATGTTGATTGCGGTCGACATCAACAAAAACCGGGCGGACGAGAATTGGCAACCGTAACGCGTCGCCTGATGAATCGACGCTAAGAACCGAAGGCTGCTCAAAACCGAGTTCTCTGGTATCCTTTTCCACGACTCAATGAAACGAACTGCGTTCTTTTTGGCTCCTGCCTTCTCTTTTTCTGAACCGTGAATCATGCCAGCCGTATTCGAATATCATCATCAGGTCACTCCCGAGGAGATTGACGGTGTCGGCCACGTGAACAACATCGAGTATCTTCGCTGGCTTCAGCACGCGGCGATCGCTCATTCGTCAGCACAAGGCTGGTCGGCCAGGGCCTATCATGAACTTGGGCAGGGCTGGGTTGTGAGATCTCATTACATTGAATACCGGGTTCCGGCATTCCTTGATGATAAAATCGTGGTTCGCACATGGGTCGCGGACATGAAACGAGTCACCTCGATGCGCCGTTATGAGATCCACCGGACCAACGATGGAAAACAATTGGCTCTGGCCCATACTAACTGGGCGTTCGTCAAGTTCGCAACGCTGCAGCCCTGTCGAGTACCAGCGGACGTCATCAACGCTTTTGAGATTGTGCCGGATCAGGCGTAAACAGCATCGGTACAGCACTCGTAGAACGAACTATGACTCTTGCAATGACCCTGAAAAACCTCCACCCATCACAACTTCTGACAGCTGGATTTCGTATTCTCTCGGCGTGATCGGCAGATTTGGCTTGTCATTCACGTTGCCTTCAGGGGCGCAAGGCAATTCCTGCTGGAACAGGGATGGGAATGAAAAAACGTCCTCGGACGGCTCTTGTTCAATTCTTCTCGCACTGATACTCCTCCCATGTCAACGACAGATTCTACTCCAGCCGAGCGGGAAACCAGGGCTGCTTCGGGAGCAATCCTGAGCCGCCATGAACGAGGAATTCTGCTGCTACTGGCGTTCGGAATCATGTCCGTGATGGCAATCGCGATGTGGCTGACTCCTGATCTCAGAGGATACGGGACTCATCTGCAGTTGGGATTACCGGAATGTGGATTTCGCAGTGCAACAGGAATGAACTGTCCGCACTGTGGAATGACGACAAGTTTCGCCTGGTTTGTGCGAGGTCAATGGCGTCGCTCGTTTCAGGTGAGTCCTGCTGGCTTGATGCTGGCGATATCGTTGTTGGTTTTGTGTCCGTGGTTCCTCGCAGTGGCCTTTCGAGGTCGCTGGATTGGGATTAGGTCGCCTGGACTGTTTTTTGTCTATAGCTTTGCAGGATGGGTACTCTTGTCCCTGATCCTGTGGTTACTTCGACCGGCATGACGCCGAATGAAGTCAATGTTCAATGGAGTGAACTGTCGTGCGAAACATCTTTTCCACAATCCGAATGACTCTGCGGCCCCGGCTGCAACTTGTCATCGCACTGTGTCTGCTGATGTTCGTTCCAGGCTGCTCCCTGGGCATTATGGCTGGCAAGATGTTCTTCGGTGATCCGAAGGGAAAATCACAGTTTCGCGGAGCGACCGGCGTTGATCTGACCAAGGGTGAAGAGTCTCTGCTGATTGTCTGCACGGCTCCCCATGGGATTCTCGCGCGACATCCTTCGATCCAGATAGATATCGTCGATCGCATGACTCGCCATCTGGATACTCGAAAAATCAAAGTTATCTCTTCCGACGACGTCGCGACGTGGTTCGATGATCACGGCGAGTGGGGAGATTTTTCGGAACTGGCAGATGAATTTGATGCCGACTTTATCATGCATATCGAGATCGAAGGCTTTAGCTGCGAGGTTGAGGATAGCCCAAACCTGCTTCAGGGTAAAACCTCCGGCAAGGTGACCGTCATGGAAGCCAAAGGCAAAGACACAAAGTCCACCAATGTGTCTTTTGAACGTACGTTTGATGTGACTTACCCGGCCTATCCGGTGCCTCGCGAAAACAAATCAGAACAGCTTTTCACGGAAAGCTTCCTTGATCGGGCGGCCATGAGTCTTTCTCAGTTCCTCTACGATCATCGAGCCAGTGAAACCGTCCATTGATTCTGGGTGCTCCCGCCTCAATCTCCCCTCTGACCATCTCCCCTCCGCCGTTGTTCGATCTGGAATCAGCCATGATGCTTCACCAAAAAATCAGTTCGGCTTCGTCAATGCAGCAAAGCCGCGGACGGCGTAACGTGGCCTCGATTCTTACGAAGTTTGCGTTGATGGGGATGATGCTGATCACAATCCCCGGATGCAATTATTTTCTATTGCTGGGATATTTGATCGGCGGGCCGCCTCAGATTGAGCCGTTGTTTGAGAAGGAAACGAACAAGTCAATGACCGACAAAGACATTCGTGTTGCTGTCGTGTGCTATGCCTCGGACGAACTGAAGTATCAGTTCGACAACATTGACCACATCATTGCCAACCGCGTGACCAATCAGGTTGCGTCCAAGAAGATTGAGGTTGTGAACTATGCTGAAGTTCAGACCTGGCTCAGAGATAACCCGGACTGGGATACAGCGGTGGAAGTCGGAGCAGAGTTTGACGTCAACTATGTGATCTATATCGATGTCAGTGCTTTTTCTCTCTACGAACGTGACAGCAATACTCTGTTTCGTGGCCGATGTGACGCGATTGTCAGCGTGTATGAGATGGAAACTGATGGCGACGGCAAACGTATCTTCTCACGAGAGGTCAACAGCATCTTCCCGATCCAGGTGCCGCGTTCCGCAACCGATGTGAGCTATGACACATTTCGCATGGAATACATCTGGCGTCTGAGCGATGAAATCGGCCGTATGTTCTATCCGTATCTCCACGGTGATGACATCAGCAATGCGGCTTGATGAAGGGCAGAGAGAGCTTCTCAGTCCCTCTCCACATCACCCGTACAAAGCCGATATCACTCGCCCGTCGCAGATCGGGATGGGGCGATCGACGAGATCGTAATAAAGCTGATGTGGGTTGATGCCAAGCGCGGAAAACATGGTGGCGGTGACATCCCACGGACCGTAGGCTTCAGTTCGCGGAAAAGCTCCTCGACTGTCCGATTCGCCGATGACGGCTCCGCGCTGAACACCGGCACCGGCCATGGCGATGGAGTAAACTGAACTCCAGTGCTTGCGGCCCGGGGTCGCTCCAGCGAAGTTGCGTTCCAAAGCCACTAACGGGGCTCGGCCAAATTCGCCCATGCAAATGACGAGCGTGTCTTCCAGCATTCCTTTTTCATCGAGATCTTCAATCAACGCCGAAAAGCCCTGATCAAAACGCGGCAGAAGATGATGCTGCAGACCTTCGAAAATATCGTTGTGATTGTCCCAGCCGTAAAGATCTGTGTTCGTCGGATCGATGTCCTGACCTCGATTGTTGTGCGACCAGATGACGGTCACCAGCGGAACGCCAGCCTGCACAAGTCGCCGCGCCAGCAAGCAGGCCTGCCCGGAACGGTTTCTGCCATATCTGTTTCTCAGGGCCTCCGGCTCTCTCGAAAGATCAAACGCCTCTCGGGCTTGTGGACGAGCCAGCATATTGAATGCCTGCTGATACAGCGCGTGTTTGTCCAGTTCGAGTTTCTGCTGTTCCAGAAGATGCATATTGCCTTCGACCGATTCCAGCAGCGACTTACGTGCCTGCATGCGAATTTCCGGGAGATCCGCGTGAGGCATCAGCGATGGTACCGCGCTGTCATCTTTTGTGACATCACCCAGCGTCAGAGGATCATAGCCCTTGCCAAGGAATCCTCCGAACTGACCGGGCCCCAGGATCAAAGGCACTTCAGCGGGGCCGTTCAGATGAATGGCGGTCTGCGGAAACGCCGAGTTAGGACGAACACGATGCAGCACCGCACCGTGACAGGGCATGTCTTCCGGAGCAGGTAACGGATTTCCAGAACGACGGCGGTGATATCGTCCCGTCATTGAAAGATAAAATGCAGTCCCGTGGTCGAGATCTTCATGCGACATACTGCGGACGATACTCAGGCGGTCAGCAATACGAGCGATCCGGGGCATGTGTTCACAGAATCGAACGCCCGCCACGGATGTCTGGATCGACTTGAATGCTCCTCGAACTTCTTCCGGAGCATCCGGCTTGGGATCCCACATATCGATCTGGCTCTGTCCGCCGCTGGCGAAAACCACGATGACAGCCTTCGCTTTTCCGAAGCCCGGTGCAGAAGCTTCCATGTCGCTGGCTGATGCTCGTTGAGGCATCAGTCCCGGCAGCGCCCAATTGAGCCCGCCGAGGCCCCCAATGCGCAGCCACTCCCTGCGGGAGACTCCCGAAATCCGGGCCTGGTTTGAGCTGACAAAACGCAGCATCGAAACGCACCTGAAGGAATCAACAGAGAAGAACGACAAGTACAACCGGTCACAAATTCACGGCTTCGAAGGGGCTGAAGCCCCGCTGACGACGCCTGAGCCGTGGGCGGCTGCGATTGAAAGGATATCTCAGAGCTTCGCGAATGCAGCATCAGTTGGGCACCGGGTGGAGAATATTGCCGCTTTTGTTAACAATGCGTCGAAATCCTCGCACTATCAGCCCCCGAAAGACTCTCGTTCGAGTTCCCGCCGCAGGGAACACACTGAACAACTGACACGACTTCCTATGTCCTTTGCCCTCCCTATCGCCCTGACCCTGACAGCCCTCATGCTGCCAATCGTGGCGCTTTATATTCTCAAGGTGCGGCTGCGTCGTGTCCCGGTCTCAACAAATCTCTTCTGGAAGCAGATCTTCGAAGAGAAGCCGCCACGATCATTGTGGCAACAATTTCGCCACTGGTATTCATTGCTTCTGCAGTTGCTGCTCCTGCTACTGATCGTGCTCGCGCTGACGAATCCGTATTTCTCCTGGCAGTCGCTGCAGGCTCGCCGACTAGTAATCGTTGTTGATAATTCGGCCAGTATGCGTGCCACAGATGTTCATCCAACTCGACTTAATGCGGCCAAAGCAGCAGCCGCTGAAGTCATTGAGGGACTTCGATTTCAGGATGAGCTGTCAATTATCCTTGCCGGGGAATCACCGGAAGTCGTGGCCAGCCTGACAGGACACAGTCCCACTTTGCACGAAGCGTTGCGAAGCATTGATTTTTCCGATGGTCCCACATCTTTGCAGCCGGCCATTGAACTCGCTCGCAAACTGATCGGAAGCCACTCGCACGGTGAGATCATTGTTTTGACCGATGGCTGCGCTGATGATATCGCAGCCAAGTCGGATGAGCGGTCGCCGGCCAATGATCGCTTGCTCAGGGAAGAGGCTGACGACAAGACAGTTGGCGATCAAACGGCAAAGAAAATTGAGCCAGTGATCGAGTATCGATTGTTCTCGACCAACGCGTCGAACGTCGGGATCACTCGGTTTCAGGTTCGGAGAAGCCTTACCGATGCGATTGGATATGAAACTTTGGTGTCCGTTAAGAATGCGTCTTCGGTCGCGGTCAGTTGTCGCCTTGAATTGACTCTGGATGATATTCCAATCGATGTGCTGCCGCTGAATCTTCAGCCCGAGGAGCTGTGGACTCGAACTCTGGAGAAAACATCGCTCGCAGGTGGAGTCGTTCAGGCCGCATTGACTCAGATTCAGTCTGGCAAAACAGTCGAGCCGATTTTAACTTCGCCAGCCACTGCAAGCCTCGACGGCCCGGAGCAGAATGAGTCTGCAGCCGGATTGCTCAGCAGTGATGAACTTCAAACAGACAGTGATGCACTTCAAACAGACAGTGATGCACTTCAAACAGACAACAAGGCCTGGTCCATTCTCCCCGCACGAATGATTCAGAAGGTCTTAATCGTTACGACAGGGAATCTGTTTCTGGAGAAGGTCTTTGAGGCCAATCCGCTCGTCGAAGTCAGTGTCGTTTCTGAGTTTCCCACGACCTGGCCGGAAGATTCTCTGGTCATCCTGCATGGGCGAATTCCTGCCCAGCTTCCCATGGGCCAGGTGTTTGTGATTGATCCGATCGGGAAGTGCGATGACTGGGAGGCAGGAGAGCGTCTGGAGAATCCACTGATCACCGATCAGGACTCCGCGTCACCGCTGATGCGTCACTTCCGACTCGACAATGTCGTTGTCCCGGAGGCACGTGAATTGATCTTCAGTACCAGCCCACAGGTTTTGGCCAGCACGGCCACCGGCGTACCGATCTTTGCCATAGTGCCGCGAGCCGCAGGGAAATGTCTCGTCCTGACTGTAAGTCTCGACAGCAGCGATCTCGCCTTTCGAACGGCCTTCCCGATCATGGTGTCTAACGCGCTCGGATGGTTTTCAGGCACGACTGGGGAAATCGTACCATCGGCGAATTCCGGAGGCGTTGTGAGAATTCCTCTGACGACAATCCTGAGTGAGCCTTTGCAATTGTCCTCGCCGACGGGAATACGGTTCGGACTGACGCCAGTGCCTGCCTTCAATGACGCAAGTGGCTCGGCAACAGTAACAACAGGGCCATTGAATGAAGTCGGGCTATGGACTTTGACCGCTTCAGCGAACATCAATTCCCCGGTTGCTGAGAACGTGAACTCGTATGCGGTTGTAGCCGTCAATCTGGCCAGCATAAAAGAGTCGGATTTGCGGCCGCGAGCATCGATCTCATCAACGTTCGGAAACGGATCACAAATGTCGCGTTGGTTAAGTCGACCGCTCTGGATTTATCTGACGATCTGCGCCGTGATTCTGACTTGTGTCGAATGGATTCTTTATCAACGACGATTCATTTCCTGACCCGACTTTTCCTCGGCTGCACGTGTGGGTTGGGGATCAGATTCACTTTGTCGTCCACCTGACAATTCCGCGGGAGTCTTCCATGCTTCAAAGAATGAGTTTCGCCGCCATGGCTGTCTGCTGGCTCAGCTGTTCAGGCAGCAGTTTGCTTTCGGCCGCCGAGAACATTGCTCCGAATATCGTGTTGATCATTACCGATGATCAGGGATACGGGCCGCTGGGACGACATGGGCACCCGTGGCTGAAGACCCCGCATCTGGATCGTTTGCATGATCTCAGTACCCGATTCACTCGGTTTCTTGTGTCGCCGACATGCAGCCCGACTCGATCAGCATTGATGACGGGCCGACATTCAATGCGAAACGGGATTACTCATACGATTCTGGAGCGTGAGCGACTCACGTTGAACGCGGTGACGCTGCCACAGATTCTGAAGAAGGTCGGCTACACGACGGGGATCTTTGGTAAATGGCATTTGGGAGATGAAGAGCCTTATCAACCTCGCAACAGAGGCTTTGATGAAACCTTCATTCACGGAGCTGGTGGCATAGGACAGGCGTATGCCTGCAGTTGTGGCGACTCGCCGGAAAATTCGTATTTCGATCCCGTGATTCGCTATAACGGGCAGTTCGTGAAAACTCGCGGCTTCTGCACCGACGTTTTTTTCTCGGCAGCCACTGGCTGGATCTCAAAGATTTCAAAAGCCAAACAACCCTTCTTCGCCTACATCGCACCAAATGCTCCTCATGGACCATACCTGGCCCCTGAGGCATCGAAGAAGAGATTTCTGGAATGCGGATTCGAAGAGGAGCAGGCCAGCTACTACGGAATGATCGAGAACATTGATGACAATGTCGGAATGCTGATGAATCATCTGGAGCAACACAAACTCCTGGAGAATACGGTCATCGTTTTTATGTCTGATAATGGCATGACCGGCGGGGGTTCTGGTAAGCCAGATACAGCCATGGGAAAGTCCGTCGATGGTGTTGAGATGCGGCCATATAATGTGGGAATGAAGGGCCTGAAGGGTTCACCGGATGAAGGTGGAGTGCGAGTCCCATTCTTTGTTCGCTGGGATAAGCATTGGCCGGCTCAGGACATTGATCGTATTGCCGGCGATATCGATATTTTTCCAACCCTGGCCGCAATCGCCGGAGCTGAACTTCCGGAGAATCAGGTCGAAGGGCGAAATCTGCTTCCTCTGGTCAACACCCCATCCGCAGCATGGGAGGATCGTTATCTGTTTACTCATGTCGGTCGCTGGGAAACAGGACAGGAGCCGAACGATTTTCAGTGGAAGAACTTCAGCGTGCGAAATCAGCGGTTTCGATTCGTGAACGACAAGCAATTATTCGACATGCAGGCTGATCCCGGACAAACGACAAACGTTCTGGAACAGTATCCGGAAGTCGTAAGCCGTATGCGAAAAGTGTATGACGAATGGTGGAAGGTGACTCGCCCCATGATGGTCAATGAGGACGCGAAGATGTCAGCCACGAAACCCTATCATGAGCTTTACAACAAGCAGTTGAAAGACAAGGGCATTCCGGAATGGGAAGCTCTCTGAGTCTTTTCAGATCCCTGCCCCGTGACAGCAAGTGAGTACTTCGCAAATGTGGCCAATGCCGCCGAGTGCTCAGTGAACAATGCTCTCTTGAACGTAGCCAAAAGGGAAGGACCAGTGATCACGAGGAACGTGGGTTAAGCTTTTGAAGATCAGATGCCGAAGGCGAGGCTAAGCTCCTGAATCGCGTCCTCTTCAGCGCGGGAGACTTTCAGAAATCCCAGAACTCCTCCGGACGCCTCTGCCACGGTCCTTGCGCGATTGACTGTGCTCAGGCGTAAAGCTTTGTAAGCTTCGGGGCTCAGAAACTTCTGAATGGCTGCGATGTAATCTTTCCACGTGCGGATCAGAGTGCGATGCGGTCGACAGCAGAGCCAACCATTTAAGAGCACAAAGCCCGGCGAGCCAGCTCGCACGCCGACCTGCGCGGCAGCTTCAAGAATGGCCAGACGCTCTTCGTCTTCAATGCTGCCGTTTGACCATGCCACATGAACCAATGGCACAAGCGTCAGGATATTGAGTGACTCCGCACGGACGCCGCAATCAATGAGTTCCATGAGAACTCTGTGACTCGTGATCTGCGTGGCCTCACGAATGTCGTCGAGATCTGACCGACGAAGATGCGCCATGTGGTCGTCATCGCCAGGTCCTGACCGGGGAATGGTCGCGTCATCTCCCTGAACGTAAATTTTTCCGGAGCACACTTCTTCAGACATTTCGTCTTCTCCTCAGTAAAGGGCTCGTAGACTCAGAATATCTGTGAGACAAACCCGCGTTCTTATTCGGGCCATACTGCTTCCGGCAGTCTCCTGACCGGTTGTTCTGGCCAGTCGCCTGACCGAGCCATAAAAATAGCAGAAGACTATTCTCCTGAGAGCAGACAAGCAGCGTGGAAAAGCCCGCAAAACACATCGCTTCGTCGAACGAAATGGGCCACTGCCAAAAGAACTCGTGACTCTCCTTTTTGAACCATGGAGTTCAAAGAAACAGTGGCTCTCCGGCTTGACGCTGAACTTTAGATCACAACACGGACGACCGAGTGTCAGAAACTGCGTCCACGTCGAACAATAATCGGTAGTTGCCGGGGCGGTTTCGTTGCAGCAAGTACGAAACGCTTAATCGGAACGAGGCCCTTACGAGAATCTGCGGGGCAGTTCTTCCATCACGTCCATGCGTGATGTATTTCTTCTCGAATTGCTGTCGTCTGAGCAACATGTTGCATTCTTGAGACGGACCGAATACCCGGAAAAGAGGTGCCGCTGAACAGGGTGTCCTGGGGCTGACTGGCCGGGTCCCGTTTGCAACAGTCCGTTCAGCGGGACAAATGCACTGGCTGGAGTCGGGCTATTGACGAGTTGGTATTCGGGCACGAAGATGCCGAGACGAATACAGTCACTGATCGCCATCAGAGACTCAGACAGTCCCCGGGGCTAATCCCCCTTTTCAATTGACGAAACAGAATTCAAGGTTGGCTATGCACTACAAGTTTGAAGGCAAAAACGCGCTTGTAACGGGATCTTCCAAGGGCATCGGCAGCGGCGTCGCGCTCGAACTGGCGAAGGGTGGAGCCAACGTCACGATCAACTGCAGCTCAAGTGTGACGCAGGCCGAAGAAGTCGCCGAGCAGATTCGCCGACTGGGCCGAAAGGCGATTGTTGTGGCTTGCGATGTCTCAGACCAGAAGGCCGTTGAAGACATGGTCCAGAAGACGGTTGACGCTTTTGGCAGCCTGGATCTGTTCGTCTCCAATGCCGTTTACAGCGATCGTCAGTTGATGGTGGAAGCGGACATGGCTGGCTTTCGACGAACAATCGACGTCAGCATGTGGGGCGCGTTTTTTGGCGTCCGTGCGGCTTCACAGCAAATGCTGAAGCAGGGCAAAGGCGGAGCGATCACTGTGATCAGTTCTCCTCATGCGATTATCCCGATCCCAACGGCCATGGCTTACAACATGTCTAAAGCGGCCATCGATCACATGGCTCGCACTGCGGCCATTGAACTGGTGAAGGATGGCATTCGTGTCAACGTGTTTCATCCTGGCTGGATTGATACTCCGGGCGAACGAAAATTCTTTACGGAAGAACAACTTCAGCAGGGTGCGGAAGGATTGCCGATGGGACGCATGGGCAGCAGCGAAGAGATGGCTCATGGCGTCTGCTTTACTCTCAGCGATGAAGCGTCTTACATGACCGGCTCCACGTTGACGATGGACGGCGGAGTTGGCCTGCCATGGTGGTCAAAGCGAACCGAAGGCAAACAGTAATTGTTTTTCCGGGCCTCTATTCGTCATTTGTCATCAGTGGCTGCACAAAGGCCGAACGCCCACCTCGTCACGCTTGGATAGCAAACGCCGTAAGGTGAGTAATCTGAAACTCCGGACACCAGCGCCGTAACATTCTGTACGACCTGATCGCGGAGCTGCGAACTGTTCCTTCCCGGCCAACTCCCTGCGCGATTAGCCGAAATCACAGCATGCGGCTTACCTTTGAACTCAGGCAAGCCGCATGCCTTTTTAAATCGCCTAACACTTGCGATAAGGCGCATTAAAGGCAGGTTTGAAATCCGGCATCAGGCTCGAGTTGCTCCTCAGCAGAGGTCGTCTCCGTTTGGTCTGACACATGATGAGAAATCGCAATTGGACGACGCGCCGTGCAGGGTCCACAACATCCAATCCAATGCGCCTACTACTTCTGGGGAACTTCAAGTACCTCCTGCAAGCAGGCTGTAGGTAATGTTGAGCACATGATCGGCTTCACTGTACGGCAGATGCATCTTGAAGATCGGGCAAATGCGATTGATACTGTCTGTCAGGTCCAGTTGTTTGACCACCCGTTGAATAACAGCCAGCCCGCCGTCATTCGTAGCCTGAACTCGATCGGCTAGTTCCAATTGGATAGAGGGTGGAGCAATCGTCAGCGACTGACCGCTGCAGTTAGCTGTGTCGATTCTTTGTGTCGCGCGACGCTCGCGTCGAGATAATTTCTAACTTCGTTGAGCTTCACTCTGAAACCTCCTGTTTGCCGATGCTTGTCGTTTGTTGTTACTCAACAACCACCGGAAAAAGCCTGAGGTTTTCGTCTTTATGCAACTTTCTCGCATTCCGAGTACGCCAGGTTTAGGCTAGCCCTCCGCCACGTCCACGTAGACCTTCAGGGCATCTCGATCTTCAACGAGCAGCCGCATCATTTCTTTGTAGTTATCGAGACCTTTTACGGGAGTCGTCAGAATTCTTTGAATGACACCAGGATAGGTGACTTCGCCCAAAGCCAGATCAGCGATTCCGGATTCGAAATGTCGGAAGTTGGCATTTACGGAACCCACCAACAACTTATTTCCCAGAACCCAGTTCAGATTGATATGGTCGCCGGGCACTTCGACCTTTCGTTGACCGCCGGTGATGCTGGTCCAGACGATGCAGCCGTTGTGGCCGAGAACCTGCATCGCCTCGAAAGCGATCGCACTGTTGCCGGTGGCTTCAATAATCAGGTCAGGCTTACCGTACTTCGCGGCGATTTCCAGAAGAGTCTGGTCGCCGGTGCTGATGTAGGTTGCTCCCAGACCCTCAGCAATCTCAGCCTTCAAATTTGGTTTCCGCCCGCGAGCCAGGGTGAAGACTTCAAGACCACGTAAACGCAGGGCCAAAGTTGACAGCAGGCCAATTTGACCCGCGCCGGTCACCCACGCGCGTTTTGGCTGCCAAACCTGCAAGCGGCGTTGAGCCAGAAAGGCCTGTTCAACAGCCTTCGCGGCACAGCTCATCGGTTCGACGAGCACGTGCAAGTGCTTCAGGCCCACCGGCATTCTTACGATAAATTCTTCGTCGTCGACGAAGTACTCCGTCAGGTAGCCGTGGCGGAGGTTAATTCCACGTTCGTAGTATTGCTCCTCACTCGTGATGTCGGACCGCCCGATCTGGTCGTAAATTGAGCTGCCCGGGCGTCGCACGGTACACGTTACGTAATCGCCGGCTTTCACCTTCTTTACGTTCGGGCCGACCTCCTCCACGATTCCGAAACATTCATGACCAATTACCAGGAAGTCGTACCCGGGAGGAGCATTCCCATAAAGTGCCTCATTGATTTCCCGGTCAGTCGCATCCACCCCCACTTTGAGTACCCGAACCAGTACGCCTGTCCCGTTTGGCACATCGGTCGCCGCCGGTTTAGCAAGGTCGGCGAGATGAACACTGTCGGGAGTGCCCGGACGGACTGCAATCGCTTTCATAGAGAACAACTCCAGAATTACCTTAAAAGCTTGACGACTTCGAAAAAAACATCGGACGAGACAAAAAAAATCGTCAGCATTAATCCGGCGGCCAGAGCATCATGGTGATCTGCAAAAGAATTCACTGCAGGAGCGTCTGTGTAAATTCTGGCCCCTAAATTAAGCTGCAGCGTTTGGGGTATCTTCCGATGAGAACAGGACGATATTTTCGCGGATTCTAGGGGCTGATCAGCCACCTACAAGGCACTTTTCATCAATCTCATCCAGCCGCAATTGCCCCAAATGTCCCATTTTTTGTATGCCATTCTTTTCACATCAGCGACTTATTGATCGCAAGCTACCAATTCGTTTCGAAGAAGTCTCATGCGTTGATGGTGTCTGGTTATCAGTCGACTGGTATAGCAATAGTTCGCAAAAAACAGCACACTAGCGCAGATGCGCTGGGAGTGCGTCTTAGGGCGTGGTCCGGCGACTTCAAACCTCAGCGAGAAATGTTGACAACGCACATAGTTTTCCTCGCGTTCCTGGAATCCGGCGTTTCAGGCAGCGCTCTGCTCGCTTTGCAGGTATTTTCAGTTCAAACTCAGGAAGATCAGCCGGCTAAAGCGTCCGATGGATTCGGCCAGAAAGTAAACGATGAAGGGTTCTTCAAAGTCATCTCCGCAGCTTGGTGAGAAGCGAGTCAGTCAGGTCGTGTTTGCCGACCCCATGCAGTCGCAGCCATCGCTTCGAATCTCTGATATTCTGGTTCGGCAGCGATGGGTGATTTTGGGCTCGATGAGCCTCGGCCTTGCGTTAGCATCGCTCTATTGGTCGAAGGCTCGCGTTTGGTATGAGTCAAGTGCCAAAGTTCTGGTGAGTCAGCGCGACCCGAACCTGGCATCAGGAGCCAGTCAGGGGGAGAACATGGTTGATGAAGATGTTCTTGCAAATCATATGGAAGTGGTCCGGAGTCGCCGCATCATTGAGGGGGCATTAAAACGCCACAATCTTAAGGAACTGCCCTCCATCATGGAGCACATTGCCGGCACAGACATGGACTCTGCTGACTATGTGATTGATCATTTGAAACTGAGTCGTGGTGGTGAAGGGACCGCCAAAGATGCTCGTAGTCTGGCGATTCGATTCGAACACACGGAAGCCGAAGATTCCCGTCTGATTCTGGAAGGAATCGTGGTTGAGTATCAACTGTTTCTCAACGAACAATTGTCTAAAGCGATGTCGGAGGCGAACAACCTTGTCAAGGAGGCTCGTGACGGTCTCGAAAAGGAACTTTCCGACGTTCAGCAGGAATTTATTAATGCTCGCCAGAATGCCCCGGTGCTTTACCAGGGCGAAAACAGTGGCAACATGTATGTGGAAGGGTATCGAAAGCTGCATGAAGAACTGTTAACTCTGGACATCCGTGAGTCTGCAATTCGCTCACGACTCGAGAAGGCGAAGGTCGTTCTGAACAGCAGAGGTCAGGACGGGAAAATCATGATCGAGGATCTCGGGATTATCGATACCGAGAGTCTCACGCGACTGGGAATTTTCGCCGGCATGCAATCCAACGCGGCCAAGGGAACTCCATTCCTTGCTGAGCAGGCCGACCGTGTTGAACAGGCTCGCCTGGCATTTGACCTGATCGGCATGGAACGAGATCTGAAGAATTTGAAGGCAGAGCTGGGTTTGAAGCACCCGGATGTGAAGAAACTCGAAGAGCAAATCGCATTTATAACTGAGAAGCTGGCGGAGAGAGAAGAAGGGCTGAAGCCGACTCTGGATGAAGTGGAACTCACGCCACGAGGGCTTTTGGCAGCCTATGTTGCGTTCCTTGAAAAGGACGCGACCGAAATCGCTGAGACACGAATAGAGTTGACAACCAAAATGAACGATGCCGAGAAACTGGCTCGTCAGCTGGTGGAGTATGAACTCAAGGAAGGAATGATCAAATCACGAGTTGATCGAACACAGACTCTTTTCGATGGTCTAGTGGAGCAGTTGCGTGGGCTCGATTTGGCTTCCGGGATGCATGGATACATCCATGAATTGCTGGAGTCACCTCGCCGCGGAGAATCAATCTGGCCAAGCCTCCCTCTGTGTGGCGTGGGTGGCCTGATGCTGGGGCTCGTGGCTGGACTGTTCGCATCTGTCCTAATCGATCAGCTCGATACTCGATTCCGCACATCGTCGGAAATCGACAGTGCGATCGGTCTGCCAATTCTCGCCCGAGTTGGCGGCTTCAAGACCGACGGAGCATTCCCGATCGTTGCGGACAATTCACCAGAGGGTGAATCGTTCCGTATTCTGCGAACATTGCTTCTGGCGGACATTCGCGCTGGAAATCTTCACGTGATTTCGGCGACAAGTCCCCTGCCCGGCGATGGTAAGACCACTATTCTGGCGAATATTGCGGCTTCGTTTGCGAAGCTAAATATGTCCGTTGTGATGATTGAAGGCGACATGCGTCGCCCCACATTCCACAAGCGGTTCAATGTTCCTGATGAGCGCGGGCTCTCAGACATTCTGAAGGGTAAGTGTCAGTTGGATGAAGTGCTCATGCCGTCGGGGGTACAGAATCTGACATTGATGACTTCCGGAACAGGGGCTGCCGACCCATCAGAGCTTCTTCAGAATTCCGTGTTTGATGAATTACTTGTCCAGCTTAAAGCTCGGTTCCAGCTCGTGATCATTGACGTAGGCCCGGTTCTTGCGGTCTCCGATCCAGTAATCGTTGCCCAGAAATCTGACGGTATGCTTCTTGTTGTGCGTTCATCCAACGATACTCGCCAGCAGGTCATTGATACCGTGGAAACTTTGCGATCAGCAAATGCCAGACTGTTGGGTTGCGTAGTCAACACCTACGGCAGCGGCCATGAATTTGAGCGCCGTGGCTACTATGGCTACTACTATTCCGACCGGAAGGGCAAAGGCGGTGACGGAGCGGGCAAGACTTTGCTGAGTTCTAGAAACGCCGAGTGATTGGTTCAGCAGACGTCTGTCTAAACTCAAGGAGAGCGATGAAGGTTCAACCCCTCATCGCTTTCTTTTTTTCAGGCCTGTCGACAGTACTGATGCGTCGTCATCACGGAGTTTTCGAGTCAAATCTCCGTGCCTTTGCGGGCGTGAATCCAGTTGGGCGATGTCGTTATTCCCACCTGCGTGGGAATAACGAACTCTGTTCTCAGCTTTGGTGAAGTACTAGTTGCTTGGAGTGAACAACACGCTGAAGTTTAATGTGTTCAGCACTCCGTTGAAGACCGCCTGGTGAGGCTTGAACTGCAGCATCACTACGTCGTTCTGCTGGATGAGAATCCGTTCTTTTGGGTCGACCATAGCCCTTGCAAGGTCCACCCGAATCGGGAGTTGACGTCCGTCTGGTAGTTCTCTGAGAATTATGACTCGAGTCGGTCGGACCATGTGTCCCGGAGTTCCGGATGCGAGCGACTGGCCTGACTGACCCAGCGGGCCACCAACGGACCCATTAGCCAAAGCCACTGCTTCGAGTACGTCGATGTCTTCGTCCCGGGGAAGTGGTATCTTGGCACCGGCGACCAGTCCGCCCACATAAAAGAATTCTTCGCGACGTGGCACGTACACGACGTCACCGTCTTCGACGACGATGTCCTTCATACTGAAGGAAACACTTTCTCCAGGGCAACCCGTCAACGGGATTCGAATCACCTGCCCCTGTGTTCCTTCACTTTGGTGATATGACGCTGCTCGTGTTTGCAACTCGGTTGAAGTGATCGCATGAGGATCCTCCAGTCCGGATCGCTTGAAGACCCAGATTTCGCGGGCGGCGTCAGTGCCTGGAAGTCCACCTGTCACGGAAAGAGCGTGCAACACGTCGTTCTCGTAGACTGGCAGGTCCACGACATCGGCAGATCCTCGGTGGATATGGTCGACTTTGCCGGGTTCCACGAGTTGAACAGCCGCATTCGGCGTATCTTCCCGAAGAACAACAACGCGGTGAACTCTGGCTGTCACCAAAGAAACAATGACGCGTTCGGAGTCTTGTTTCGTGATCTGCTTATCGCGGTAAGAATTTTTGACCGCCGTGGTGGCCTCAGGCAGAGTCAGCCCTCCGAGATGCACTTTACCAATCAGGGGCAATTCCACTGAGCCGTCCTGATCCACAAGTACTGGCAGGCCGGTGGTTGCTCCAACCACGCTTCCATGCGGAGGATAATAGCGCTGGTTAACCGGCTGAGTTCGCTGCAAAATAGGGGTGGTTTCCGTGCCGGGCGGTAAGACGCCAAACACGAAAACACTCAACTGATCTCCTCCCCCAATGATATGGGATGCAGGTTTTTCCTGACCAAGTGCCGTAAAAGGAAAGACTTGGCGTCCTTCCCTCGGCTCCACCGCAAGATGGCGGGGAAGACGGCTCGCCGGAATTGACTCGTGCACATCGGTAATGGCACGACATCCGACGGAAGACGCCATACTCAGCGTGACCACGCCGCCCAGTATGCTGGACGTAAGTCTGGCCGCTAGTGACTTATGATTCATGGGATTCGTCCTTGATTCCGTGCTCTGTTACCTGATGGCCCGAAGAAAACCCTTTTTCTCGGCGCCTTCGTCACAGCGGTTTGCATGCCGCTGGAGAAGTTGGCCGCGTCAACGTTCAGTCTTTGACCGCGACAAACTCAGTACTACTTATTGTTATCGTCCACTGACTGTTCAGAGCTGTGAGACGCATTCTGCACCAGCTGATCAAGATAGGAAGACTTTGGAGTCCGGTAGCCTTCGACAAGCCTTTGCGTCGTGGATGATTCAGGTGACTCGTTACGTGTTGTGGGCTTTGGCTCAGGATCCTTTTCGTAATCTTCGCCCTTTGGAGCAGGCGGAGCTGCTTCAGGAGTCGGAGCAGGATTTGATCCCGGATCCGATCCTGGCGATGGCTCGACAGAAGGATTTTCTGAAGTATCACCACCTTCTGGCATCGGCTCAATCACTTCAGGAGCCGCCGGGCTCTCTGTCGTTGAAATCATCTCTACGGCATCGTGACTGTAATAGGCGGGATGCAATGTCGGTGCCATGAATGTCGGAACATAATGGAAGTCCGGCTGCGTCTTCGCACAGGAAGCTCCGTCCTGATATCCGGTAAACCAGTCGTTCTGACGCGTCGGATCATGCTCAGCGAAGACGGGAGGCTTCCAATACTTCTTTGGAGCAACAACCGGAGGTCTGCCATCACCACCGGTCAGGACATCGTAGTAGCCCTGCTTCCATCCTTCACGATAATCGCCAGTGAAGCACTGTTCATTGCAGCCGTCAAACTCATGCCACGCCCGGCCGGTTCGAATCTTTTGACCCATTTCGTACTTGCAGTCCGAAATGGCTGTACAGCCGGAAAGAGTGAGGAAGAGGGCGAATGAACGCCATCGGCCTCGTTGAACTAACTTGTTCCACATTGAAGAGACTCCTTTTGCGATGGACAACTGCCATTAAACATCGGGAGATCTCTCACTTAAATATCAAGCTATCACACGAACCTAAAAACCTTTCAATCACGCTCTTCGGTCCAGCGATAAAATTTACCCCAAATAACCCGATCAAGCACGTCCTTCCCAAGCACCCCAGACGACCCATTCTAAAGGCGGATGGCCCGTTATTGGGTGCCAGACGCCGGACGCCCGGAAACCACCACATTTGTGACTCGACTTTAACGGTTAAGAGTTTTAGTCACGGGCAACCGTAAAGAATGACGTCCACGTTAGCCCCTATTCTCGGCAGAGTCGTTCAGGCCGGAGCAAAAAGCCGAACTCAAGGGATGAAACGAGTCATCGAATCACATGAATACTGTTCATGTGATCAGAATTTCTGCCCTTTCTTGGTTTCCAGAGTGTCCTCCGGGCCAAGATGTGTTTAATCCCTCGAGTTTTTATGTCCAGAATCAGTTAACTTTGCGTGTATGATTATTTTTTTGGCAGACCACGCCTCATGGCAGATGGCCAACATTCCTTGGTCGTATTTTCCAGGGTGAGATTTGAGCGAGGAGCGATTCGTGCCAGTAATGTCGAAACGAATTCATCAGATTATTTGTACACAGGCATTATCAACACTTACGACCATGGTCCCGGGTGAGGAAACGCGCAGTGGAGAAAATGAATCCAGCGCTTCCTATTCGGCCGCCGGATTTCAGGGTAGTCGCGTTGCCCACGATCTACAGGAAGAGGCAGCCGCATCTCAGTTGAGCAGCGGTGGCGTGTTGAGGCATCGTCAGGTCTGGCTGACATCAATTCCATTGGCTGCCGCAGACTTGTTCAGCCTGTTGGGATGCTACCTGATGGGAACCCTCGTCACCCTGTTTTTCTTCTCCTCAACATTTGGTCAGGGTGTATTGAACAATCTGTTCGCAATTTTTGTTTCACACATGATCATCGGAGGGGCGTTGGGCCTCTTTCCCGCATCCGGAATCAATCCCGTTTGCGAACTCCGCAATCAACTGACGTCAGTCGGCGGCTCTTTTCTCACGGTGATCGCGCTCAACGGTCTTCTCGGGGAGTTCACATTCAATGAATCTGTGACTGTGATTGTGGCATTCCCACTCTCACTGCTTCTGGCGCCACCGGCACGTTTCTATGTCAGAAAACTATGTGCCCGCCGACAATGGTGGGGTGAGAAGGTCATTATCGTGGGCAGCGGCCAGCAGGGGCGGTTGGTCTACGAGTTTCTGGAGCGACAACCACAGCGGGGACTCAAACCACTCGGGATTGTCGATGACGATTCCGCTGGCTATTGGATGTCGGAAGATGCATTACCTCTGGAGTTCCTTGGTAATACTTCAGATCTGGTGAGTATCTGTGAGGCAAGGAAATGTTTCTGGGTTATTGCCGCCGTTTCTGACAAAACTGAGGCTCAGGTACGTCAGATTCTGTCATACGGCAGCATGATTCCCAATCTTGTCGTTTTGTCCAACAACCTGATGATGCCCACGCTTTGGGTGAATTCCTTCGACACGGCAGGTCTGGGGGGAGTTCTTATTCAGGATCGGTTACTGCTGCCTTACCAGCGTTTGGCGAAACGGGCTTTCGACATTTTTGCTTCAGGTGTTCTGATGTTGGTATTGAGTCCGTTGATTCTTTTTCTCGCGTTAATGATTCGTAAGGAATCGAAAGGACCGATCTTTTACGCCCATGAAAGAATCGGGCGTGGTGGAAGAAGGTTTCTGGCCTATAAGATTCGCAGCATGGTTCCCAATGCGGCCGCGGTTCTGAACGATTATCTTGAGGCAAATCCTGAAGCCAAGGCGGAATGGGCGCGTGACCAGAAATTGAAGAATGATCCTCGCATCATTCCCGGGGTCGGTAATTTTCTTCGCAAGACCAGCCTTGATGAAATCCCACAGTTGTGGAATGTATTTCGAGGAGACATGAGTCTGGTCGGGCCGCGCCCGATCGTCCAAAATGAAATTGAGAAATATCGCCCGGTGTTCTCTCTTTATCTTCGTGTACGTCCGGGGCTTACAGGGTTGTGGCAGGTCTCAGGTCGCAACAACACGACCTATGACGCCAGAGTTCGTCTGGATACTTACTATGTGAGGAATTGGTCGCTTTGGCTGGACTACTTCATTCTGCTTCGCACGATTCGGACTGTTGTGCTGCGAGAAGGTAGTTATTGATTTTCATCCTTGTCACGCTTTGCAACTCCAATGGGGGGCGTGGCAATAAGATCTCGGCCTCGTGGAATTGTGACTTGATTGATCCGTATTTTTGGGCCATCGCGAACCTGTTGCGGACGACAAGCATTTCTCATGGGGACAGCGACGCCAATTGTTCGGCTCTACAGGCATGAAGTCTGGCAGTCTCCTGCGCTCATGAGCCTGTTCAATACGGGAGCAAAGATTGCGTCTTTCGTGATCATCATTCCTCTGGTACTGAATCGATTCTCTTCCGGCGATGTTTCTCTCTATCTGTTCCTGACTTCGATCATAAGTTTGCAAATGCTGGTCGGAGGAGGATTTGCTCCGACTTTTTCGCGATTTATTTCACACGCTCTTGCAGGAATGCCGGAAAATCAGTTGGGGAAATTCCAGGCAGGCTTCACGCCAGCAACACGATCTGAAGTAGACCCGGGGCTATTGAGCCGCATCGTCGGAACTCTCCGCCGGATCTTTCTCGTGCTCGCCTTGGGATGTTTCCCCTGTCTTCTGTTGATTGGCACCACTTTGTTCGACAAGCCCATCCGGGCGGCCTCTTCGCCGGAGCTAGCCTGGATTGCCTGGGGAATCGTCGCGATTGTGACGCCGCTGGTCTTATACTCCAGCCAGTTCAGTGCGATTCTGCAGGGAGCCAATGAGGTTGCGGCGGAACAACGCTGGTCTGCAATTTTTGTGACCGCAGGCGCGGCGGCAGCTCTGGCATCGCTGTTTCTCGGTGGCAATCTGCTGGTGTTAATTGCTGTCAATCAGACGTTTCAGGTCGTTGCATTCTTCCGTCTGTCGTGGCTGGCGTCCCGGACTTTGAAAAGACTGCCCTATCTGGCTTCTGAAGACAAATACTCTGCGTCCATTTTTCGAGCGGTCTGGCCGAATGCATGGCGTTCTCTCACTGGAGTATGGTGTTCAGCTGGAATTGCTGAAACCAGCGGACTTGCTTTCGCTGAAACCATCCCCACTGACCAGCTGGCTCAGTTCCAGCTCGTCCTGAGAATCATCAAAGTGATTGCAGAAGTCAGCCGGGCACCGTTTTACAGCCATTTACCTGTACTGAATCGACTCCGAGCCAAGGGCGACATGCAGCAACTTCGTCTGCGAATTCGACGCAACATGATCAAGGCTCATCTGGCCTACATTATTCCGTTCGCGATTGCCCCGTCCGCCGCAACTTTTATCCTGCCACTTGTTGGCAGCCATGTTGGTTTTCCGGAGCTGGAATTCTGGTTTCTGCTGGGACTTGCCGTGTTTGTCGAAAGATGGGGCGCGATGCATCTTCAGGCATACAGTACAACGAACAACATCATTTGGCACTGGCTGAATGGCCTGACTGGCGCGTTCTGGGTGTTTTTGATGATCATTTTGACGCCTTCGATCGGCGTCTATTCCTATCCAGTTGGCCTTCTCGGCGCAAGTTGCTTTATTTATACTCAAGTTTCCGTCAGAAGATCGCTCGGATCGATCGGGACATCCTTCTGGGATTTCGAACTGCGGTGCACGATTCCGGCGATTGCACTCTATGGGCTCTGCTGTGGATGTCAGTGGATGATTCGCGAGTATGTGGCTAGAAACTCCCTATGAATGATTGTTCTATCGTCATTCGCACACTGAACGAGGCGCGATATCTGCGGCAACTGCTGGAGGGAATCCGCTCGCAGGAGTTTTTGCAGTCGGAAATCGAGATCATTGTTGTGGACTCGGGTTCCACCGACGACACGCTGGCGATCGCAGAGAAGGGTGGCTGCCGAATCCTTCATCTAAAACGCAGCGAATTTTCTTTTGGGAGATCTTTGAATATCGGGTGCGATGCTGCACGCGGCAGGTTCCTGGTGTTTGTCAGCGGACACTGCGTCCCTGTCGACAATCAATGGCTGAAGAATCTGCTGCTGCCCCTGGCTGATGCCTCAACGGCGATCGCTTTCGGCCGTCAGGTCGGTGGCGACGAGACAAGGTTCAGCGAACATGCTTTGTTTGCAAAATACTTTCCGGAGCACGCTGAACATAATCAGCCGCCGTTCTTCTGTAACAATGCAAATCTTGCCCTGCGGTACGAATGCTGGAGGGAGCATCGGTTTGACGAGTCCCTGACCGGACTTGAAGACATGTACCTTGCGAAACAGTTGTGGCAACAGAAGAAGACGATCGTCTATGTGCCCGATGCATCCGTCTACCATTACCACCATGAGTCATGGGGGCAGGTTCGACGCCGATATGAACGTGAGGCTCTGGCTCTCCGCGAGATTATGCCCGAGGTTCATGTGCAGTGGTATGATGCGGTCCGCTATTTTTTCGCGGGGGTCCTGAGTGATCTTTCGGATGCCCTGCAGCAGCGAGTTTTCCTCTCCAGAATGTTTCAGATCATCGCCTTTCGTTTTTTTCAGTTTTATGGTGCATGGCGCGGACATCATTTACATCGCAATTTGTCGCGACAACGGAAAGAACGTTACTTCTATCCGCGCTGAATTCTACTTCGGATCTCTCACAGGTGACCTATGGATAAAGCCGATTTTCGTCTGGTGGCTTTGCTGCCCATGAAAGCCAACAGTGCTCGTGTCGTTGGTAAGAACTTCAGGCCGTTTGCCGGCAAGCCCTTATTTCGCTGGATCCTCGACACATTGCTGAATGTTACGGAGATCGAGTTCGTCGTTATCAATACGGATGCTCGCAGTATTTTGGCTGACCATGGCCTTGTTGAAGGGGACCGTATCATGATTCGAGATCGCAAGCCGGAACTGTGCGGTGATTTCGTCAGTATGAATCTGGTCCTCGCTGACGATGTCGGTGCAGTTTCAAGTCGTTCTTACCTGATGACTCATACAACTAATCCCCTTCTGGGGGCGGGGACGATTCGAAACGCTATTGAGGCATATGAGAAACGGCTTGAGGCGGGTACCTGCGACAGCCTGTTCACCGTCAATCGATTCCAGACCCGCTTTTACAGGGCCGATGCGTCACCAGTTAACCACGACCCCCGGAACCTTGTCAGGACTCAGGACCTTGAACCGTGGTTTGAAGAGAATTCGAATCTCTATCTGTTCAACCGTCCCAGCTTTGCGTCAACGGCAGCTCGCATCGGTTCCAGACCGATGATGTGGGAAGTTCCACGAGCAGAATCTGCTGATATTGATGATCAGGAAGGTTGGGATATCGCCGAAACAATGTGCAGAGCCCGCATTACCAGACCGATATGAGGAAATGTGAAGGCTGGACCAGGATGTTGGAGGCGACGGTTTCTTATGAAGATTCTCATTACCTGCCCGCCCATGCTGCGGGGAATCGATCGTTTTCGTTCGATTTTTTCGGATCGCGGGCTGGAGATTGAAACTCCCAACGTCATTCAGATTCTGACTCGGGAAGAACTGCTGGAACTGGTGCCGCAATTCGACGGATGGATCATTGGAGATGATCCTGCCACAGCTGAGATCTTTGAAGCAGGAAAAGCCGGAAGGCTAAAGGCAGCCGTTAAGTGGGGAGTTGGTGTTGACAACGTGGATTTTCAAGCTTGTCAGCGTCTGGATATTCCGATCAGCAACACACCCGGTGTTTTTGGGATGGAAGTGGCCGACATTGCGATGGCTTACGTGACCGCGCTGGCAAGACAGACTTTTACTGTTGACGCCGGGGTTAAAGCGGGGAAATGGCCCAAGCCGGCAGGGATATCGTTATCGGATCGAACCGTCGCGCTCGTTGGATATGGTGATATCGGTCGGAATACCGCGAAACGTCTTGCGGCAGCGGACATGAAGGTCATCGTTTACGACCCATTTCTTAAGTCTCAGGCGGAGTCCGCAGGATATCGAACACAGGATTGGGCGGACAGTATTCATGAAGCTGATTTTATTGTCATGACCTGTGCTTTGACGACACAGAATCGGCATATGCTAAACGCCTCTGTACTGAATCGTTGCAGGCCCGGAGTCCGGATCGTGAATGTTGCGCGAGGGCAATTGATTGATGAATCAGCCTTGTTTGCAGCACTACAATCGGAGCAGGTCCACAGTGCGGCTCTTGAAGTCTTTGAAATCGAGCCGCTGCCGACGGATTCGCCTCTCCGCGATTTCTCGGATCGCTGCATTTTTGGTGCTCATAACTCCTCGAACACTGTCGATGCAGTGAATCGAACATCCCTGAAAGCGATTGATCTGATCTCCGGGTTTCTCAGTGAAATCAGTCATAAGAAGCCTTGAGCTGAGAGCAACACCGATGGCAATGCCCACCAACTTAAAGACGTTTCTGATGCGGTGCGAGAAGCATTTCTGTCAGGTGTTCGGTGTTGGCACTTACAGAAAGCTCCGTGGCCTTTCGAGTTCTCGTACGTCGAACCTTGATGAGATCCTGCTCATTGTTGATCTGCTTTTGCCCGAAGTCCGTAATGGGCTGATGGTAGACGTCGGAGCCCATCACGGAGAGAGTTTTCGCTTCTTCGCATTCAGCGGCTGGCAGGTTCTGGCTTTCGAACCGGATCCGTCTCCCATCAAACATACAATGATCAGGGCGCGGTCCACCTCCAGAGTTCATGAACTGCGGTGCGCGGTTTCTGACACGGCCGGTCAGCAAGTCCCTTTCTATGTCAGCAAGGAATCCAGCGGCGTTTCTTCATTGACTCCTTTCCTGGAGAGTCATCAGGCTGCCGGAGAAATTGTCATCACGGAAACACTGGATCGATGCCTCTCCCAGCATGTCCCGGGGACTCGTGTCGATTTCCTGAAGATTGATACCGAGGGACATGATCTGTTCGTCCTGAAGGGGATTGACTGGACGCAGCCAAATCAGTGTCCGCGAGTCGTGATGTGTGAGTTCGAAGATCGCAAGACACGACCACTCGGGTACGTTTACTCTGATATGGCTGGCCTCCTTGCAGAGAGGGGATATGCCGTTTGGGTGTCAGAATGGTATCCGATCACAAAATACGGTTCCAAACATCGCTGGCGTTCTCTGCGAAGATGGCCCTGTGGCATTGAGGACGATGAGGGATGGGGAAACCTGATCGCAGTCGAACCGGCAATGCGGGAAAAGGCGAGTCAACAATGGAGTTCATTTGTTCGGTAGCCCACCATGAGCGTAAGACACATCAATAACCATGCTGATAGCGATGCCGACTTGTTGCATTACGAGGAGGCTCCGCAGTCTTTGAGCGCACGCATCGAAAGATCCGCGCGAGGTTCGCTGACGGAACAGCTGCCGTATCTAATTCTTGCACTCTATCCGACAATGTTCAAAATCCCGGACCTTCCCGGGATTCCCAATTTTTTGGGGCGCCAATTCCTGGAGGTGATGTCGAGTGCGCCGCTGGTGCTGGTCATTTTGTTGAACCTGATCCTCGGCCGAGGCAATGTCAACCGTTATCAGGTTCCATTTCTGCTTGCATGCCTGTTCTTTCTCGGGATTCAGCTTGTTTCGCTGTTGCGATACGCCATGGTTGAAGACTCTCATCGGGCGGAAGCGATCCGAATGGGACTGGGCTTTTCGCTAATTGCGGCGGCGGCGTTTAGTTTCGTCTGGAATTCCTCGGGCGAAGTGCTGAAGAAACTGGTTACTGCGGCCACACACGGGCTGTTCGTGTTTCTGTCACTGAATATCCTTCTGTATCTGGCAGGTGTACGAGCGTCTGATGAGTTCTCGATCAGTCACGAAATCGATGGAGTGGTAGGGCGAAACGCAATTCTAAGTGTACTTGGGATCGGTGGAAATCGTGTCCGTTTTCCCATGGCGACAGGAATTAACAGCTTTGGATTGCTGAGCGGTGCATCTTTGTTGTTGGGGCTCTTTCGCTATCAGCAGGCAAAGCTGTATGGAACGCTGGTGATCTCCGTTTCCCTGTTGGCAACGGTGCTGACTGACACTCGTTCCGCACTCCTGTTTGCATTCCTGAGTTTCATATTTTGCGCCATCCTGAACACGCGGTATCGCGGCCAGTTCGCACTCCTTGCCTTTGTCATGCCGTTTGTCAGCTTCGTTGGCTTCCCGTTGCTCGCGATGGCGACTCCGCTTCTTGAAAAAGCCGGCCTGGGCGATTCCGCTTTCCGAGGATCTGCTGACCAGGCGAAAGGCAATGTTCGAATGTCGTTTTATCGCGTTGTCTTTGAGCGAGCGCTGGAGTCCCCGGAAGGGATCAGTCTTGGTTACGGCTATATGGGACATAAAACATCCGGTGCAGCGTTAGCCTATAGTGCTTACATGACAGATACTGACGATCGCAGGGCATCGCGACGAACACCACACAACGGTATTCTCTCCATGCTGCTGGACAATGGATTGCTTGGAGTCGCAGGTTTCCTCGGGCTCACGGCGGGGATGATTCGCAGCCTGATGTCATCTTCGGGCAGCGAACGTCGATACGCCATGGGACTGTTGAGCTACATTCTTCTGTGCGGTGCCACAGAAGCGGTCCCAACCCTCTACTTTTTTGACATGCTCTGGGTCTACCTGCTGATCCTCGCTGGATCGCTGGCTGTCGGAACCGAATCCTCATCGCACTATATCTTGACGGAGCAGGAATTCGAACATGACTAGCAGTCTGTTGATCCGATTGGCTTATTATCCTCGTGCTTATCTTTCTGGTCTGACATGGAAGTTGAGCGGTCTGGGATCGCGACTCACCGAATTGAAGGGGCGTTTTGAGGGTCAACCCATGCTGGTGGTGGGAAACGGGCCCAGTCTCAACACCACGCCGCTCGATCAGTTTGCGGGAATCCCGTCACTCGGCATGAATAAAATTGACTTGCTGTTTCCGAGGACGACATGGCGTCCCTCGATGATCATAACCATCAATTCCATGGTGGTCTATCAGCATGCAGCGAATTTTGCAGCGTCTGAGATCCCGATCTACAACTGCTGGAAGACGCGTTGGCTTATTCCTCGCAAAGATCGGGGGGCAGTGAATTACTTTTATCAAACCCCAGGGCATGAGTTTTCTTGCGATATAACGAAAGGCGTGGGAATCGCCGGAACGGTAACTTATTCCTGCCTTCAGTTCGCGCACTATATGGGAGCAAACCCGGTTATTTTGTTTGGTGTCGACCATAGCTTCAGCAAGGATAGTAAGACACCAACTTACGAAACCCGCAAAGGCCCGGATTCTGATCACTTTGACCCTAACTATTTTGCTTCAGGCACGAAGTGGGGGATCCCGAATCTGGAACGAAATGAACTGGCTTATCGCACCGCAAAGGAAGCCTTCGGGAAATCAGGGCGGGTCATTTACGATGCAACAATTGGTGGCAAGCTGCAGGTCTTTGAAAAGATTTCTGTCGAGACGGCCCTGAATCTCTGTGGAAGATGAATGATTCACTGGCGTTGTGTGCAGGCGAAACGAGCATCATCGAATCGTTGTGTCGTGATTGGTTGATGCTGGATTCCTGCGAATCAAAAGCGAGCAGGTCCAATACCAGCTCTACTCAACCGCTGTCGTTCCGATGCAGGGCATTGGAGATTTGGCATATCCTGTTCTTGAAAGTTTGATCTGATGTTTGAGTTCAGCAAGCCGCGAGTGGCGATTGTTTATGGCTTTTGGGGCCAAAACATTGGCAACGCATTTTTCAATATTGGCGGCCGCTGGATTGCAGAGCAGATTTTTCCTGCGCAGGTCGCTGAGATTCTGGACCAGCCCGGATATCGCACTTTTAATCGCAAGTCGAAAGGCAATCCTCCCAAAGACTTTGGACTTCTGAGCAAATTGGATGTTGAGTACCTGATCTTACAGGGACCAATGCTTACTTCGTCTTTTCGCACACTTTGGGAGCCAACATTCAAGGCGCTCAAAGCGCGAGGCACAAAGATTATTCTTCTAAGTGCGGCATTCTTCAGATATACGGATGATGAAATCGCAGCCGTGAAGTCCTTTCTAAAGGAATATCCGCCCTGCCTGATTTCCACTCGCGATGGCGATTCCTACCAGATTATCAAGGATCTGGCCCCGCATACTTACAGTGGAATTGACAGTGCGTTCTTCGCTCCCCTGGCGTATAACCCGGTCCGATTTTCGATAGCTCCATACCTCTGCCTGAACTTTGATCAGTATCCGGAACCCGATTTCACCGTGCAGACGCTGTCACAACAGGCCCCCGAATCCTTCGAGAAGAGCTTTGAGGTGCTGGGGAAACGCTGGTTCGCGAAGCAACCAAAACTTATTAATCGTTTGGCAGCGGCAGGACAGTGGCAGTGCTATATCGCAGCGATGCTCGACTTCAGGAACCTTCCGACACAGATTGGAGGACTGGAAGTTATTCGTACCGACCATCGCTTCAATCCCCATATCACCTGGAAGGTCTACCAGCACCCCAATGCCGTCGCGAGTGACGAACCATTCACGTACTTTTCGCTGTATGCTGGGGCGCAGTTGACACTCTCAGATCGTGTTCACGCTTGTGTTGCCGCTCTGGCCTTTGGGAATCCGGCTATGCTTTACCACCCGACGCCGCGGGCAAGACTGTTTGCGCGTGTTGGGCTTACCGAGATTCGTGACCGCCCCTGTGTGCTTGATCAGCAGTATCTGATCAGAGAGCGTGATGCAGAGGTTGCGTTTTTAAAGGGAGCTGTCAGAGAGATCGAAAGGACGTGAGGCGACGTAAACTTTCGCGATCAGCCATTCATCCACGAGCGACTTTAAGGCTCGGCAGGAAGTCCGCGATCTGCGGGACACATTCATATGCGGGGCGATCCCATTGAGCCCCCTATCTTACGTGAGTGCAGTATGGTGGCTGGCAGGAATTGGATGCTCAGGCAGAAACGGTTGCAGGTCAGATCTGCCGTTCTCAGGTGGATTCTCAAATCCAGCGGAGTTCACTGCGAATAGAATGCTGCAACCCTCTTCGAGTTACAAAACGCTGACGCGGAAGTTTCTACTGAGATTGGAAATAGACTAACGTTTTGTTGATTCGTCGTGATCCGTGGATCGTCCGGGTTATATCAAAAATCGCTGCACGTCGGCAGTCGCTGTACTGCCAGAGCACTGATGTGCTAATTATGTCCCGGTTGGATATATGGTAGTGCCTTGCAAAGAGACGTTTTGATTCCTGTTGAGATGAACTCGGTGGCTCGCGACTGTTGATCCGGAACTCTGAATTTCAATCCCATCGCCTGCGGACTGTAGAAATGTAAAGACTCCTGATTTAGAATGCTCGCGTATGACGTTTACGGCACTACCTTTTCTGATTTTCTTTCTGATCTTTCTTCCTCTCTTCGCTGTCAGCAGGGGGATTGTCAGAACCTGGCTTCTTTTCGCCTCAAGCTGTGTTTTCTACGGCTGGTGGAACTGGCGGTTTCTCTGCCTGATCTCGATCTCGATAGCAACGGACTATACCGTCTCACTTGCGCTGGCAAAGCACCAGGATGCCTTCATCCGAAAAGTCCTGCTGGGCGTCAGCGTGGTGATCAATTTGGGAGTGCTTATCTTCTTTAAGTACTTCAACTTCTTTCTTGAGTCCGCTAAGGCAGTCTTAGCGGCTGTGCATGTCGACATTAACTTACCGGTGCTGAATATTGTTCTGCCGATCGGAATCTCTTTCTATACCTTTATGTCGATGAGTTATACGCTGGATGTGTTCAGAGGTCAGATGGCTCCGGAGAGGTCTCTTCTTCGCTTCGCAACTTTCCTGATTTTCTTTCCACACCTGGTGGCCGGACCAGTTGTTCGAGCCAGCCACTTGATTCCTCAGCTTTATCGGGATGAGGGTCTGCGTTGGGAAAACTGCCTAAAGGGTCTGCAACTTGTCGTCTGGGGATATTTCATGAAGTGTGGGATTGCGGATTCGCTTTCTCACGTTGTGGATCATCATTTTGCCGCTCCAACGCAGTTCAGTTCATGGTCATTGGCGTTAGCCGTGTTCATGTATGCGTTTCAGATTTATGGCGACTTTGCGGGATATTCACTGATCGCGATTGGTATTGCCCAGATGCTGGGTTTCGATCTTGGCAGTAACTTCGATCGCCCATATTTTTCCGGATCGTTCAGTGAGTTCTGGAAGCGGTGGCATATTTCGCTGTCCACCTGGCTCCGCGATTATCTGTATATTCCTCTGGGCGGAAATCGGTATGGAGAAGGGAAGACTTATCGTAACCTTATGTTAACGATGCTCCTTGGAGGACTGTGGCACGGGGCCAGTTGGAATTTTATAATTTGGGGCGGTCTGCATGGCTTCTTTCTTGTTGTGCAGCGACTTGCAACTCCACTCTATGACAGGCTCGTGACGCCTTTTGTGCCCCATTGGATCCTGCGGCCGGTGATGATTGGTGTGGTCTTTTTGCTAACATGCCTGACCTGGGTCTTTTTCCGTGCCCAGTCAATTGACCAGGCCCTCTATATCATCCGCCGGATCGTCGTTCCAGATGGCCTTGGTTTGGGGTCAGTTGCTCTGAAGTTTGCAGTCGGCAAAGGGCTGATGCTGATCGCCATCTTGCTGGTTTGTGAATTAATCAGTTTTCGTGTGCCGATTCGTCAAAGACTCCTTAATTCGACGCCCATGACGCTGGTGTCTGGCGTCATTTGTTTGTGGGTATTGGCGATGTTCGGTACATTCGGCGGAAACGCGTTCATTTACTTTCAGTTTTAGAAGACATCCGGCGGGTTCAGGTTCAACGTTACGGAGAGTTTTGGTCAATGTCCATGCTGCAGCAACGACCCTTTCGTTTCGTACTTCTTTTCATGATCGTTTTCTTCTCCGGAGACAGGCTCTTTTCGCGAAGACTTGGGAACGCTGTGATCAGCAGTGAGTTTCGCTATTCCAGGCTGTATCGCGGTGCTGCGACTGCTGACGTACTTGTTCTGGGAGATTCACGCGGCGTACATTCGTTTTTTGCACCCGGAATAGAACAGGCGACGGGCTTGAGTGTTGTTAATCTCAGCTTTAACGGGATGCCAATGCGTGGTTCGGAATGTCTGTTGCTCGACTATCTGGAACGGCACCCGGCTCCAAAGTTGGTTGTGATTGAGGTCACAAGTCTGCGTGCCTCTCTCGATGTCATTGATGATCTTCGACCCTATCTGAAATATTCGAGCCGCCTTCGCGAGTTGTATTCGAGTTTGTTTCCTGCATCCGCTTACGGTTTGCAGGTAAGCCACCTCTATCAGTATAACTGCGAGATGTTTTATCGGATCTATTATTACATAGGCCGATCGGATCAATCATGGATCATGACGAGCAGGGTAAAAGATGATCTGCTTGCCAGCAGCGAGACCCAGGTCACGTCAATTCCACTTGAGTCACCCGAATGGAGGCAGAACGCTGCTGCATTATCGAGGATTTGTGCGACCGCGCAGGAGCGAAAGATAAAACTCCGGTTGGTGATAGCTCCTTATCTCCCTTCGTATCGTCGCAATATTCAGAACTGGACTGAGGTGTTGCAGTCTCTTTCTGAATCAGCCCCTGGCTTTCAGATCGCAGACTACTCCTTGGCACTAAGTGATATCAGCGATTTTGCGGATCGGATGCATCTGAACAATCGTGGTGCCGAGACCTTCAGATCGATTCTGGAACGAGATGATTTTTTTGCCACAAAGAAGGATGCTCCTCAACTCAAGCTGAGTAAGTAGCAACTTTCTGAGTGAATTGCGATCAATGCTGTTTTCGGTTTGAGGCCACCTTCAAAGTTCGGGGGAAGTCTGGTTATTCTTCACGGCTGATTTAGTCGTGAGTTGGCGGAGTAACCTAAAAGGAAGAGAATGGTTCTGGAGAAATTATGCCGCATGTATTGTTGAGCTTGAAATTTTTCCTGGAAGCATGCACTGCTTTGAAGCAGAGATCGATTACAATGCTGGTGAATTCTCCCGGAGTCATCGCATTGCAGGCTGCAATTTGGATTTATGGATAGCTCTGGTGACCGCGACAAGAATAATAGTGGTCCCGTGGCCGAAAGGATTGTGATCCTGGTGGTCGGTAAATTGTTGGAGAAGTCGAAGTTACGACCTGAAGAGTCAACCTCCAATCGAAGAGCCTGATTGTCCTGCGTAGGCTGTAAGAATCGGACGCTGCCTTGGTTCTGCGGCTCGTCGCGGGGTGCGGTGAATCTTCGTTATAGTGATGGCATTGGCGCAGATCGTGGAACTTTCGGCTGGATCCCCGGAGTAATTGTCGTCAATGAAGATTCAGATAATCAGCAATCTTTTTTCGCCTGACGAACTGGCGGGGGCGTCATTGTTCACCGATCTGGCTCTGTACCTCAGGGATGCAGGTCACGATGTTCGGGTAACAACTACGTTTTCCTATTATCCAGCATGGAAACGGACTCCTGAAGATGAGGGAATTGGTGTTCGGGATGAGACGTTCCAAAGGATTCCGGTGCGGCGGCTTTCGATGCATGTGCCACAGCGTCCGACAGGAAAGGGCCGGATGCTGTCAGATTTGAGTTTTTTTTGGTCGCTGCTGAGGCACGGTCGGTTTCGCGGTTGGCGCCCTGATGTAGTCCTGACCGCACTGCCGATGCTCTCCCAGTGCGTGGTGCAGCGTTTCCTCTATCCTTTTCGTGGAGTCCCGAGACTGATCATTGTTCAGGATTTTGTCGTCGAAGCGGCATTGGAACTTGGGATCCTAAGAATGCCAGGGGCGGCCGGGCTGTTACATTTCATTCAGCGATGGGCATTAAGGTCTGCACAGACCATTGCCACGATAAGTCCTATAATGCTGGAAAAGTTAAAGTCTCAGGTCGGTGCTGATCGTCGCCTGTTGTTTATTCCCAATTGGATTCACCAAAGCTTGCAAGCTGAGATTGATAACCAGCAGGCAAGTGCTCCATCGAGACGGCAGCTGAGACTTTTCTATGCCGGGAATCTTGGTGTTAAGCAAGGGCTACCTGATTTTCTTTCACAATTTCGGGCGGCGCAGATTTCTGAGATTGGCTGGAAGCTCGACATTTTTGGCGGCGGGGGTGAGGTTTCAAAGATTAGAGACGCTGCTGCTGACATTCCCGGCGTTTCCTTAGGAGGCGTACTTGACGAATCGAATTATGTTGCCGGTCTCTTAAGCACTTCAGCCTGCCTTGTGACCCAACGGTCCGGCGTTGGTGCTAACTTTTTGCCGTCAAAGTTGTTGCCAGCACTTGCCACGGCAACACCAGTGCTTGCTGTTTGCGACACGTCGAGTCCGCTTGCGGCAGAAGTTATGGCTGGTGGTTTTGGTGAAGTGGTTAATCCACGTGATCCAGATGCGTTAAGGGTATGTCTTGCTCGCTGGAGCAAGCACCCGGAAATTCTTCAACAGATGAGCGAGAAGGCAAGGCAGAGAGCAACAAAATACCATCGTGAGGCGGTGCTGCCCCAGTACGAGGCTGAATTGCGGCATTTGGTTTTGCAGCCTGTCGACATAAATAATCAGGTCGAAATTTGAATCAGGAAAATCTTGTATCCTAAACGTTTATCCGAGCCTATTAGTTAATCGACAACTCAATTGAAGTTCAGAAAGTATCGGGAGTGATTTTGTGATGAGTGGTCGTATCTGAGTGGTGGGGGAGGACGATCGTCACACCGGAGACTTTTTTCGCAGACACCTTGGCTCCACGGTGTGCTCGTGGGCTACGCGTAATACCCGCCCCCAAAGAACTCTCGTGTGAAAGTCACAGGTTGACGTAAATGACAAGAGCCCCAATCCAGGTTACGCTTGATTCTATCCGGACGATTTCTGTGGATTCCCGTCAATAGATCCTGCAAATGGAAGCACAAGAAGATGTTAAGCGGAATTCAGGGATGGTCGCTTTGCGTGTCAGTGATTCTTATTGTCTGGAGTATTCTCCTGATTCGTAAAGGGCCGAATGCGGCGCTAGGGGCTTCGATTGTCCTGAGTTTTGTTTTTCCGGTTTGGCTGGAGATTAGTGTCGCTGGTGTTCCGATCAGCATTCGAACAGCTGCTGCAATTCTCGGGCTTCTTGCTTTCCTCTGTCCTCCGCACCGCATGAAAATCCTGTCACCGCTGACATTGTTGGATTTTTGTATAGGTTTCATGTGCGTGGCACATGTGATCTCGGACAGTTTTGCAGATGCACTGACGCCGTCCCTGCCGTTTCGTGCCTACGGTGAATGGGTTCTGCCTTACGCGGCTGGAAGATTCGCAATCAGGGACCGAAAGGATCTGCAATGGATTGCTCCCTGGGTTGCAGGTTTGCTGCTTTTTCTTGGAGTGATGTCGTGTTTTGAATCCTTGACCAGGATTAACGTTTTCGAATACGCCTTTGGAGATCGGCCTGTAGGATTGGCAGATCGCAGGGCGGTTAGATTTGGCTTTAAGCGTGCATTTGGCCCGACAACACATCCACTTTTCTTTGGCATGATGATCGTTGTGCTGATGCCATGGCTTGTCTGTCTATGGCAATCTTTTCAGTCGAAACGGGCTCGAATCCTGACTTTGGCTTCCGGAGTGATCGCTTTCGCAGGAACGATCTTCACGATGTCGCGAACACCGGTGTTGACGGTGTTGGCGACCATAGCTGTGACCGCGTCCCTTCGAATAAAGGTTGTGCGTTGGTTGCTGGCACTGTCCTTAATGTTGACGGTTGTTGGATTTGTCGCCTTTCCGTACGAGATCACGGATGAAGTTAGCCGCTGGTCCGGTGGAGGAGATAAGAAGAGACTGGTTGAGATAGACGGTAAGGCCGTTGTTTCGTCAAGCAGCCGTACACGCCTGCAGGTCTTCGCGATTTACCTGAGGCCGATGATTAAGGCTGGCCCTTTCGGATTCGGCTCAGCAGCGACTTCCGAATTCCCCTTAAGCATCCCCAGCATGCAGGGGACATACAAGTCATCTATGTTATTTGAAGCGGTCGATAACGCTTATGTTCTGTTGATACTGCGTTTTGGCTGGGTTGGCGGGATTTGTCTGGCGCTTTTATTCCTGACTGCTATAGGGACTGGTTTGTCGGTATTCCTAGACCGTTCGTCTCAGTTGTTTCCGGGAACGGTTGCAAGCATGTTTTCCGTTTTTGCGTGCTTTTCGCTGCTTCTGGTCTTCATGAACTACGATTTTGGTTTACCGATCCTTTGGACGATGGGCATATTGTCAGGACTCGCCTCGGCACGATCCGACGGCGGCTCCGGATCCATGCCTGGCATGATCAAGAGCGGCGTCGTACGCAACTCTCTAAAGTGAACGAGGACGACAATGTGCTCAGGCAGTTCAAAACTGTCTCACGTCAAAGTGGAGTTACTTCCAAATGGTTCTTCCGGAAGTTTAGTGGCAACGTAACCGTACCCCACAACCATTGTAGGCAGGGACTGCATTCTGTTTCGGTCTGAGATTCATCAACCGAACAGGAGCGGAATTCATGGGGCGGCAGATTGATTGGGAAAAACGTCGGGAGTGGGAAGATCGTCTGGCGAGGCGAGTGTCTTCGGGGCTGACGGTGGCGGAGTTTTGTGAATGGGAAGGCGTGTCGGTGGCCGCTTTCTATCGGTGGCCGCTTTCTATCAGTGGCCGCTTTCTATCAGTGGCCGCTTTCTATCGTAAGCGCCCGGCGAACAGCATTCTATTCGTCTGCACATCGTTCGCGTTCGAGTTTTCTGCGTTCAGCGATGGTCCAGCGGTGCTGAGGGTGTGACACGAGCCAGGTGTTCGGCAGCAGCGACTCCAGATATGCCCCAAGCGGAAGCT
>CAMAXD010000013.1 GCA_945861975.1 Candidatus Kuenenia stuttgartensis | reverse complement strand
GAGGAAAGACAAGGGTTACCATTCGATGCGAGTTATCCAGGCGGGCGTGTGAGGTCGATATCACTCGGTACGGCGAGAATCCTGTCGACGAAGTGACAGGCGTACGAGATGACGACCTCTGCACTGGCAAGCACTCTGACAGAGGTTGCGAAAAGAGAGTCCTCACAGTAGGCCCTATCAATGGACATGAAGATTCCGGCATCGGCAGAAAAGACAGCCGTCACCTCAGTCACGAAGAAATACTCTGCGACCGGAACCAGATTCCTCAGAGGCCCACAATCGCGTTTTCGCGAACTCATGATGGCGTTTCGAGCATTCCGTGAAATGATCTCCGGCTTTCGAAAACTACACTTCGTCGGCCCGTGTGTGACGGTCTTTGGATCAGCCCGTTTTCAGGAGGATCATCCTTACTATAAGTTCTCCCGAAGCGTCGGTGAGCAGCTTGCACTGGCCGGATTCACCGTGATCACCGGCGGTGGCCCCGGCGTGATGGAAGCCGCAAATCGCGGAGCCAAAGATGTCGGAGGTCGAAGTGTGGGCTGTAATATCGTGCTGCCCATGGAACAGAAATCGAATCCTTACCTCGATACCTTTGTCGACTTCCGATACTTCTTCATCCGCAAATTGATGCTGGCAAAATACTCGTATGCGTTTGTTGCGATGCCGGGTGGGTTCGGGACACTGGACGAACTCTTCGAAATCGCCACGCTGGTTCAAACGGGAAAGATGAAGGGGTTTCCGATCGTCCTCGCGGGAACAGAGTACTGGGGCCCGATGGTTAACTATCTTCGCGAAACCATGGCAACCGAAGGAACCATCAGCGTGCTCGATGTTGAGCGATTTATCGTCAGCGACTCACCAGAAGAAATCGCTACGAAAATTGCGGAGGCAGCACATGAGCAGTTTGGCCTGACAAGAGGCGAATGGAAACCTCGCTGGTGGTTGTTCGAGCGGTCTCCGTTCCCGAGCCGATAATCTCTACCACAATGCAAACAGCCCGGCCGCTTTGAGCGCACCGGGCTGCTTTTGCACGTTGATGAGGAATGACGCAGTACTGTCCTGAATCAATACCCGAGGTTCTCAAACAGGTACAGTCCGGACTTTCCTGGGCAGACCAGATCAAGGTCGCCGTCCTGGTCCATATCAATCACAGCAACCTGCAATCCAACGCCTGCAGTGCCTTTCGGAAAGTCCTTCAGAGCCCATCGGTCTTTGGCATCCTTCGGAGCATTCGTAGCAGGATCACCATGGAAGATCGTGTGCTTGTTCCAGGCACTCGATTTTCTGTCGAACGAGTAATAGAAGACAACCGAACCATCAGTATCGCCCGGTTCCACTTCATGAGCATAGACGCGCTTGCCGGTGATCAATTCCGGCTCACCTTTTCCGTCCAGATCGGCAAACGCCAGAGTATGAACCTGCGAAAACGTGTCATCGATCGTGTGTTTTGTCCATTCTCTTTTGCCATCAGCGGCTATTGACTGCTTCAACCAACTCAGTCCAAAACCATGTCCCATTCCCCAAACGATGTCAGTCAGTTGATCGCCATCAACATCCCGGCCATGGATAAAAATGCCAGCGGCTCCCAACTGGAACTCCGGATGAAAAGGCCACTTGTCTGACCCATCCGCAGGCTGCTCATGCCATCCCTTTGGAGTGATGATGTCCATCCGTCCGTCCGCATTCACATCGCCAGCACCGACACCGTGCCCGGATCCTTCGCTGCCAAGATCATGTTTCTTCCAGGCAACTTCCGGCTTCTGCTGAGTTAACTCGTACCACACAATGACGTTGCCCGTGTTGGGCAGAAAATCCAGTTTCCCATCGCCATTGAGATCAATCAGTTCACCGGTTTCCATGTTGCCAGGAAGATCAATCTCGTGCTCCTTCCACGGTTGAGTCGCATCGCCACCCGGATTCTCGACCCAGCCGACCCGCTTTCCGAAGTAATTACAAGTCACAATATCGGGTCGACCATCACCATTCACATCCAGCGGCGAATCAGAAAAGTCTTCATAGTAATGCGGATTCGGAGCACTGGCCGGAACGTCTCGCACTTTGTGTTTTGTCCATGTCGGAGCTTCATACCACGAGTCTCCGCTGAAGATGTCAAGCCTCCCGTCGCCATTGAAGTCGGCAGTTCCGCACGCCTCGTAGGGCGACTGATCGTTGATTGTGTGCTTCTGCCATTTCAGATCAGGACTCTTGTCATCTGCACTGGAGCCCGTGGCAGCAAGAATTGTGGCAACAGCCACTGATCCGGCGGATTTGAAGAGAGCAGGGCACTTGATTCGAGGCATGAGAAAACTTCCAGCAGAAGATATGGTGGTTCGAAGGTTCAGGTTTCAGGCTCAGCCGCATATTTTAGTCAAGATGGGACACGAACGCATCGAGGGTGAGACAAAAACAACGGGAGACTGTTTGAGGACTCCCGTCACGCTCAAAGCGACACATTGCAAAACTACTTCTCAAGGTGAGCTTTAATATTGGCCAGTCCCTCTTCGAAGTCCTTTCCAATCATCTTGTCCATGTTGAAGCATAGAACTCGCACGATGAAATTCAACGGGCCATACATGACCCATCGAACCAGAGTTGCCCCGTTCGCCGGCTCAAACAAAAACTCGGCCATGTTCTCACCCTTGAACGGCTTATAGAAGTTTAGTCGCGTTTTGACTTTGGAGTGAGGAACCACTTCAACAATTTCCTGCCGACCATGCCCGACGTTCTGATTGCCTTCCCATTCAAAAGCAGCACCCAGGCCGGTCGCCGGACCGCTGAATGTCTTCTTCATGTTGAGATCTTTCTTCTCCCACGGTGACCATGCTTCGGATCGACGAAAATCCGTCAGTAGAGCATAGACTGTCTCCGAAGGCACATTAACCGTGATCGATCGCTCAACTCGAAACGTTGAGGGGCGAGAAAAACCAATAATCAGAATGGCAACAACAATAACAACAACAATCCCGAGAATGATCGGCAACACCGGACGTCTCCCACGTGGTTGCGAAAGCAAGACAGAATCACATCCTCATGTTACACGACGACGTGCGATTCGCGAGCGACCGCGATTGCACGCCAGATAGACGGACAATTCCATGTTTAGAAAACAATGTTCTCAGCGTGGCTTTGTTCTATCCGGCGGGATGAACCTCGGAAGCATTGCCTTCGCGGAGACGCGGAGATATTGCCCGAGACATTGATCGTCTGGGGCTCCGAATTCGGGCGGCCCCCACTGAGTCAGGGTGACGACAGAAATTCCCTGGATATCGTCAGACTCGACAATCACAAAAACGCAGTGACGAGGTGGCCCACAAACGCACCTCAAGGGGTTATTTCCACACGGCTGAAAACACCACCGCGGAATGAACATCGCGGAATGAACATCGCGGATTCTGCGGCTACACGCCCACCACGTCAATGCGACCAAACTGCATCGACTTGGGCTCGACCACAAGAAAATATACCTCTCACGATCACGTGACGCGATTTCCACCCGACCGATGTTCATGGCGAAACCCTGCGGCCGCTTCTTGCGTGACAGATCTGGCAGCTTATGCACAGGCTTTTCATGGGCCGGAGAATCAAAGGCAAGCTATGCGGTTTTTGCATGCGCGGCGAAGAACTCACGCACTCTTGCCACGATCTGCGGGTCTGTCATCTTGTCACACTTCTCGTTCCCGACGACTTTCGCAAGCAGTTCCTTGCTTTTGATCTGCTTTTGAAACTCGGTTCTGGCCTCACCGGGCCCCATAACGAGGACCGCCCCGGCATCCTTCAGACCTTCCGCAACTTCTTCGTAGTAGCTTTTTAGATGGTTGTCGAATTTTCGATCAATCACATCCTCAGGAGTCCCGTGATGCGATTCCCCGGACCCCGCCTGACGCGAACCGCTGGAGGACCGCACATGCTTCTCAGCCCCGGACTCGATTCGTGTCACGGTTGGCTCAGATCCAGAGAGACTGACAATCACTGCCTGCCGATGATCAATCCAAACGCCGGAATGATGAACCATTGCTCGCTGCCTTTCTTTGGAAGCACCGTATGAACGGGCCACCGCTTGTAAATCCAGACTGAAAGATCTGACAAGACCTTTGCAGGATTCATTAAAAGGCAAAGCCGATGCCGGAGCATTCGAAATCGATCCGACCGTCATGCGTATCACGTCGCCAGACTCGCCGGGACACAGTGCAAATTGACGAATTCACGGAGATTCAGGCTGATGGAGTGGATTCTTACGACTTCGGAAAGCCGTGCGTTATTGACACATCCCGCCGTCCAAACTCAGAAACAGTGTGCGGCCAGGGACTTAAATGTGAGCGATAGTGAGCCCCAATCGGGGCCACTTTCCCGCGACGTTTCTGCACGTCGAGCTTCGTTCTGTCAACAAAAACGCGTCCCGTGACCGAAATCCGACGGAACGCATTCAGGTCTGTCGACGTTCACAACAAGGAGTCAGAACGCATCAACCAAAGGATCGCCATTGCTGTGATTCTGGAGTTCAGGTGTCGCTGCCTCCGCCTGAGTAAAAGAAGCGGTCGTGATCGGTGTCGAATCGACCCCGGTTGAAATGGCCGAGAACGCGGGATCCGGTGTCGGTGCCACTGCAGTTTTTGATGCTGGCGCTGCAGGCATTTCTGATGGAATCGTGGTGCCCGCCGGCCAGGTCATGGTTTCGGAAGGCTGGCTCATCATCGGCAACTGTTCGTCAAACGAAGCTGTCTGAGTGGGCATTGTCATCATCGGAGAATTTGACGGCTGCCAACCCGATGACATCGACGGATAATGAGCCGACATAGAGCCGGCCGACATGTTCCCCGAAGGTCCAGGCTGAGACATCGCCATCTGGCCGGGCATCGATTGACCGTACATTGCACTGCCGGCCATCGAGCTACCGTACGTTGGATTGCCCGACATTGCCATTTGAGTCTGCATCATCTGCATCTGTGCCATTTGAGCACCCGCAGATGGCGGCCCAAACGCTGTTTGCTGACGTGGAATGCTGTAAGGATGCACGCCGCGAGCCATCGCAGTTGATGCCATCGGGCTGTCGGCACCAGTTGAAGCGGCTGCCATGCGAGAATGAACTTCCGGCTGATTCCAGTCTGCGTGCAGCGAGTCCTGGTAGTAGGCAACAGCCTCGTCGAGCTGACCCGACTCTTCATAGTATTGTCCCATGTGAGCCAATGCTGTTGCGTGGTTCGGATTCACGTCCAGCGCGCGTTCCAGTGACTGAACCGCCCCGGAATTATTTCCCAACTCGCGTTGAAGCCATGCGAGTTCTACGTGTGACTCAGCAATATACGGCTGTGTACCAGCCCATGTGGAAAGCATTGCAGTGGCTTCCTGACTTCGTCCTTGATCCATCATTAGCTCGGCAAGACCGTGATAGGACGGCTGGTGGGATGGATCGATCGTCAATGCCTGACGATAGTATCGCTCCGCATTCGGAGCATCCCCGATTTTCATCCGAGCTTTCGCAAGATTAGCGATGTAGTCAGGGTTCGCCGGATCAGACTTCATCGCATTCTGAAATTCTCCGGCCGCTGCGGCGTAGTTACCCTTCTTGTAGTAACTCATGCCGGACCGGTTGGCCATATTGCTGCCCATTGTTCCACAACCGGCGACAATAGAAATACAAGCCAAAGCAAAAAGTCCGCGGAACAAATGCCGCAGTCGCAACGAAGACATGAGAGCGCCTTTCAGGAAGCCGCGAAAGGTGAGATTTTCAGAGAGAGGAAACGAAAAGCCGAAGAAAAAAGTGTCAGGAATTCTGAGTGTCGAGCACCCATGGCTGCCAAGCCCGTTTCCTGACTCCTTCCTCTAAGTCTTGCCTGACGGAGAGATGGCCACCGAGAAGTGGCCTCAACCGCCCGTTTGAGTTCATGAGGAAAATTGGAGAGGAAGGCAGAATACCGGCAGTTCGATTTTCACTGCAACGCCGATTCTTCAGGCCGACAGGCAAAGGGGAACTGTCTTTGCCACAGATCGGCAATGCCTGCCGAACGCGGGCCGAAGCAGGTTGGACAGGTGCAAAAACAGCCGATTGACGATGGTTCTCATTCAAGAACGGGAGTTTTTCCTCAACGGCGTCCCCAGAAAGCCTGAAGTTCGGTAGCATGCAGTGGGCCGGCTGGCATCGGCAGTCTCTTCGGTACCCAGGTAGAAAGCTTCTTCACGCCAGTTTTGCTCGTGAATTCCATAGCTGCGGACGATAATCGATCGATCTGCAGTCTTGCTGAGCTTGAAAATTGCCCTGATCGCTCCGCAAGCTCCTTTACAAGCCGGAGTGATGTTCGTTATACTCCCCGGCTCTTTCTCAGAAAAACGTATACATTAGTTCATATCGCGAGTCAGTTTCCTCTGGGAGCTGGTGAAAGTCGCGGAGATAAAAATGCCAAAGCAGAAGACACATAAGGGAATGAAACGCCGTTTTAAGATTACGGCGTCTGGCAAAGCGACTCATCGAAAGTCGTCTCGCGGTCACTTGCTCAGCCACAAAGGCGCAAAGCGCAAGCGAAATCTGCGAGCCGGTGGGTTGGTTTGTGGTGCTGAAGCAAGGATCATCATGGATGCTCTTCGCCCAGGTGCTTAGTGCGAGAACTCTCGCTGGATGCTGATTGTCTGGGTGGCGATCAGTCTGAGAAAAGATTCTTAAAGTCATACGGTTGTTTGCTCTGAAGGTCCGGTCCAATGCGTGTTCGTCTCGGGAAAGCTCGTCACCGTTCAAAAAAGCGTCTCTTCAAAGAAGCGCGTGGTAATGTTGGTGGACGCAGCAAGCTGTTGCGAACAGTCAAGGAAACGCTGGTCCGGGCCCGCGCATTTGCGACCCGAGACCGACGCACTCGCAAGCGTGAATTCCGGGCTCTGTGGATCACTCGAATTTCCGCTGCAGTAAGCCAGCTTGGCATGAACTACTCAACTTTCATGCATGGCCTCTTATTGGCTAAGGTTGGACTAAACCGAAAGCAGCTCAGCGAAATCGCAATCTCTAATCCTGAAGTCTTCGGCGAAATCGTAGAGATCGCAAAGAAGGCTCGCAGCACAGTCGCCTGAATTGATCGAGTTGATCGAGTTGATCTCAATTGAATTTTGAATCGGGCGAGCCTTTGCCTTTGAGGGCTCGCCCGATTTCTTTTTCGCGTCGCGTTCCTAGACTCATTTGGTGCCTGCCCCTGCATTGGCGAGCGGCAGGGCTTGAGCCCTGCGAGTGCGTTTTTTCAGGTGGATAAAGTTTACAGAACAGCACAGTATGGAAATCCTCAACGCATTCAACGAGTTTGAAACAGCCGCCTTGAACGCAATTGCTGTGTCCACGGATTCTGATTCGCTGGAGAAGGTTCGCATTGAATTCCTCGGTCAGAAGAATGGTCGAGTTAAAGATCTGCAGAAAGTTGTCGGCATAGCGACTCCGGCAGAGAAACCAGCCGTTGGCAAGCGTTTCAATGAGGTCCGAACCAATGTCACAGCGCAACTGGATGCCAAACTGGAGCAACTTAAATCACAGACTCAGAAGGCAGCCTCTGATTTTGACGTGACGCTGCCAGGTGAACGTCCAAAAATCGGCCAACTCCATCCGATCACTCGCGTCATCACGGAGTTCAGGGAACTCATGGGACGCTTTGGTTTCACGGTCGTTGATGGGCCAGAGATTGAAGATGAACGTCACAACTTTGAGGCTCTCAACATCCCGGAAGACCATCCAGCCCGCGATCCGCTCGACAATTTCTACGTCGCGTGTGCGTCGGTAGCGGCTGGCGGCCCAGTACTTCTCCGCAGTCAGACTTCGACGGTACAGATCCGCACTATGGAGACGACAAAGCCGCCGATTCGAATTGTTTCACTGGGCCGCGTTTATCGACCAGACACGATTGATGCTACGCACTCGTGCATGTTCCACCAGATGGAAGGCCTGATGGTTGACCGTCATGTTACGATGGCACAACTGAAGACGGTCCTCAGTTTGTTTGCTCGCAGCTTTCTCGGCCCTGATGTCGAGATTCGCTTCAGGCCTTCATTCTTCCCATTCACAGAGCCATCTGTGGAAGTGGATATGAAATGGGGCAACAGCTGGATGGAAATCGGTGGAGCCGGAATGGTGGATCCAAATGTGTTTGCAGAGGTTGGATATGATCCGGAGGAATACACCGGGTTTGCCTTTGGACTGGGGATCGAACGGTTCTGCATGAAACATTACGGTGTCGACGACATCCGACGCTTCTATGAGAATGACATGCGATTTCTGTCGCAGTTCTAAGCATTCATTCCCAGCGAAAGATCCGTATCGCGACGGCAAATGTCAGAACGCCCCACACTGAGATCACAGCAATCTCCGGAAGAATCGCGATGGTGCCGGCTCCCTCCTGCATCACCTGACGCAACGCGGAGATCAGTGGTGTGAGAGGAAGCAGGCCTATCAAAGGCTGCACGAATTCCGGAAACCGCTTCGCCGAGAAGAAGATTCCCGAGCCAATCCACATCGGCACCATCGCCAGATTCATCAATCCCGAGACGGCTTCCAGCGTCTTTGCACGACTGGCAATCAGCAGCCCAATCCCGGCAAACTCAAATGCTCCCAGCACGATCAGTAACATGACGTTGAGATAACTACCGTGATTGATTACTCCAAACAAAAATCGTGACACCAGCAGTACCACGATGATCTCCGGAATCATAAAGATCATTCGGCTGAACATCATGGCGGCGACAAAATGAGGCTTCTTCATAGGAGTTCCCATGAACCGCTTCAGTACCTGGCGAATTCGCATGTCAACGATGGCATAGCCAACGCCCCAGACACCACCGCCCATCAAGCCCATGCCAATCAGGCCTGGCACAAGGAAATCAATGTAGCGACTGCCGGGCTCGGCGATCGCCACATCAGTCGTTTTCAAAGGATCCTGACGGCCCGCGGCGCGCTGTAAAACATCGTTGACCACGTCACGAGCATGAATACTACCGGGACGAGTGGGATCAAAAACAAAACGATAACCCGCTGCAGAGTTATTAGTTTCCGCCACAACAATCAGCTCGCTCTGCCCGGCGCGAAGCTGCTGCCGACACTGCAGCTCGGTTCCGCTCGAGACAATCAGCGACTTGCTGCCGCGTAGTGTCTCTGCCAGTAACTCTGCTCCTCCGCCGTCCTGCACAACAATTGAAATGGCTTCCATTGGCTCGCTGCGGAAGGCGAGTCCGAGCGCAATCATCATGACCAGGGGAAAAACATAGGACCAAAAGACGGCTTCCGGCTGTCGGATAAACTCCCGAAACCGAGCGAGAAATAACTGGGTGACGGGATGCATCTTCCAGGATGAACTCATCGAACGGCTCCCGAATTTTCGTCCGTCAGACGATGCCCAGCGTAATGCACAAAAACATCCTCCAGAGTTGCTTGTCTTGTCGTCAACGACGTCAGCCTCAGGGATCGCTCGTTAATCAATGCCAGCAGAGCAGGAATCGCGATATGAGGCTCGCGAACTGAAAGACATCGATGCTCACTTTCGATACGAACAGAAATGACGCCTGGCAAACTGATTCCAAAATCGTCCTGCAAAGCCGCGGCCGATTCACCACTGACGGTGAATACAACAACGTGTTCGGCTCCCAGATCAGAGATGAGTTTCTGTGGCGTATCGATAGCAAGAATTCGCCCTCGATCAAAAATCGCCACCTTGTCACAGAGCCTTTCCGCTTCATCCATGTAATGAGTCGTCAGCAACACGGTCCCGCCCGCCTCACGAAACTCCGTGATAATTCTCCACAGGTCGCGGCGCGACTGTGGATCCAGCCCTGTTGTCGGTTCGTCAAGGAACAACAATCGTGGATTCCCCACAAGTGCGGTCGCTACCGCAACACGCTGCCTCTGCCCACCAGAGAGTGACTTGATGCGAGCGTTCGACTTTTCCTGCAGAGAGACTTTGGCAATGGCGTCTTCAGGATTCATTCCGGATCGATAAAAGCTGCGAAACAATGTCAGCGTTTCGAGCACTGTCAGCTTTTCGGAGAGTCGTGTTTCCTGCAGAGAAATCCCGATTTCCTGTCGGATCTCATCAGCCTGTGTAGCCCAGTTTTTTCCGAGCACATACGCGTCGCCACTCGTCGCTTGAACCAACCCTTCACAAATCTCGATCGTAGTCGTCTTCCCGGCACCGTTCGGTCCCAGAACTCCAAAACAGGTGCCGCGCTCTACCTGCAGATTAACCCCCCGCACCGCTTCTACCGGTGGATTCCCCGGCCACGTCTTCGTAAGCTGCCGACATTCAATTGCTAAAGACATACACGGTCGTCCAACAGGTAACCATCTCACGAATCCCACCAAAGCATTTGATGCGGATCGAAAGCGTGAGTCAATCAACACGATTGACGACTTCGGATTTGATGCGAAGAGGTCACATCATAGGACGTCACCGGACTCAGTCCATTTCTCTGAAGTTTATCTCATGCACGTTTCGGATCGCTTTCCAGTAACCATTCTCAGTGCGTTGATGCTCTTGAGCCTTCAATCGGCGATGGTCATGGCTGACGAATTGAAATCTCAGCCCTTTCCGCAGGCCCTCGGAAAGAAGGGCCTGCAGGTGCAGATGGTTGACGACGCAATCGCGTTGGGAATCCATCACGCTGGTATTAACATCAATTTGACCGCGTTGCTTCAACTGCAATCCAGCGACGACACGATCCGATTTCTGCATAAGGATCGTGAGTGGATGATCAATGGTGATTATGCCAAAAGTCTGGACCGACAAATTCAGCCGCTAAGCGAAGCAAAGATCATCGTCTACGCTATCCTGCTGGCCTATCCTTCTCGCGACCCTGTCCGCGACGCCATCATGCTGCATCCGAAGGCCAGTGGCGAGTTCACAATCGCCGGCTTCAACACAGCCAGCGAAGAAGGCCTTCACGCTTATCGCGCGATCATCGCATTTCTCGCGGAGCGTTACAGTGGACATCATCCGGAATCAGGGCGAGTCTGGGGCTGGATTGTTGGCAACGAAGTGAACTCTCAAAAGATCTGGTACAACCTTGGCCAAATGCCAATGGTCGATGCCGCGTCGGAGTATGAGAAAGCCGTGCGAGCCACTCATGATTCGGTCCGCGAGTATTCCGACCATGGTCGCTGCTATTTGTCGTTCGATCATTTCTGGACAGCGCGAATCCCGGGCGTTTCTGAACAGGAGTCGTATCCTACGCAAGAGTTCCTGAATGAGTTTGCTCGGGTAGCCCGCGAACGGGGCGACTTCGAATGGCATGTGGCCCATCATCCCTATCCGGATGATCTCGGCAATCCGCGCACATGGCTCGACAAACAAGCAACGCGTAGCCAGGACTCGCCGCATATCACGTTTAAGAACCTGGAGGTGCTTTGCAAATCTTTGCAAAGCCCGGAATTACTTTGGCAGCAGACGCCTCGTCGCATCATTCTCAGCGAACAGGGATTGCATTGCCTTCAAACCGAAGACGGGGAAACTCTGCAGGCTGCGGGTTTCGCTTACGTTTGGGAGAAGGTTGCTCGCCAGCCTGGCATTGACGCCCTCATCTGGCATCGGCATGTTGATCACGCTCATGAAGGGGGCCTGCGACTGGGACTTTGGACGAATAAACCTGGAACAATTTCTGAACCCGATCGCCCGCGACATCTTTACGAACTATTCCGCACGGCGGATACGCCAGACTGGCCCGAAGCTGCCGCATTTGCATTGCCTGTCGTTGGCCTGAAGCAGTGGAGTGCGATTGACGAATAGTCAATGCGGCGGCGTGATAATTGCCTGGAAGCACAATCGCCACGGCAACTACGTTTGATGTCTGGAATCACAATCTGCCAATAAATGATGACAGGCGACGGGATCCCATTCAAAAAGGTTGACAGTTCAGTAAACGCTGACTGAGTGTCAATCTGAGGACAGATCGACCTACTTGAACTGCAGTTCATTTAGCTTGAGCGACTTTCGCACTCGAGCCCGGCCGGTCATGTCATGGATGCGGAAGGTGATGGAAGCGTTGCCGGACCAATCAATATCGAGCATTCCAAAGTGGAAGTCCGAGCAGGCGACACCAACGCGGTTGCGGTTGGGTTCGACGTTGTCCCAGTCTCGATTAAGTCCACTCGCGGTCAGATCATAGAGCGGATAGCAATCCCGTGGACGAAGTACAGACAGTTCGCCCCAGTGCACATCGCCGCTGATGAAGACGACTCCGTTGGCTTTAGTTGACTTGATTAGATCGACCATCTTCAACAGTTCGCGAGGAAAGTTGGTCCATGATTCCCAACCGTTGTACTCGTGCGAAAACTGAATGCTGCTGCCAATGATGCGCAGATCGGCGGGTTCCTTCAATCGCTCTTCCAGCCACTTCCACTGGATCTCGCCAAGAATTGTTTTCGTGGGGTCCGGATCGGGAACATAATCGTTCTTCCATGATGTCAGCGGCAGCTCCAACGGCAGGTCACGAAACGTGCGAGTATCCAGCAGGATGATTTGAAGCGTCTTGCCAGCGGACTTGTCTTCAAATCGGTGGCTCGTGTAGATGCCGTCTCGTTCGCGACGCGGACTGGGGTTGGGTTCGTTCCAGAACTTCAGGAAGATGTCTTTGGACTCTTTTCGAAACGGATAGTCTTTCCCCGCGTCATTAGCTCCGTAATCGTGATCATCCCATGTGGCGATCGTGGGGACGTTGGCTCGCAGAGCAAAGAAATCTTTCTTGGCACCCAACTTCGCATACTTCGCTTCGAGCACCGCCATGTCGTTGGTATCGCCGTAAATGTTGTCGCCGAGGTAGATGAACAGCTCGGGTTCCCATTCAAGCACCGTCCGCAGAATCGGCATAGGCTCGTCCTGACTCTGACAGGATCCAAACGCAATCCGGGAGATGAGCGGATGAACGGTCGGCTCCGGTGCTGGGGGCAACTTCGCGTCCAGCGATTGAGCGTACACAGTCGAGGACGTGATCAGCAGGATCGCTTGAAGCAGCAGGATTCTTTTCATCGTGGCGTTCCGAATTTGTCAACGTGGGCATTGAACTCCTGCAGTCTAGAAAACTGTTCCGGCTCTCGGAAATCATCAGCCACGCTGCACTGTCGCCAACCGGGGACAGGTCGATCTACTGTGGCTCGAATGGGAATGAAACCGCGAGAAAGGAACTGGTTTTGAAATTCGCCGCAGAACCCCTTACGATATGGGGAAAATCCGGCGAAAAAACGCCTGTCAAGTGGCCTGTTCAAGTTAAACAGGCCCAAAGCCGATAATCTCCCGTCTTTTCATCAAGCCTGCGGCTCTTCGCTGCGGGGGTCCCAAAGGATTTTTTCAATGCTCAACGTCCCTAAGTCTGGTGCCTTGGATTTCGTCTCTTTGGGTGCCCTCGTTCATCGGCTCGATCCGGGAATTATTCCGTTCCGTAAAGCCAATCAGCTGGCGATTCATGTGAGCGGTGGAGAATTCAACTGTGCAGCAAACCTTGCTGACTGCTTCCAGATGAAGACAGGCGTGGCGTCGGCGATGGTTGACTACCCAATCGGCGACCTGATCAACGAACGAGTCCGCGCAATGGGCGTGAAGCCGTTCTATAAAAAGTTCGCCCATGACGGCGTTCGCGGGCCAAACATGGCAACGGTTTACAGCGATCAGGGACACGGTGTCCGTGGTCCGGTTGTCTTTTACAATCGCAGCAACGAAGCCGCAGGAATGCTGAAGGCCGGCGACTTCAACTGGAGCGAAATCTTCGCTGGCGGAGTTCGTTGGTTCCACAGTGGTGGAATCTTTGCAGCTCTGTCACCGACAACACCGGAAGTCATCATCGAAGGCATGAAGGCCGCCAAGGCCGCCGGAGCGGTGACGTCCTTCGACTTGAACTATCGAGCCAAGTTGTGGCAGATCAGTGGTGGTCTGGATAAGGCTCAGGAAACTCTGAATCGCATCGTTGAACATGTCGACGTTCTTGTGGGCAATGAAGAAGACCTGCAGAAGGGCCTCGGGCTGAAGGGCCAGGACGTGGAAGCTCACGGCAAGCTCGACCCCGCATCATTCTTCGGCATGATGGAAGAAGTCGCGAAGAAGCTGCCGAACGTGAAAGCCGTTGCAACGACTCTGCGAGAAGTCCATTCGACCAACCGCCACTCATGGAGCGCGGTTCTGTGGCTGGAAGGCAAGACTTATCAGGCAAAGACCATGGAACTGGACGTCATTGACCGCATCGGTGGCGGTGATGGATTCGCGTCTGGTCTGTTCTACGGTCTGTTGAACGGCAAAGATGCTCAAACTTCGCTAAATCTCGGCTGGGCTCACGGAGCACTGCTGACCACATTCCCTGGTGATACGACAATGGCGACGATTAAGGAAGTCGAAGGCGTTGCGTCGGGTGGGTCAGCACGAGTGCAGCGATAATGATTCAGGTTCAGCCTGCCGATTGGGTTCCATCACTTCAACGTGACCTTCAACCAGCAGCCTGAGCAAAGCTTTGTTCACAATTGAACGATCTCACTGATGAAAAGCGTCCTTTCGAAATCAAGGGACCTACTGTCAGATTCGCCTTTCACAAACTAAAGACTTAAACAATGTCAAAGCACGATATCGGCCTGATCGGCCTGGCGGTTATGGGACAGAACCTGGTCATGAACATGGCCAACAAAGGGTTCTCCGTTGGCGTTTACAATCGAACCACTGAGACAACTCATGAATTCGTCAATGGCCTCGGCAGCCGTCCGCCGGGGGTTGTCGAAACGGGAACTCCGGACCGCATCAAGGGCTACGACACGCTGGAATCCTTTGTCAGCAGCCTCGCGTCACCTCGCCGAGTCATGATCATGGTGAAGGCCGGTGCTCCGGTCGATGCAGTCATTGATCAGCTCAAGCCGCTGCTGGCCAAGGGCGACATCATCATCGATGGCGGCAATGCAGACTATGTCGATACCAATCGTCGCAGTAAGCAACTTGCCACCGAAGGATTTCGATTCATTGGCACGGGCGTTTCCGGCGGCGAAGAAGGCGCGCTCAAGGGACCAAGCATCATGCCTGGCGGCCACAAAGAAGCCTGGCCGTTTGTAAAAGACATCTTCCAGAAAATTAGCGCGAAGGTGGGCCCGAACAATGACATCCCGTGCTGCGACTGGGTCGGTGAAGATGGAGCAGGGCACTATGTGAAGATGGTTCACAACGGGATCGAATACGGCGATATGCAGCTGATCTGCGAAGCCTACTACATCCTGAAGTACGGCGTCGGCCTGACAAACGAAGAACTGTACCACGTCTTCAAAGAATGGAACGAAACCGAACTCGAAAGCTACTTGATCGAGATCACTCGTGACATCTTCACCGTGAAGGACAAAGAAACCGGCAAGGATCTGGTCGACCTGATTCTGGACACTGCCGGCCAGAAGGGTACCGGCAAGTGGATGAGCCAGCACGCTCTGGATCTCGGCGTGCCAACGACCCTGATTACGGAAGCCGTGTTCGCTCGCTGTCTGTCCGCTCAGAAGGATGCTCGTGTGCGAGCCGAAGCTGTTCTGACTGGCCCAGACACGAAGTTCACCGGAGACAAGAAGCAGTTCATCGACGACGTAAAATGGGCGTTGTACGCTTCAAAGCTGTGCAGTTACGCTCAGGGTTACGTGCAGCTCGACGCGGCCGCCAAAGAGTTCGGATGGAAGCTGCAGAACGGGCCGATCGCTTATCTGTGGCGCGGTGGCTGCATCATTCGTTCGGTCTTCCTCGAAGACATTAAGAAGGCGTTCGACAAGAATCCAAGCCTGGAAAATCTGCTGCTGGACGACTTCTTCAAAACCGCTATCAACAAGGCTCAACCATCATGGCGCCGAGTCGTCGCGACAGCATTCCAACTCGGCTTGCCAGTCCCCGGCTTCAGCTCAGCTCTGACCTACTACGACGGCTATCGCCGAGGCCGCTTGCCAGCCAACCTGTTGCAGGCTCAGCGAGACTACTTCGGTGCTCATACCTACGAACGCACCGACAAGCCTCGCGGTGAGAAGTTCCACACCGACTGGATTCGCGAGCGAAAGTTGTCGTAAGCTGGAGTTGAAATTTCACCGGCGAAAACAAAAAGCCCGGGGTTTCGATAAGAGACCCCGGGCTTGTTTCGTGTCACCATGAACAATCAGTAGACCGCGTGTTCCGATTCTTCACGTTTCATCTGATGCTCAGTGCGAAGGCGATGAACCTGATCGAGATGCTGGTTCTTTTCGACGTCCGAGGTGCTCTCATTCGCAAGCTTCGTGGCCTCGCTGATCTGAGTGTCGTAGTGATCACTCAGCCCCGTGAGATGAGCCTCTCGGCCGCCGATCCAAAACGAAGTCCTGCTACTCTGACTCGATCCTCGTGGCGACAGGATGCGATACCAGCCGCAAAAGTTGGCCCAGCCGGAGAAAATCAGCCCGGCGCCCATGAAAATCGCGATACTGATGCCCAGGAGACGAGTCGCCTCAAAGGCTCCCAGCGCACAGGCGCCAAGAACGATTAGCCCGTTAAGGGCACTGGCTTTACGTTCAAGCGAGTTAGGCATGGCGGATATCTCGAGGAAGGGGGGATTGTGCGAATGACAATATTACACTGTGAACGCTCATGAAATTCCAGAGGCAACACCTTTTGCCCCTTTTTCCAGGGCTCCAGCTCTCGAACACACCGCTCGGAGGCTCCTGCCTCCACAACCTGCTATGCCGGAGCCTCGGAACGCGGTAACGGCTGGGTCCTGGTTGAATTGTCGACCGACTTCCGCGGGCGTATCCTTCGGGGTGCCTTGACCCATCGCTCCGATCGACCGTGAACAAATGACCGCTCCAGCAACCTCCGACATTCCTGAGTTCCTGCAATCGCTGAATCCGCAGCAGCTCGCGGCGGTGATGCATGGTGACGAGCCATTGCTGATCATCGCGGGGGCAGGCACTGGAAAGACGACCACGCTGGCAAATCGAGTCGCATGGCAGATTGTTTCGGGCACGGATCCGTCGCGATTGCTGCTGCTGACGTTCACTCGTCGAGCGGCTGCGGAAATGCTGCGGCGAGTGGAGCACATTCTTATCCAACTGGATCCATCGACGGTGAAGAATCCGGCGGTGTGTTCAAGGTCTTCCATCCGACGCATTGCGGGCGGCACGTTTCACTCGGTCGCAACGAATGTGCTTCGCCGCTATGGCAATCTGATCGGACTGTATCCGGACTTCACGATTCTGGATCGCAGCGACTCCGAAGATCTGATGAACGTTGAACGATCGAAGCTGAATCTTCCGAAGTCGGACAAACGGTTTCCTCTGAAGGGAACGTGTCTCGATATCTACAGTCGCTGCGTCAACACTCAAAAGCCGCTCGACATCATCCTCAAGAAGTACTTCCCGTGGTGTCTGGAACATCAGGAACGACTGGGTGAACTCTTCAACGGTTACACGGCCACCAAGGAACAACAGCGAGTCCTCGATTTTGACGACCTGCTGCTGTTCTGGAACGCGTTGGCTGAAAATCCTGATGGCGGTCAGATGCTGCGGCAGCAGTTTCAAAAGATCATGGTCGACGAGTATCAGGACACAAACATCCTGCAGGCTCAGATTCTGAAAAACATCTGTCCCGACGGAAAAGGATTAACTGCTGTCGGCGATGACGCGCAGTCAATCTACTCGTTCCGCGCGGCAACGGTGAGGAATATTCTGGACTTCCCGAATGAGTATCCAGGGACGGTGCTGATCCCGTTGGAGCAGAACTACCGCACGACTCAGAAGATTCTGGACGCGACAAATCGTGTCATCGCTGAAGCAGAAGAGCGGCATTCAAAAGAGCTGTGGTCGTCTCGCGGTGATGGCAGTCTACCGGTGCTTGTGACGTGCAGCGATGAAGACGTACAGACAACACATGTGATCGATCAGATTCTGGATCGGCGAGAAAAGGGTGTCTCGCTGAAGCAGCAGGCGGTGCTGTTTCGTGCGTCGCATCACAGCATGAGCATGGAAGCTGAGCTCGGCCGTCGCAACGTGCCGTTCGTAAAATACGGCGGACTACGGTTCCTTGAGACGGCTCATGTTCGCGATCTGATGTCGTTCCTTCGACTCGCGGAAAACCCGCTGGACTCCGTTGCCGGTTTTCGAGTACTCGTCCTGATGCCCGGCATCGGTCATGTCAAAGCCGCTTCGCTGCTGGATAATCTGCGCGAAGACGGAGGCCATTTTGAGACATGGTCTTCCTGGTCCCCGCCGTCGGCTCTCAAGGACGACTGGCCAAAGCTCATTCGACTACTTCAGGAAATGGAACAGCGAGCCGAATCCGACGCCGGAGTCGCCACTGATATTCACGCAGCCCGCTTGTTTTACGCGCCGCTGCTGGAGACAAAGTACGACAATGTGAAGGCTCGACTGAATGATTTGATTCAGTTGGAAGCCATCGCCGCTCGATATCAGAGCCGAACTGAATTTCTGTCTGAGATGACACTGGACCCGCCAAGCTCCACCCAGGAACTTCCGGCCGATCCGTTTTTGGATGAAGACTACTTGACTCTCAGCACAATCCATTCGGCAAAGGGGCTCGAATGGGACTCTGTGTACGTGATCCACGCAGCGGATGGAAACATTCCTTCGGACATGGCAACTGGCAGTCCTGAGGAGATCGAAGAGGAACGTCGTTTGTTTTACGTCGCGATGACTCGCGCGAAGAACCATCTCAGCGTTGTGCGGCCCGAGCGTTACTATTTCCACAATCGCCGCAAGAGCGACCAGCACTCACTCAGCAAGATCACTCGATTTCTGCCGACTCAGATACAGGCATTGTTCGACTGCCAATCTCTGGGCATGACTTACGGTTCAGGATTTGGCGGAGCAGGGCAGAGCGGCTTGATTCAGGGCGACACAACGGAAATCCGCAAGAAGATTTCGAAACTCTGGGGCTGATGGAGGATCTCTTTGCGAGGATCACTACAGCTTGAGCCACTGACATCAGATCGGACAGGACAAAACACGAAGGTTCTGAGTGCATGTCCACGCTCAGTAGATTAGAATCTGGAACCGCCAAGTTCAGCCAACTTGAGTTCCAGCCGCGTCTTTTCCCTGCCGTTTCAATGCACACGGATTCTCAGCCACGACTTTATGAATCTCCACAGATCAACTTCGTCGCCGATTCTCTGTTTCGTTGCGACGCCTATCGTACTTGCCTGTGCATTAATGGCTTCAGCGAAAGCTGATGACGATGTTTCGCAGAGCAGCACAACATTCGCGTCACCACCGTCGTATCAGCAGGACGTTCTTCCGATCCTGACTCGATTCGGATGTAATCAGGGTGCCTGCCATGGGAAACTGGCAGGCCAAAATGGATTCCGTCTATCACTTCGTGGTTACGCACCCGACTGGGATTATGACTCCATCACACACGAATTCTTTGGCCGTCGAATCGACCGTGCGGCCCCTGCCAACAGCCTGCTTGTGACGAAACCAGCAGGCATCAGCCCGCACGGCGGTGGTAAACTTTTTGAGTCAAATAGTCCGGCTAGTAAAGTGCTCACAGACTGGATCGCCGCAGGGACTCCAGGGTTTATTCCTGATGAGCCAATTGTTCAGTCAATAACTGTCAGCCCGGGCACGCAAAACATGCATCCCGGTGAAACCCTGCAGCTTACTGCCACAGCGAAGTATTCGAATGGTCAAATTCGCGACATCACCTGGCTCTCGCAGTTCTTCTCAAACGATCCAAGCGTACTGGAGGTTTCATCAAGCGGCCGGCTCACTTGCCTGCGATCGGGGGAATCAGTCGCCCGAGTTCATTTTCAGGGTCAGGTCGCCGTCACTACTATTACCAGCCCCTTCGAACAATCTGTTGACACACAGTTGTTTGCGGAACGGTGTAGTTTCATTGACGAGCACGTCTTTAACAAACTGGCGACTCTTCGAATACCTCCTTCCGCCGCGGCAGACGATGCTGTGTTTCTTCGCCGCGTCTTCCTCGATACGATCGGTACTCTGCCGACACCGGCAGAGGTACAAGCCTTTCTGAACGACCAAAATCCAGGTAAGCGAACAGCCCTGATCGATAAACTGCTGGAACGCCCTGAGTTTTCGGACTATTGGACTTTGATCCTGTGCGACCTGCTGCAGAATCGCAAAGAACGTGATCACGATGTCAGAGGCAGTAAGGGCGTCCGCGCGATGCAGGCTTGGGTTCGCGAGCAGGTCGAGACCAATCGCCCGTGGGATGAGATCGCTCGCGATGTCATAACCGCCTCCGGAGATTCTGTCTCCCAACCTCAGATCGGCTATTACGTCGTTTCGATCGGTGAGTATCGTCAGGTCGAAGACTCTGAGGTCGTGGCTTCTGTCGCTCAGTCTTTTCTGGGGACTCGAATCGGCTGCGCCAAGTGCCACAATCATCCGCTCGAACGATACACTCAGGATGACTACTACCATTTTGCAGCGTACTTCGGCCGGATGAATTTTCAGCGTCAGGAATCTCACAAAGGAGCAACGGCCCTCATTGTTGCGACAGAAGAGGAAGCCCGCGTTCAAAAGCAAATCGCCGAGAAAGAATCGCGACTTAAAGCGATGACAGAGGATCAAGCCAATAAGCGGGACGCGGAACTCGAATCTCTTCAAAAACAGATCGCGGAACTTAGCCTGCAACTGGAGAACGAACGGCGACACTTCGAAGAGCTGAAGATGCGACTCCCGCATGTCAGGCAGCCTCGCACAAACCAGCAGCTCGCTGCTCAGCCGCTTGATCGATCGGAAACAACGATCACGCCGGGTCAGGATCCGCGCGAGTTACTTGCTCAATGGATGACGAACCCGGCCAATGAGAATTTTTCTGGAAGTATGGTCAATCGATTGTGGCGGCATTTCTTTGCCGTGGGCCTTGTTGAACCTGTCGATGATCTTCGCATCAGCAACCCGCCGAGTAATCGTGAATTGTGGACCGCCCTGAATCAGGAGTTTGTGAGTCACAAGTACGATCTCAGGCATATCATGAGGCTCATCCTGAATTCTCGCGCCTATCAACTGAGTTCGGCTACGCTGAAGGGCAATGCTGCGGAACGCGGATTTTATTCACATTACTACGTTCGTCGTCTGCCAGCCGAAGTCTTTCTCGATGCCATCAGCCAAAGCACACTGATTCCGGATTCCTTCCCGGGATATCCAGTCGGGATGCGCGCGATCCAGCTTCCGGATTCGACGGTTGCCTCTCCGTTCCTGTCGATGTTTGGCCGTAGTGAACGAGTGACAGCCTGTGCTTGCGAACGTTCCGGTGATGTCACACTGCCGCAGCTTCTGCATCTGCAGTGTGGAGACGGACTCGCTCAGAAATTTGACGATCCCGTCGGACGATTAAAGCTGATCATGAATAGTTTCCCGGACGACAAATCTGCTGTTGAACAGATTTACCTCGCAACACTCAGTCGCTATCCAACAACAGAAGAGCATGCCTCCATCTCTGCAGCATTCGAAGGCAATGAACAACGTGAAGAAGCGTTCCGAGATCTCTTTTGGGTTCTTTTGAATACCAAAGAATTTGCATTCAACCACTGACAAAAACAGAACAGCAGTATTCCGTGGCAGAATACTGGCTCCGAAAAACTGGAACTGTGCAGGCGGATAACTTTCTGCTACTTGAAAAAGAATCTGTCTTCGTTACGGCCTGAGGATTCATCATGTTAGATATCCGTCTCAATCAATCGATCAGCAAACTTTGCAACGGCCAATCAAGACGTGATTGCCTTCGAGTCGGTACTCTGGGACCTCTTGGCCTCACGATGGCGCACTTACTTCAGCAGCAGTCATTAAATGCAGAAGAAGCTCCCCAGCGACGCGCGAAATCTGTCATCCTTGTTTATCTTGGCGGTGGCCTGTCGCATCATGACAGCTTTGATCTGAAACCTGAGGCACCAGCGGAGATTCGCGGCAAATACAAGCCCGTATCTACCTGCGTTCCGGGCATTCAGATCTGTGAGTTATTACCGAAGATCTCTGGAATCATGGACCGAGTCGCGCTGATTCGGTCGGGTTCACACACAAATGATCACCACGAAACGGCGACCAATTGGGCTCTTTCAGGCCGATTTGGCTCAGCCTTTGGAGACTTCCCGTCTATCGGCGCTGTGGTAGCAAATCAACTGGGCTTCGCAGGTCAGATTCCGCCGTATGTCGCGATACCTCATAACCCATCTTTCACCTGGGAACTTGGCAAGAGTGCTTTTCTGGGTGGACGCTACGAATCGTTCAAGGCCGGAGATCCCAATCAGGCCGGATATCGTGTTCGAGATCTCGTCCGTACGACCGCTCTAACGGACAAATCCATCGAACGACGCAGAACACTCTTGCAGGCCGTCGACTCACTGGCACGACAGGTCGAAGGAAGCGATCAGATTGCCACCTATGACGAATTCCAGAAGCGTGCCAGCGAGATGATTCTTTCACCGCAGGCTCGTACAGCCTTCGACATTGAGCAGGAACCTGCAGACCTACGAGACTCTTACGGTCGGAACATGTTTGGTCAAAGCTGCTTACTGGCCCGACGACTTGTTGAGTCGGGTGTCACGTTTACAACAATCAACTACGGAGGCTGGGATCATCATGGAAAGATATTCGAAAGCCTCGATAAGAAGCTGCCGGAATTCGACATGGGATTTTCGTCACTCATTCGTGATCTTGACCAACGAGGTTTACTGAACGACACACTGGTGGCCTGTTTCGGGGAATTTGGACGAAGTCCGGGAGTGAATAAAGACGCGGGTCGCGACCACTGGGGACCAGCGGCGTCAATGCTGTTCGCCGGAGCCGGCATTCAGCCCGGTCAGGTCATTGGAGCGACCGATGACCATGGCGGCTATGCCATCAAGAGACCTGTCCGCCCTGCCGACGTGGCCTTTACGATCTATTCCTCGTTAGGTATCCCGCCGCGTCGCCAAATCCATACACCTGATGGTCGTCCGGTTGAAATCCTTGATCAGGGAGAGTTGATTCAGGAACTCTATTCGTGAAAACCATCACCATCACAATCCGACTTTCCGTGACTGCCATTTTGTGTTTTCAAATCATTGGCTACTTCAGTCCTGCGCTTGCAGACGAGAAACCGATGGCAGCACCTCCTGCAATCAAAATGACGGTGCCACCCGCGATTGCCCTTGCCCCACCATCCGCGAGCGCCATGGAAACTACAAACGTTTTGATCATTCGCGGACTCCAAATGGATCAGATCACGGCGATTACATGTGTGGAAAACGCGCTGCCCGTTTCCTTCAGCATTGTCAAAAAAGAGAAGTCAGCTCCTCCGGATAAGGTAGAGGCCAACAACGTAGGCGACACTCAGGCTGAAGTTTCGCTCAGTATTCCTCCCGACTTTGTTGGGGACTCACTGACAATCACGGTCAGCAGCGAACATGGCACCTCAGAACACTTCACGATACCGGTAATTTCCGGAGGCCTGCTGGTTGCCGAATCAGAACCGAATGACGGTCTTCGAAAAGCTCAGCCAATCCGACTCGGCACAACGATTCAGGGTTTGATTTCACAACCGAAAGATGTTGACGTCTACGAGTTCCAGGGAACTGCGGGCCAGATACTTCTGGCAGAAGTCACGGCTGACCGAATTGGGTCACCATGTGATTCTCAATTAACGCTGTTTGATTCGGCCGGGCAAATCCTGAAAATTGCAGATGATTCGGCGGAGACTTCTGATGCCATTTTGAAAGTGACATTACCTCGTGACGACACCTACCGCATCGTGATGCTTGAAGCGACCGATCGCGGCAGTTCGATCTGCACCTACTTGCTTCGCGTGACTATGGCACCGCAATGACCGCACAATAATCTGGTGTCCGTATCGCTAAGCACAGCGAAAAAGCGGCCTCCATATGATTTGAGTTCTCAAGCTCTCACCCACCAACACAGCGAAATAATCTCGCACCAGCAGACTCGAACGACAAACTCAACTAAAGTGAGTCTACGGTGACAGCTCCCATTGGTGGCAGCAGCAAATACTGCCGGAGTTTCCCTGCGTCGCCTTATGTTGAATTGATTCGTCACAAATCGAATTCTCTCGCTGGCATGGCCGACTGATGGGCTCTTCACTAAAGCTTTCCCCAACTTATCGACGATCAGTCAACAGAACGAAGCCGGTTGCTATTCTATTCTGAGCGACCGGATCAGAGAGCATTCGGCAGGAATTGCCGGAACAGGAACATCGGCAAAAGTCCCGAGGAAAGACGACGGAATGTCAGGGGCGGCGAAAACTGATCCACTGCGACTGGGCTTCATGGAAACCATGGAAGTCGAAGGACGCGGCCATATCGGCGGACTGCTCATTACGAATCAGAATGGGCGTCCTCTTGAGTTTCAGTGTACAACTCCGGTCAAGCCGAATCGCACTCAGGAGATTCTGTTCGGGGAAACACTGCGTCCCTGGCTGCTGGGCGAACTAATCGGCTGCACTCTTCTGGATCGTGTGGCCATCAAACCCAGCCTGATCGTTACAAGTAACCTGCATCTGCTTGAGCTTCGCAATCACACACACATCCCGGTGGCCTGTACCAATGACGCTCGCACGAAGATTGCAGAGCAGGGGGAAACGCTTCGCATCGGTGGCAACATTCTCAGGTTCCATGAGGCACACGGTGTGGATGCAGAACTTCTGTCCAAACAGAAACATCTCCTGCCTGACAGTGCTGATCTGGCAGAGCCGCTGGAGCGTGTACGAGAGGCACTTGCAGAGACAATAAAGACGGTGTTCGCAAGATAATGTTTGCAGAGCTACTGGATCTGCATGCATTTTCTTCAGGCAATGATTTGAGGCACTCGTCATGAGCAGTTGGCCGGATAAAGCGACGGTGGAAATAATAGATGTTCCTGGGAATCCCGAACAATCCACAACAAGTGAAATACTCACCATCGACCCGGCATTGATTGCAGAGGCGCGCAGATCAACAAAAGTTGATGTTGCTCAGACCGGATTCAATCCAGCTCTGGGACGGCTGCCGACAATCGAAACACAGGGGTACTCTCTGAACACAGTGCTCGATTTCGTACCGTCATGGACAGCACGTCGTATCCCGATGAAGTGCATTGGCCTGACACTTCCCGACGGTATGGAATTCATGCCGCCGAAGCTGGATACGACAATGACCTCCGACGGCACGCAATTGCGAAAAATTGCCCCGCCAAAACCGGAGACTTCAGAACCTGTTGATCCCGATAAGCCTCGCAAAGCCACGCGAATCAAGCCGCCAGCCGACGCGTTGTCGCTGCAGGATCGCCTGTTCTATCTGCTTCAGCCGCCCCTCGAGTCCTGGCTGGCTGGCCAGGAACTCATTATGCCTTTCGAGCCATTCGCCTATCAATATGAAGGGATTGCATGGCTCTTTGCCAGCCAGGCGGCATTGCTGGCCGACGAAATGGGGCTTGGCAAAACTATGCAGACGATCACTGCCATCCGACTTCTGCTCCGCAGTGGGCAGGCAAAACGAATTGTACTCATCTGCCCGAAACCACTGATTCCAAATTGGCAGCGAGAATTCAAGACATGGGCTGAAGAATTGCCCGTGGTTACAGTCGAGGGCAACGGACCAAGGCGCCGCATGTTGTGGACCATGCCCGGAATTCCGGTACTGCTGGCTAACTACGAACTGATGGCTCGCGATATCGCTGAAATCCCGGATGATGAGCAACCTAAATTTGACCTGTTGGTGCTCGACGAGGCACAGCGCATCAAGAATCGCGACTCTCGTACGGCTGAAGTGGCTCGTTCGATTCGCAGACGGCGAAGCTGGGCTTTGACCGGCACACCCATAGAAAATCGGCCCGAGGAACTGGGTGCTCTTTTTGAGTTCCTGGAGGTCATTCCGAAGGCGGCCAGCCCGGACCTTCGCCAACTCTCGAAGCTGGCCAAGAAATACATTCTGCGGCGAACCAAAGATCTCGTGATGAAAGACATGCCGCCTCGAATCGACCGGGACGCGGAACTTGAACTCACGGACGCTCAGGAACTGGCCTATCGCACAGCAGAAAAAGAAGGCGTCGTGCAGCTGAATGACCTGGGCGATTCCATCACCGTTCAGCACGTCTTCGAGCTCGTATTACGACTCAAGCAGATCACAAACTTCGATCCACTGACAGGCGAAAGTGCGAAGCTGGAACGGCTGATGGCTGACATGGAAGAAATCGCAGCCAGCGGTGGAAAAGCCATCCTGTTCAGTCAGTGGACGAAAACCATTGACTGGCTTCAGCCACATCTCAAAGAATTCAATCCGCTGATTTATCACGGTGGCGTGCCGACAAAACAACGTGAACCCATTCTAGCCAGGTTCAAGGCCGAGCCTGACAAGCACATCCTGCTTATGAGTTATGGCACCGGTGCTGTGGGTTTGAACCTGCAGTTTGCAGGCTATGTATTTCTGTACGACCGCTGGTGGAATCCTGCAATTGAAGATCAGGCCATCAATCGTGCCCATAGAATTGGCGTGAAGAACCCCGTCATTGTGACGCGGTTCATCTGCAAGAACACGATCGAGGAACGTATCGACCGTGTGCTTCGGGAAAAACGCGAATTGTTTCAGGCGATCCTGGGCGATGGTGACACCGAAAACGTAACACTCAGTATGAACGCCTCAGAAATCTTTGGCCTGTTCGATCTGAGAGCGCGTCACAAAGATGGTTCCAAATCGATTGGGCCAAAACCAGTCAAGGCGATCGCCGACGCAGCCTGACAAGGCCATCCACTACGACCAGGGTGGCACGTTGGCGGCATAAACCCCTTAAGTGATGCTGTTGCCCCAGCGACGCTTGTCTGTCCTTCCCTCACACAGTACTTACGCTGCTCCGTGGCGAGTTTGACTATCCCATGCGTCACTCAGCCTCAATCGGCAAAGGCTGCACTCAACGGGATATTGACGCAGCAGTCGCTGCCCCTATTTCAACGAAATTGTCCAGTCGACAATCGCCAGAGTTTCATAACGGCCGCGTTCATTCAACAAGAGCAAGTACGCAGATTTTTTGCGGCTCAATCAGCAGAGAGAACCGCAATCCCTGCTGCTCGCAAAGATCTCTCTTCGCCGTTCGATCTTTGCTTTCCGTTGAAGGCGAAAGGATCTCGGCGGGAATGCAGGCGCATAACTGATGAACTGGCCTCGATGACCCTCACAAAACTCTAATTAACACGGTTGTATCCATTCAGCGCGGCAACGCGATAGGCCTCTGCCATCGTAGGGTAATTGAACGTCGTGTTGATGAAGTACAGCAGAGTATTCGCACCTCCGGGCTGCGCCATAATAGCCTGACCGATGTGGATAATCTCTGTCGCATTGACGCCGAAACAATGGACTCCAAGAATCTCAAGAGTATCGCGGTGAAACAGAATCTTCAACATGCCAAACGGACGCCCCATGATCTGAGCACGAGCGAGATTCTTGAACATCGAATGTCCGACTTCATAGGGCACACATTCGTCGGTCAACTCTCGTTCAGTTTTACCAACACTGCTGATTTCAGGGCTGGTGTAAATTCCGGTGGGAATATCCTGGATCCTGAACTGATCCGCATCGCTGTTGCCAAGGTGACGAGCCGCAAAGCGTCCCTGAATATAGGCCGCACTGGCCAGAGCTGGCACCCCGATCACATCTCCCACAGCATAGATATGTGGCTGTGACGTCTGGAAGTGTGTGTTGACTTCCAATTGACCTCGATGATTAGGCTTAATCCCAACCTGCTCCAGTCCCAGACTATCAGTATTCCCTGTACGTCCATTCGCCCACAACAGAACATCGCTCTTGAGTTGCTTGCCTGATTTTAAATGAAGGACGACGTGATCATCGAAAGCTTCCAGCTTATCAAATGTCTCGTTGTGACGAATTCGCACCCCCGTATCTCGCATGTGATAGGCCAGCGCGTCGCAGATTTCGTCGTCCAGAAACTCCAGCATGCGAGCTCTGGTGTTGACGAGATTCAGCTTCACCTGCAGGTTGCGAAACATTGATGCGTATTCGCATCCAATCACGCCCGCACCATAGATGGTCATCGACCGAGGAGTCTCGGGCAGATTTAGAATCGTGTCACTGTCGAAAACACGCGGATGACTAAAATCGATTTCCGGAGGACGATAAGGACGCGATCCCGTCGCAATCACAAAGTTCTTTGCGTGAGCAATTGTGACACTACCATCGGGATGCTCAACCTGAATTCGATGTGGATCCAGAAACCGCGCCTGCCCTGAAAGCACTTCGACATCATTTCGATCGTAGAAGCTGCGACGCATTGCGACCTGCTGATCAATCACCGACTGAGCACTGCGGCGTAGATCACGAAAACTGACCTCCAGATTAATCCCCAGTTGCTTAAACACCGGAGCCGAATTGACATCCATGAGGCGATAGATGGCAGCTCGAAGTGACTTACTGGGAATTGTGCCCAGATGAGTACACGCGCCACCAATCTGTGTCATTCGCTCCACGGCGCCGACACGCTTGCCCTGCTTGGTCGCCTCCATAGCAGCCCCTTCACCGCCGGGACCGGTACCAATCACGAGCACATCAAAATGTTTTTCTGGAGGAGCTTGCATAGGAGATCACATTCAAAAACAGTCCAGGAGTAGTCTCAAATCAAAGCCAACAGTCAACACACAGAACTTTGAGGGCAGGCTCCGGGTGACACAAGGAATCAGCATGTGGTCACCGTTCTTCTTTTAAACCGCAACAAACTTACTGAAGCCCACTGTGCCGAAGCAGGGCATTGGGATCCGGATCACGACCTCGGAAATCACGGAAAATATCCATTGGATGTCGACTACCACCCTGCGCCAGAATTGTGTCTCGAAAACGCCGCCCCGTTTCCATGACGAATTTCTCCTCATCAAGTCCCACATCCTCGAAGGCTCCAAACGCATCAGCACTCAGAACTTCAGCCCACTTGTAACTGTAGTAGCCAGCCGAATAGCCGCCCGCAAAAATGTGCTGGAATGAACAAAGAAAGCGATTCTCCGGAAGCGGCGGCAGGATGCTGGTGATCGACAGAATTCGTCGCTCGACATCAAACGGCGTATCACCACTTTCAGGATCATACCCGTGATGCAGAGCCATGTCCGTCATTCCCAACTGCAGTTGTCGCAACATCACGCTGGCGGCTCGATACGTTTTTGCATCACGTAGTTTCTGGTACAGCTCATCAGGCAATACTTCACCGGTCTGATAATGAATGGCCATTTTCATCAGCGTTGGACGATGAAGACACCAGTTCTCCATAAATTGACTTGGTAACTCAACGGCATCCCATTCCACACCATTGATACCAGCGGCGTCACGGTAGTCAACCGTAGTCAGCATATGCTGCAGACCATGACCAAACTCGTGAAACAGCGTTTCTACTTCTCGAAACGTCATCAGCGAAGGAACACCATCTGCGGGCGGAGTACTATTGCAAACCAGATGCGCAACGGGTAATCGAAGACCATGCTTGCCACATGACCGAGTAATACAGTCATTCATCCACGCGCCACCGCGTTTGTCCTTTGGTCGCGAGTAGGGATCCAGATAGAACGACGCAATCTGCGTCCCGGCATCATTGAAGATCTGGTAGAAATGAACATCCGAATGCCAGATCGGTGCCGTCCCATCCGCAGCACGGACTGTGATCCCGAACAGTGACTGGCAAAGCTCAAACAAACCAGCCAGGACTCGGTCGAGCGAAAAGTACGGCCTCAGTTGTTCGTCGGTAAACGAATAACGTTGCTCACGTAGTCGTTCCGCCCAGAACGGAATATCCCAGTGAGCCAGCAAGCCTGCATGACCATTGCTCTGCGCAAACTCCTGCAGCTCTTCCAGCTCTTTTTTTGCAATATGATGCGAGGACGCCAGCAGTCGGTCGAACATCTGCTGAACAGCAGCCACATCCCCGGCCATCTTGCGAGACAGGCTCAGATCCGCATAACACTCAAACCCCAGCAGCTTTGCCTGTTCCTTCTTTAACTTCAGAATTTGAGAGATCAATGGCGAATTATCTGTCTGACCGAAACCGGCTCGCATCACATAAGCACGATACAAAGTTTCGCGCAGCTCTCGATTGCGACAGTGCTCCATGAACGGTCCGAAGCACGGATGATCCAGAGTAATCCGCCACGGCCCGGCCTCAGGAGTGGCTGGCGTCTTGTCGGAATTCTCATCGGCTCGAGTCCATGAGGCGGCCGCAATTCTCCGCAGACTGGAGGGAAAACCGTCAGCATTGCCTGCGTCCGTGATGTCCAGCGAAAAGGCTTTGGTGGCATCCAGCAGATTGTTGGAATAGTCCGTTCCAAGCTGAGAAAGTTCCTGCTCAATCTCGTTGAATCGTTCACGATCTTTGCCGACTAAACTGATCCCGGACTGCTCTGCACTTTGAATCATGCGGGCCACAATTCGCTGCTGAGCACTACTGAAGTCGCTCCAGTCTGCCGAGTTGCGCAGACCCAGCAGCTTCTGATAGATTGATTCACTCTGCCGAATCTGCAAACCGAATTCGATGACCTTCGGCATCGATTCATCATGTGCCGCGCGAAGCTCGTCAGAATTAGCGACGCTCAACAAATGCCCGACTGGAGACCAGCCGTACTCAAACAACAGATCGATTTCTTCAAGTGGATCCAGCAACGCAGCCCAGGATGTTTCGTCGGAAGATTCAACCTTGCAGAGAATTTCTCGACAATGGACCAGAAACTCCTCTACAGCAGAGGCAATGTGCTCCGGCAAAACTCGGTCGTACGCAGGAAACCCCTCTTTGATAAGGAGCGGATTCAAATCAGCATTCATGGAGCAAGCGTCTCGCAAACAACGGGCCAATAGACTCGTGCTAATCGCAGAAAACTGGCAAACAGCAAAGTCAAGTTTCAAAATCTCGCAAGGAATAAAGGAGTTGTATGCGGTCCACGATCTGTCGCGAAGTGCGAACCCTGCATTTGTTGCATTGAAGATCGGGTCTCGAAGAATTCCGCAAGTTTCACACGCGAGACTGCTTAGTTAATCAGCAAAGCAACAGACATTTCGCGCGGAATAACTTTCTTCCAGAATTGAAGCGATCTCGCGAAAAAATTGGCCAGCAAAAAAAAGCTGCCATGAACCTGAAACAGATTTCCAAATCGCGATTGATGGAATGAGATGACGTCGGTATAACGCCCACACCTTTTCAGGGATCGTCGTAGGATTCTGGTTATTGAAGGTTCATATCGGGCGTTCTGTCTGGTTCTTCATTGCGACATCCGAAAGTCTTTTGCACGGCACTTCTCTCACTGTTGTATTCACAACCATCGAAGTGTAAGTGTTGTCTTTTTTAGAGGTACACTCCCATCATGCTGCTCCACCAGATTGAACTTGTCCCGGGCGAGTCGATTCGAGTTGGACAATTGATCGTGACGCTGATCGCGGTTAACGGAAACGTAGCAGAGTTGCATGTGGAAGACCCGGACAACGGCAATTCGTGGATTGATCCGATTGTCTTTTCAGGCTGTGAATCTGAAGAACCAGCTCTGGTTTAGAGCACAGGCTTCTCGACCTCTCGGCTCCCCGTGATTGTGACACACTTCCAGAACTCCGTCTGGCTGTTGAAAGCAGGATCATGGGTCTGTCGTGACAAGGCGAAAGCTGCCCAAATTGCAGGGCTCGCAGGTGCTCTGTGCAGTGCAGTGCAACGCACTGCCGCAGTTTGTTAAGACTGCGGTAGGTGGTTCTTGCCCCTGTCAACCCCGCAAGGATTGTCTGGCCGAGTTTACAGGCTTAGAACAGAGCAGGGCAACTAATCACTTCTCTTCATCGCAGGGCTCTGTAAAGTGCGGCCTTCTCCCATTGAAGGACTGCCATGTTCCGCTTCGCCCTGACCATCTTTGTAAGCGCTTTTCTGCTCTTTCAGGTACAACCCCTGATCGGTCGATTTATTTTGCCATGGTTCGGAGGAGGCCCATCCATCTGGACCAGTTGCATGCTGTTCTTCCAGATTATTCTGTTGGGAGGTTATCTCTATGCTCACCTGCTCAGCGTGTATCTGAAGACTCGTGCTCAGATCATGACACATACTATACTTTTGGCAGCCTCCTTGCTGTTTCTGCCAATCTCGCCAAGTGACAGCTGGAAGCCCACGTCCGATCAGTCTCCGCTCCTGCAAATTCTCCTGCTGTTACTGGCAACGGTTGGCGGGCCGTACTTCATGCTGTCGTCCACAGGCCCCCTGATGCAGAAATGGTTCAGTCAGACTTCGCCCGGCCGTTCCCCTTACAGGCTATACGCTTTATCAAACATCGGATCTCTTCTGGCATTGTTGAGTTATCCATTTGTCTTTGAACCGTGGCTGACATTACGACAACAGGTCCTTTCCTGGTCCACCGTCTATAGCGGTTATGTTCTTCTTGCCGGGTGGTCCGCGGCAGGCCTGTGGAGAGTGTCGAACACAGAAGAGACGTCAGTAACTTCCACGGAAGACACCCCCACAGAACTGACAGCAACAGTCAATCATCGTGTGCCTCGTCCAAGCATTGCATCAATGCTCTTGTGGCTTGGGCTTGCAGCATGCAGCTCAGCGATGTTGCTGGCGACAACAAACCAACTTTGTATCGATGTCGCAACGGTTCCGTTTCTTTGGGTGCTGCCTCTTAGCCTTTATCTCATCTCCTTCATCATCTGCTTCGACAGCCCGCAATGGTATGACCGCCGAGCCTGGGGACTGTTGATGATCGTCTGCTGCCCGGTAGCCTGCTGGGTGATCGAGGAAGGTGCGGACGTCAACATCACCAAACAGATCGTGATTTACTCGACGATATTATTTGCCTGCTGCATGACATGCCATGGTGAACTGGTCAGCAGCAAACCACATCCACGACATCTCACACTCTTCTATGTTCTGACTTCAGCAGGTGGAGCGCTCGGAGGTGCCTTCGTCGCGATTGTGGCTCCGTACCTCTTTCATGGGTATTGGGAATATCATATCGGGCTCGTAGCCTGCGTATTAATGACTTTGCTGGCATGGTGCGGTCAACGCGTCTGGCTGCGAGGCCCGTCGCCACAGTTCTGGATCTGGACTCTTATCGTGACTGGCCAGGTTGCAGCGAGCGTCCAATACCTTTACTCACCGACTTCAGCATCCATCAGCGACAAGAACGAAGTGATTCTTGTGGGAGTATTCACACTCATCCAACTGATCGGCTTAATTGCAGTCGGCAGCCGCGAACGAACACTGCCGGGATTTCTGACTGCTGTGACCGCATTCTCGGCGCTTCAGTCTGCGTGGATATTCTGGTTTGGCAGCTGGAGATTTCCGGGACTTGTCGGAACGGAAATGAAGACGGCTCTGGTCCTGATCCCAATCACCTCGATCATCGTAGCGTTGGCTCTTTACGGCCTGACTCGCATTCCCAGTGAAAGAGCGCGCCGATTCTGGGTCCTTGGGACGCTCTATATCGCGATCGCCGGAATCGCGTGGACAGTTCTTGAATTTGAATGGATGGAAAACTGGCAAATCTATTCACTGGCCTATACCGCTGCAGCAGCAGTGCTGATGGAATGGTCTTCGATTGGTCTTCGAGGCCCCGATAAAGCCTCGGTCGGATTCTGGTTCTGGATTCCTGCGATCACTTTGCTACTGCTCCTTTCGAACTATCTGGCCGAGATTGTTGAATCAGATAACAAGACTACCGATGACTCCCGAATCGTGCATGTCTCTCGCAATTTCTATGGAGTGCTCAGGGTCAAGTATGAAGGTTCAGATCCAGACGATGAAGACTTCATCCCTCCCAAGCATGCGCTAACCCACGGCCAGATTCGACATGGATTCCAGTTCGTTGATGACTACTGGAAACTTCAGCCAACAACGTATTACGGTCGCGAAAGTGGAGTTGGCCTGGCAGTCAAGGTGTCTCGCAGGATGGCAGCGGAATCCGATCAACACACTCTTCGCGTTGGGGTCGTGGGATTGGGTACGGGAACCATGGCCGCGTATGGAGAGCAAGGCGATTACTTCCGATTTTATGATATCAATCCGGATGTCTTTAAGCTCTCAGACACGATCTTCACCTATCTTAACGATTCAAAGGCCAAAACAGAGGTCGTCATTGGCGATGCGAGGATCGTCATGGAACGAGAACTTGCTAACAAACAAAGCCAGCAATTCGATGTACTGGCGATTGATGCGTTCAGTAGCGATGCGATTCCTGTCCATTTGCTGACCAGTGAATGCGGTGAAATTTATCGTCAACATCTTCGCAAAGGTGGCGTACTGGCAATTCATATCTCGAATCGATTTCTGAATCTGAATCCCGTATCACGTGGGATGGCAGAAAAACTTAGATGGCAGGCGATTCGAATAGACAACAGCGATGAATACCTGAGCGGAGTCTTTAGTTCTACCTGGATTTTGCTGACAGAAAACCCGGAGTTCGTGAATGACTCCGAAATCACAGAAGCCACAGATCCCTGGGGCGAAGAGGAACGCATCCTTCACTGGACCGATGACTATTCCGGATTGTGGCAGGTGCTGACTTTTTGAAAACCAGTGAATGCCGTCGCGATTTTTGGGACTGCTGCAGCCTGCTGCCGCTTTCGGCTCCACAGCCTGCTGTGGACAACCGTTTTGAACTCAACCAACTTTCAAACAGATGCTCGGTAGCAGGCTGCCGCAGTCCAAGAGGGCACACATTATTCTTGTCTGGCTGGCGTGGCTTGCGACGGAGCTTGAGCATCCTGACCGACAACTGCAGACGCGGCCTGTTCCACGTTTGAATCGAAAGCCAACTCATAACAAGCTGACTCTTCGGCGTTACGCAGATAAAGACGATTGCCGATCAACACGGGATGATTCCATGTCTTTCCTGCAAGGGCCTGAATCTTTCCCAACTCAAGGTGCTTGTCTGGATCAGCCTTCACCAGCACGAGTTCACCGGCCTCTGAAATAACCAGCAACTGCCCGGCATCCGGAAGCAACAGCACCTGACCGTTTCCATAGCGGCCTTTCTTCCAGGCTCGCTTCCCCGTCGCGGCATCAACGCAACTAAAAATATTGCCGTCAAAGCCGTAGACAAAACCTTGATACTCAACGAAGTCATTAAAATCAGGCTTCATGTCCTTTGCAGTCCAGACCTCACTGATTTCCCACAAGTCTCCCCGGTGCGCCACATTGATCCGTCGAGTTCCAACGCCAAGGCTGGTCCCAATCAGAACAGAATCGCCAATTACCAAAGGCTGAATGGCTCGATAGTTCTCAACGGTCCATTCATGATTCCAGATCGTGCTGCCATCCGCGACAGACAAGAACTGCAGGCCCAGATTGGTCGGCATCAATATTCCCGACACATGATCAAAGACGGCCGGATGCGCGGAACAATAGCTGTGATTGCCCGATGAAACCTTCCAGCGAACTTCTCCCGATTTTGCATCGTAGGCCACCACAGCGCCGTCACCAGTGGCAGCCCCGGCATGAACGATGACCAGACCGTCCTGCACGAGCGGCGAAGCAGAAAACCCCCACTGAGGCGGCTTGCAACCTGCATCGATCTGAAGATCTTTCGCCCAGCGAACTTCGCCCGTAAGTGGATCCAGGCACAGAACATCCCCATTCGCCCCCAGCGTGAAGAGCCCCTCGTCACCGATCGTCGGAGTCGCACGCGGGCCAGCTCCGGCAATCGCTTCCCAAAAGCGACTGGCGTATTCATGTGCCCACAGGACCTTGCCCGTCTCCGCATTCAGACAAACGACTGCCTCTTTGTCGCCTCTTTGTTCCTGAGTAAACAACCTCTGGCCCGCAACGGTAAATGAGGACCAGCCAGGCCCGATCGGAGTCTTCCAGATTTCTTTTGGTGGCGACGTCGCCCAATCGTCCTTAAGTCTTACCCCCGGCCGTTTTCCATCACGCATTGGTCCGCGAAAGTCAGACCACTCAGAGGTTGCTCGAGAAATCTGCTCATTGATATCGCCGGTAGCCGACGATTGTGAACTTCCGGCGGCAGACTCAGAGCGTTTGGCGAGCCCCCTCAGATATTCTTCCTCAGGTGTCGGTGCCCAACGCCACGAAAACTCTGCATCGAACTTTCCAGTGACTCCATGCAACTGAACCAGATCCCACAGACCAAATCCAACCGCCGACAGGAACAGCGCTGCACGCAATCGCGATGCCGGACGATTTGCCATAAGAATTAATACCAGTGCAAAGGCGCTGACTCCACAGGGAATCTGGTAAAGAATCGTGCTCATTCCCTTCATGGAAAAATGAAGCAGCAACGTGGTCAAGACGCCGATCGCGATAACACCTGTCAGGCCCATCACTTTCTCTCTCGTGCCCGCCCGACTCGCGAAGGTCCACCACAACAGGATCATGCCGCACAACCCAGCCGGTCCCATGAAGGCTGCCATCAACAAGGCCATGGGAGGAGCTTCCACAACAACCATACTGAGCTTCAGCGCCCCAATCAGGATTAGGCACACTGCAGCGGGCCACCATCGCAGAGTTGTTATTGCAGCCTGTGCCTCCGTAGGGTTTGCGTCAGATCTCTTTTCCGCAGCGGGTGCTTCGTGAGCGAACGGATTCTCCGAGGTCGTCATGTTGATTCCTGAAGGTGAAACCTTTATTCCACACAGTTAAGTGATTCTCTGATTATGCCCTAAACGAGACATCTACTTCAACGTAATTTTGATTCCATTGAGAACTCCTTGAGTTGCCAATGCTGTTAGTCCAACATCGGAAACTACTCGGCCTGAAATGCAATTAGTGGGACCATCTTCTGCAAGAACTGTTGCCACTTAAAAAACAGAACAACAAGCAAAGTCAATGCGACGGCCGCCATCCGAATGGCCATACGATAATTGTTGTCGTAGTCACGAAACGGCCAGAACTCACTCACCCAACAGCAATGGGGACTGAGGAATATCATGAGCACATCAAACGTCGTGAGTTGGCCAAAAAATCGACCAATCCACAGGAGACTAAACAACGCCGTAACACTGATTCCAATCAAAACCTGACCGTGGGATGTCGCGGGCCCTGTTTTTCCCCCTGCCATCCAAAGAGCCAACGCGGCGCCACAGATCCCACCGGCCAAAGGTATTGCAGCGGCTCCGCCTTTGATATATCCAGCCAGCATCGTAACCATACCCGTGGCCAGTAGCGACATCACAAGGCCAGCTTTCAGCGAAGCCGATACCCCACGAAATGCGAGAATCATGGACGATCTCAATGCAACGTAAAGTAACGCAGCCCCTGACAACAGAACCCCAAAGGCGACGAGCTGTGGCCAGTCGTTTGTGTTTGACTCGACTGAACTGAGATAAACAGAATCATGCCAAAGAATACGGCCCACACTCACGATTAAAGCGGATCGAACAGTGGCTGCACAAAAGCCTGAAAGGCTGGATCGAAAATTGTGCTGATCGTTCGGCACCTGCACGACCCCAATGAATTCAACAATCAGCGCAGCTGGCAATACGATCATCAGCAAGCGATCAAGAGCGTTCACCGGAGGCCATCGCGATTCGAATCCAAGGATTCGGTATCCTGTCAACAGGCCCAAAACAAGGCCCACCATAAAAACAAAACGAGCGAGCGACGGAATCGTCGCTCGCATCGTAAGGTGAGAGCCAAAAATCGCTAAAAAACTGACAGCAAACGCAGCCGCCAGTGCGATCATATACTGAAACGGCTCCGGCATCCGCT
>CAMAXD010000012.1 GCA_945861975.1 Candidatus Kuenenia stuttgartensis | reverse complement strand
ACATGGATGCAGGACCGTTATGTGGAAAGTCTGAGCCACGGTATGCAGCAGCGAGTGGGCATCGCCAGAACTTTGCTGCACAATCCGGAAGTGCTGATTCTGGATGAACCCGCGAATGGGTTGGACCCGGAAGCTCGCATTGAAATGCGAACGATTCTGCTGAGGCTGGCGGCGGAGGGACGCACGCTGATTGTCACCAGTCACATTCTCCCCGAGCTGGCGCGGATTTGTGATCGAATTGCGATTGTCGCTGGCGGAAAGTTGCGAGCCGTCGGGACACTTCAGGAAGTGACTCGTGAGCTGTCCCAACGCCGGACGATTGAGATTCAGTTTCTGAATTCCGCCACCATCGCCGCCGCGGCTGGACGACTTCGTCCAATGCTTGAACATGACGCAGAGATAACCGTCTCAGAGACTGAGTCCATCATTCGTTGTCGGACCGCCGCCAATGACGAGAAATTAACCGAACTGCTTCGGCATCTGATCTCCTCTGGAGACCTGGTTTCACAGTTCCGCGAAGTTGCCGGAGATCTGGAAGAGGCGTTCGTTTCGGCGGCACGCGAAGCAGAAGCGGAGCGGACAGAAAAGGCTGCCGCGAAAGCTCCGGCGGCTGAGGTGGCTCGATGAATGGTTGCCTGATTATTGTTGAACGAGAACTTCTGGCACTGCTTCGCAGCGGAAGAACTTTAGTAATCCTGTTGGCGGTTTCGATCGCCTTTTCCGTCATCGTGTTTCTGAAATGGCCTTCGAGCGGTATTGTGGATCTGGATGGAGCAAAAGGCCGTGAGGTCTTCGCCTGGCTGACCTATGCCATGCTGGCTGCGGCGATCCTGATCGTACCGGTTTTCCCGTCGACATCTTTGGTCACCGAAGTACGTCGGCGCACTTTGGAGTTGCTTCTGAATTCTCCCCTTTCGCGAACGTCGATCTACCTTGGCAAAGCGCTGGCGATGCTGGGATTTGTCATGCTGCTGCTGTTTGCGACGCTTCCCGCTTTGACATGCTGTTATCTGATGGGAGGGCTCTCATTTACGGAGGATGTTCTGAAGCTCTACTCGTTTCTGACGTTGGTATCCCTGCAGTTGATTGTGATTGGACTTCTGGTTGGAACTTATTGCCGCAGCACCGAATCTGCGTTGCGGTGGAGTTATGGTGTCACGTTTGCGATGACCATCGTTCCCTGGTTTCCGGATGCCTTGTTTCCGGGTGGAACAAGTCCGATCGCCAAAGGCTGCCAGCTGCTTAAGCTCATTTCGCCGATCCCGGCCCTGATGAAAATGCTGAATCAAGGCTCCGTCGGTGGTTCCGGTCTGATGGAATCACGGGATCCGGTGCTGTGGTATGTCGGTTTTGCCACACTGTTTATCGTTGTGGGAAGTGTCGTCTGTATTCTGCGACTCAGTCATTCCCTGCTGGATCGTTCGCGATCTCAGGGATTCATCACTGACGATCAGGACCAGTGGGTTCGTGCCAGTCGTCGAGTTTTGTTTTTGATTGATCCTCAGCGACGCTCGGCTGGCATTCCGCCGTTTGTTAATCCGGTCATGGTGAAAGAATTCCAGTGTCGACAGTTTGGCCGTATGCACTGGCTGCTGAGATTGGTCGCCGGCTGTGCTGTTCTGTCATTGTTATTGACGCTGGCGTCGGCTCAGGGAACAGAATCGCGAGGCGTAGAATATACCGGAGCCCTCATCATCGTGCTGCAGGTGGCGTTGATTGTCCTGCTGACTCCGGGCCTGGCCTCCGGGATGATTGCCGGGGAAATGGAAGGCGGCAGTTGGAATCTGTTGCGAGTGACCCCGTTGACACCGGGCCAAATATTGCGAGGTAAGCTGATCAGTGTCGTTCTGACACTTGCGCTCTTGTTATGTGCCACGCTGCCTGGCTATGCGGTCATTATGTTGATCAAACCGACGCTGCAGCAACAGGTGGTGCAGGTTTTGATTTGCCTGATCCTGGCTGCGGTTCTGTCGATGTTGGTCAGCGCGACGGTCAGTAGTTTTTTTCGAAAGACGGCGGTTGCGACAACAGTCTCCTATGGATGTCTGGTCGCGATCTTCGGCGGCACGATGCTGATCTGGATGAATCGTGAGGCACCGTTTGGCTTTGGTTTCGTGCAGCAGGCGCTGCGGCTGAATCCTATGGCGGCAGCCTTGAATGCGATGCAGGTCACTGGATTTGAGTCCTATGACCTGATTCCTTCCAGTTGGTGGATCACGGGGATGACCAGCATCGTGCTGTTGGTGATTCTGTATTTCCGAACGCTGCGACTCACGCGACCGGACTAGTGCGTTGTCAGCCAGACTCGCATCTCAATTCATGATTGACAGAGCACCATTGATCTATGAAACCACGAAATATCATCCTGTTTCTGGCAGGCTATAGTGTTCTTCTGACGCCGTATGCATCGGCCTTTCAGCCGCCCGTTCAAGCGCCGGAGCGCAATGTGGTGGTGGCACCGGATCCAGACTATTCTCCTCAAGGAGGATTCTTCGGTACGATTTCGCTGTCCCCCATTGTCAGGTATCAGGATCTTCCCATGCGGATGCATCTCGATCCATTGATTCCTGAGCCCGTAGCATTGCAGGTGCTGGACAGTCGACTGGTTCCTCTTTGGGAACGAATGTTGCGAGAAGGGACTGATGCGGAGTTGGTCGAGGTTGCAGTGCAGTCGTTGGCGCGTGTCGCCGAGATGAAGCTGGCTGATATCCAGCCGGCCGAGAAGTCTCTGCAGGCACTGGCGCAGAATTCTGAGAATCAGCGTCTCCGGTATGCCGCTGGCGCTGCTTTGGCGATTGGCGATTTGCAGTCATCCGCCCCGCTGTTGATCAAGCTGGCCGAGACCGGCAACGATGCTCAGCGGCTTCGAATTGAACCCTCGCTGATTCGATGGAAAACTGCGGCAGCTCAGGAGTTATGGAAAGCTCGACTTCTCGATGCATCGACCACGATTATCTCGTTTCAACTTGCGACAGAAGGTCTGGCGTCCGTTAATCATGGGGAGTCTGTTGAAGTGCTGCTGAGCATCACGGCAGATTCCGGCGGGACGTATCCGAAGCGTATGGCCGCCGCGAGGGCTGCGGCGATTCTGTCATCTGATCGGGCATTTTCAGCGGCTGAACCCTTGAGTCGTAGCAATGTTCAGGATCGAATGCTGGCGCTGGCGTTGCTGAACACGGAGAAGCCCGAGGCCCTCGTGAAAGCGGCAACTTTGTGTGCTGATAGTTCCGACGGCGTTGCTTCGGTCGCGTGGCAGCAGGTCTTCGTTGGTAATTCAGAGTTGTTACATAATCATCTGGAGATCGGCCGCAAACATCGTGATGCTCAGGTGCGAATGACGGCTGCAAAAACCATGAGGCTGTGGCCGAATTCCGATCGCGCAAAGTGGTTGCAGGAATTGCTCAGTGATATTCACATTGAGGTGCGAAATGTTGCGCGAACGATGCTGGTTCTTGTTTCTGCCGAGCATCCTGAACTGAAAGAGCAGATTGTTGCTCAGGCGGCCGCGCTGCTGAAACCTGAATCAGCAGATTGGCAGGGGGTGGAGCAGAGTCTGCTCGTGTTGGCACAGCTTCAGGCGACGCAATTTTCAGCGACAGCTTTTGCGCTGCTGGGTCACGCCAGAGATGAAGTTGTCGTCACGGCAGCGTGGTTGATTCAGTTGTTTCCTGATGACGCCATTCGTAGTCAGGTGCAAACTGAGATCGAACAGTGCGAGGCGAAATTAAGTCGCCGGGAAGCTTCAACGAATGATATCTCATTGCGAGAAATGATGCTTCTGCAATACGCCGGGCTGGTTCGATTGAAGGAGCTGCAACCGATCATGGAACAACAGTTCTCCAAGTCAGCTCCGGGATCCCCTGAGAAACGTGCGTCCGCCTTGTGGGCGCTGGCAGTCATCCATGAAAAGACCGTCAACGAGGAACTCGCGAAGAAGTACGAAGAGCGAATTCAGGATCGTAACTCAATGCCGCCCGAAGCGATGCCTGTGCGGCGCAGTTCGGTGATGGCGCTGGGGTTGCTTCGTTGCCGGAATTCGGTGCCAGTGCTGATGGAAGCCTACACAATTGATCCACAGGATACTCGAATCCCCGACACGGTTCGCTGGGTTTTTCCGCTGCTGGGACAGCCCATGCTGCCGGAAATCGCCACTGCTGAAAATGGGGTCGGCGGTTGGCGAATTACGCCGGTCGATTAAAGATGCTGACTACGTTCTGTGCGCAGTCATGATTGAGGTCATGATCTGAATGATCTATCCCACGAACGCGCGGCCCTGATTTCTGCTTCCCGAAGAACAGTTCTGCATGGGCCACGAACACGTCGGAGATCCCCTGATTCTCGAGCCAGTTCAGGGGCGAGATGTTTCGGGATGGACGGCCTCAAGGAACTGCGTAAACGGGACGATTCGTTCGAAAAGCGGCAACAGAGAATGATCGTGAGTCACCATGATCAGGGTTGCATTGGCCCGGGAAGATTCCTCCAGCAGCAGTCGCACGATACGTTCGGAGTTCACAGGGTCGAGGTTCCCGGTCGGCTCATCAGCCAGGATAATACCTGGCGACAACAACAGTGCTCGACAGATCGCAACTCGCTGACGTTCTCCCTGAGACAACAGCGTGATCGAGCGCTGCAGCAGCGGCTTCAGTCCGCAGGAGTTCAGTAACTCTTCTGCGCGACGTCGCAGATCCGCAGTTAATGAGATTGAGGGATGAATACGGCACGGAAGCAGGACATTCTCCACCACATTCAGATACTCGATGAGCTGGAAATCCTGAAACACCATGCCAATGTTTCGCAGTCGAAAAAGGCGTCGTTCGGAATCATTGAGCGTATGAACCGCAGTGTCTGCGATCGTGATGCGGCCTGAGGGAACAGGCAGGATGCCGGCCATGAGATTCAGCAGAGTTGTCTTGCCGGAACCACTGGGGCCGATGATGACCACCGACTTTTCGGAAGTGAACTGCAGTTCCGGTATCTTCAGGGAAAACTGTCCGTCGGCGTAAGCGAATTGAAGATCGTGAATTGAGATCATATGCTGACGGCAATCGTGACGGGTCCGAAGCAAAAAATCGGTTCATGGGTGCGGCGGACAAAACGAAAAAACTTTGGATCCAGCAGATTGTAGAGCAGTCACCTTGAATCCTCAGCCAAAGCAGGAAAGTTTCTGATGTCATCGAAGGTCTCACTGATTCCCGGCGGGTATCACAGTGTTACTCCGTATTTACTGATTGGGGGCGCCAGCGCAACGATCGTTTTTTATTTACGGGCGTTTGGGGCTGTTGAGGTATTGTGACTGAACGGTGATTGACACGTGATCGTCGCCTTCGTGAGACGTTTCCTGCCCCCGAGCCAGCGATTTCAAAATGAGTAACGAAGTTGTTCAACGCCAGAGACGCTCTCGCGGCCGAGTGTGGCTGTTTCGTCTCATTATTTTGCTGGTCGTCTACGGCGTCATTGAGCTGATCGCCGAAGGCGCCATGAAAATAATTCATGCGAGTGGCTCGGTGGCGATGTTGCATTTGTGGCAGAAGGACGTGGCCTCGGGCGAGAATGTTTCCGATGGTGCTTTTGAGACGATTCATCCGTATCTTGGATGGGTTCACAATCCTCAAAATCCCGGTGCGGAGAATGTTGGGAGTCGCAAAACGCCCGTCAACCATCTTGGATTTCGCGACGATGGTGAGAGCGTTTATCATCGAGCGGACGACGTGTTTATCGTTGGGATTGCCGGTGGCTCCGTCGCATTTCAGTTTTCGTGGGCGGCAGAAGAACTTCTGAAGCAGAAGCTTGCCGATCATCCTCGTGTTCGCGGTCGACGAATTCAATTTGTGCGTTTGGCGTTGTCGGGATATAAACAGCCTCAGCAACTGATCGCGTACTCCTACCTGACTGCGTTGGGAGCCGAGTTTGACTTGATCATCAACATCGATGGCTTCAATGAAACCGTACTGGGAATTCAGGAAAACGTAATCTCGAACACTGCGTTAAGTTATCCTCGTTCATGGCATGTCCGGTCAATTGTCATCGTTGATCCTCGCAAGTCTGCCGATACGGCTCGTCTGCTTCATCTGAGAGCGAAGCGTCAGGAGATGGCTCGAGATATTCTCGCGTCGCCGTTGAATTGGTCTCCCCTGATGAATCTGGTTTGGTACTTAAGGGACCAGAAGGCTCACAATGAGCTGACAGATCTCAGACTGGAAGTTTCGAGGTCGAAGCGAACGAGCTTTATCCATCATGGCCCCGCCAATTCAAGCTCGGATGCTGCGGTTGAGGAGGAGGCCATTGCAATTTGGCAGCGGTGTTCTTTGGCAATGCATCAACTTTGCCGGGCCAATGGAACTCTGTATCTTCATGTTCTGCAACCCAACCAATATGTTCCGGATTCGAAGCCGTTGACGGAGTTTGAGAAGAAAAAGTGCATTGATCCGGGCGGTTCCGTGGACCTGACTGTCAAGGCTTTGTTCCCACAGCTCATTGAAAAAGGCCGGAAAATGAAGGCGGACGGATTGGCCTTCAGCGATCAAACCCCAGTGTTTTCCGCAGTCATGGAATCCGTTTACGTGGATCCGTGGTGTCATTTCAACGAAAAAGGGAACAGATTGTTGTGCGAGGCCATCGTGCCGGAGATTCTCCTGCTTCTGGATCAGCAATAACCCGGCCAAATTGAAGAAAGGTGAACTTTTCCGTTCGGGCAGGCTCTTCCAGTTTGTGTGATTTGGGTGAATCTGCCAAAAATCAGGATCGAATGCGGACCGGCAGAAACATACACTACGACTGAGGCAACGCACCGATCTGCGCGTGATGCACGCGGGAGCAACGTCCGAAGAATGGGGGACGGCGTTTCAGACGTTCGAAATTCGTCGTATTTCCACTGCGGAAATCACGACATCCGACTGGAAAAGTTGGGTTCTTTGTCCAATTTGAACACTAAGAAGTAAGGGTCACGACGTTGGCTACTGTCGAAAAAGCTACGCAGACAATCAACGGCGCTCAGATTTTGATCGAGATGCTGGTCCGGCTGGGTACGGACACGATTTACGCCTATCCCGGTGGATGCAGCATGCCGCTGCACCAGGCTCTGCGCGAGCAGCGGGATCAAATTCGCACCATCCTGCCTCGCCATGAGCAGGGCGGTTGCTTCGCGGCACAGGGGATTGCTCGCTCAACCGGCAAGGTTGGGGTCTGTATGGCAACCAGCGGTCCGGGAGCCACCAACCTGGTCACCGGAATTGCTGATGCCAAGCTGGACAGCATTCCACTGATTGCAATTACCGGCCAGGTTCCTCAGGCTGTGATTGGCAGCGACGCGTTCCAGGAAACGCCGATGGTCGAAGTTTGCCGAGCCATCACGAAGCATCACTACATGATCACGGATATTCGTGACGTGGCTCGAATCGTGAAAGAAGCGTTTCACATTGCTTCTACAGGACGCCCGGGGCCTGTTCTTATCGACGTTCCGAAAGACGTTCAGCTCGATTCAATTCCACTCAGCGACGTTGACTTCGATCCTCCTATGAATCTTCCGGGCTATCGTCCGGAGGTTCGAGCGATTGCACCCGAACAAGTTCGTCAGATCATCGCCGCAGTGCGACGATCAAAGCGACCAGTGCTTTACGTGGGCGGTGGTTGCATCCAGAGCGAAGCCTCGGAAGAGCTTACAAAGTTTGCGGTTCGAACCGGGATCCCGGTTGCAATGACGGTGATGGGGCTCGGGGTTTTCCCGGGAACTCATCCGCAGTCGCTGCATATGTTGGGAATGCACGGAACTGTTTACGCCAATTATGCAGTCGATCAGTCAGACCTGTTGCTGGCGTTTGGTGTTCGTTTCGATGATCGAGTGACCGGCAAACTTGAAGAGTTCGCCAAACACGGAAAGATCGTGCATATTGATATCGACCCTTCAGAAATCCACAAGAACAAAGAAGCTCACATTCCGATTCATGCGGATGTCAAAGAAGCTCTCGTGGCTCTGAATGCCGCACTGACCGAGGACGATATTCCGGATCTGACCGAGTGGTCTCATCAGATTGCTGGCTGGAAGACTAAGTTTCCTCTGGCTTACGCAAATGCTGGTGATGCAATTCTGCAGCAATATGCGATTGACGAGCTTTGGCGTCAGTCTCACACCATGGATACTTACATCACGGTCGGTGTGGGCCAGCATCAGATGTGGGCGGCTCAGTTCTATAAGTTCGATAAGCCTCGTCGCTGGTTAAGCAGTTCCGGTCTGGGAACAATGGGTTTTGGTCTGCCAGCAGCGATGGGTGTTCAGACCGCTCATCCGAACGCAATCGTCGTTGACATCGACGGCGATGGTTCGTTCCAGATGAACATTCAGGAACTGGCCACCCTGCATTGTGAAAAGCTGCCGGTCAAAATCCTGTTGCTCAACAACCAGCATCTGGGGATGGTCGTGCAATGGGAAGATCGGTTTATGTCCGGTCGCCGTGCGAACACGTATTTGGGACCGATTGATCATCCGGAAGCTCTGGGTGAAGGCGACGGTTCAATGCCTGACGAAACGTTTCCGAACTTCGTGGCGATTGCCAAAGGTTACGGCGTTCAGGCGAAGCAGGTTCGCAGTAAGGCCGAGTATCCAAAAGCGCTGGCGGAAATGCTGGCCAGCAAGGAACCGTATCTGCTGGACGTTATCTGTCCTTATCAGGAACACGTTCTGCCAATGATTCCAAGTGGCCGCTCCGTGCGTGAAATCATTATCGAGTGATCTTTGCTGGTTTCTGGTCACACACATGGAAGCACTGCCCCTGGTTGGAGCAGTGCTTTTTTGTTTGCTCTGCTGATGTTACGGGTCGTGGGACGTCATAAGCATCATCGCCCGTTGGTCGGTATTTCCGTTGTGTGCTCGCCGATGTCATGGGCATCCACGGCGAAGTTTGCAAACTGCAGCGTCGAGTTTCGATCGAACCATTCTCGAATTACGGGCGTGGCGTCTTCACTGTACGCCGGCTTCACAAGCATTGTACGGCCATCGGTGATTTCTCTGATCTCGCCGTCCTCGATAATCATCGTGCCGTGGCTGAACACATAACGCGGCATGCGGAACATGGCTTCAAGATCCGCCTGGCAATTGTAAACCGTGACATCAGCATCTGCGCCGGGTCCAAGATGTCCCTTGTTCTTTAACCCCAGCATGCGTGCTGGAGAGGCTCGAGTAATGATGGCGATTTCGTTCAGGGTATATTCGCGAGTCAGCTCCGCCAGCGTGCAGTGCTGCCGGATCTTCTGCGGAAGCCGCTTCATGAACTCTTCACGCCGAGATCGTTCCATCAGCAGCGCGATGATCTCCGGGTAGGCCAGAAATGATCCGCCATTGGGATGATCAGTGCTCATCGCAATCCGCCATGGATCGTTCACAAGCAGATACCATTCAAGTCCGATCGCCCACTGCAGAGAATGCACAAAGCTGCTGTCCCGATAAGTAATCGGCACGATGCCGCAGCCACCTTCCAGCTCGACGTCTCCACTGTACCATTTTCCGCCCGTGACTTTGTGAAGATAGTGCCCCAAAGGACCGTCTCCTGTCATGGATGTCGTTTCACCGAAGATCACCTGTCCCACGTCGACGGTCAACAACGGATGACTGTTGACGTGTTCGGCCAGAACAGGAACCTGCGAGCAGAAAGTGGACTGATCGTCGAGGCTGCCGCCGTAACTGTGAAACTGAATATGCGTGAGATGGGCTCGTGAACCATCAAGCGATTTCATGGTCTCCAGCGTCGTGGTCCAGTTCCCCGGGATTCCCAGGTGATTGCAGTGAATATGCACGGGATGAGGCAAGCTCAGGCGATCCGCTGACCGAGCCAACTCCGTCAGGATCTGGCGAGGAGTCACGTTATGGTGAGAAACGATTTCATCCAGACCACAGTAGCCATCGCCTCCGCTTTTCCACATCTCAACACCACCGGGATTCACCAGCTTGACCGCGTAACCCCCGGTCGAATTCAGCAGCCAGGCCACGGCCGCGTCAACGAGTTCCGGAGTTTGCTTCGCGATTTGCTCCATGATCAGATGGTTGTTGCCCATCATCACATAGAAGCCTTTGTCGATAATCGGAGTATCCTGCAGCTCGTCATGGGCGTGCCTCGCACCGATCGGCGGGACAGCCGCATCAAACGCTGTTGTGTATCCGAGGCCCGCGTAAAGATATCCGGTTGTGTAGGTGCTGGGGACGGTGCCCAGAGTACCGGAGCGAGTCAGATTGGTGCGAGCCATGACTCGAGCACGACGACGCTGCTCAGGCAGCATTTTGCGAGCGGTATTGACCTTGGGGCCGGCAATGTGACAGTGCATATCGACACCGCCCGGCATGATGATCATGCCCGTCACGTCGACAATCACTTCGGCTCGAACATCAGGATTCTCCGGGGCCGCGATGATGCGACCGTCCTGCATCCAGACGTCTCGCAATTCACCGTCAACTCCATTGAGCGGGTCGTAAACGCGGCCACCACGCAAGATGGTTCGAGTCATTTTGGCTAGTGCTCTGTCAAGGCTCAATTTTCGGGTACGACGGACTTCCAGTCCGTCGACAAAGGTTACCGCCGACGGACTGGAAGTCCGTCGTACAAATACAATTCAACCCCAACTTTAAAGGTTGACAGAGCACTAGGCCGCCTTGCGAACAGCATCCGGCATGGACCCGGTCTGCCACGAAAACTTGGGCATTCCCGCGAGAACTCGATCGGCGACTTCCATCGCTTTGACGGCCGCATCGCCGTAAACTCGAGGACGTGAACCGGTGCGGATACAATAAACGAAGTCGAGCAGTTCTGCCGTCAGAGCATCGACCGTAGAACCCTGCAGTTGCTCGTTATTGATCCACTTCGTGAAGACTTCATCTTTCAAACTGAGTGGATTCGGAGTTGCCGCAACAATGTCGTGCACCATCGTTGGTCGTTCAGCCAGCAGTGGATTTGGTTGCCAGACAGACACTTTGCGAGTCTGCAGGTCGGCTGACACAAATCCACTTCGACCCCAGACTTGAATGGTCCGTTCCGCCGTGGGATTCATTCGGCTCGCTGTGATGTCGGCAATCACTCCAGAGCTTGTTCGCAATCGAGCGACCGCCATATCTTCGTTCGGACCGATCGTGACGGCGCCGAATGAGTCAACGCTGGTCACTGAATCGCCCGTGAGAGCCAGCACAAGATCGATGTCGTGAATCATCAGGTCATGCACGACACCGATGTCGGTCGACCGAAATGTGTAAGGGCTGACTCGCTGGCAGCGGATGTACATCGGCTGCTGAACTCGCTGCTGCAGAATTTCAAACGCAGGATTAAAGCGTTCGACATGTCCGACCTGCAATATGGCCCCGCGAAATGTGGCCAGCCCCTGCAGAGCGCGAGCCGCCTCAAGGCCGTCGGCCAAAGGCTTCTCGATCATCACGGCTATGCCGTCTTCGAGAAATGGCCGGGCGACTTCGTAATGGAGAACGGTAGGAACGGCGATAACCACGCCGTCGATGAGTGGACGCACTTCTTCAGCCGTGGCGAACCACTGAGTCTGATGTTTGGCCGCAATGCTTCGTCCCTGTTGTTCGCGGGAATCCACGACGCCAACAAGTTCAACATTCTCCATCGTAGAAAGAATCCGAGCATGATGCTGCCCGAGTGCTCCGACGCCAACGACTGCGACTTTGACCCGATTCATGCGGCCTTGCGTTCCTGTGAAGAATGGTTGTGTGATTCTGCGGCTGCTGGTTTGTTTCGCACTGCTTCGCGTGCACGTCCCAGTTTACCGGCTCGCTGGTTCTCGATGAAGTTCAGCAGCATGGATAATTCCATCGGAATTATGCCCTGCAGTGTTTCGTCGAAATGCTGGCGAACTTCATCCAGCGGACGATTGCGGCGGTAAAGAAGACGGAACGCTTCCTTGACCGTATCGATCGTGGAGTTGGAGATTCCTGCTCGACGCATACCGACGATGTTAATCGTCTTTAGTGTTGGATCGTCGCTGCCGGCCGCCAGCATAAATGGAGGAATGTCGTGAGGAACTCGACAGCCACCGCTCACGAAACTCAGACGTCCCAGCGTGGAGAAGTGATGAACGACTGAGTTTCCGGAAACGATCGCTCCGTCATGGACGTGGACATGGCCGCCCAGGAGAACGCCATTCACCAGAATCACATTATTGTAGATCCGACAATTGTGAGCCACATGGCTATTGGCCATGAACATATTATTGTTGCCGATCCGAGTAACCCCGTCTTCTTTTTCAGCCCCACGATTCACCGTGACGCCTTCTCGGAAGATGTTGTTTTCACCGATGATGATCTCCGTGTCCGATTCCTGCCAGCTCACGTCCTGAGGATCGCCACCGATAACACAGTTCGGCCAGAACTGATTGTTGCAACCAATGGATGTCGAACCGATCACCACCACATGACTATGCAGAATTGTTCCGCTGCCGATGGAAGCTTCCGGTCCCACGACGCAGAATGGACCGATCACGACGCCTTCCCCGATCTTTGCTTTCGGGTCGACTTGTGACATCGGGGAGATTTTTGTTTCCATGTTGATCATCCTGATCGGGAGACTGCAGAAGATTGTTCTGTGGTGTTTCATCACCAGGTGGGTGGAGCTGACATCCTGTCGCTCCGAGGTCACGCTATTATTTGCACGGTATGAATTGAGGCCATGAGTTCAAGGGAGACATCATGGGGAACGTTGCCTCAAGGTGACCGTAAACAGAATAATGGTGACCGTGGACAGAGTAATCGTGGCATCATGCGGCCCATTGAAGTTCGGGTTGGCGTAAGGTTATCGTCGACAGTGTCTTGGCCATGACATGATTCAATTTGTGACCACTTCGACGCGCGACAACTCGAGCAACAAACATCTGACCATTTAAGGCCAGATCTCCGATGCAGTCCAGTATCTTGTGCCGAACCGGCTCATCAGGCCAGCGAAGCTTGTTATCAATCACAGATCCGTCAGTATTGAAGACGACCAGATCCTTGCCAGTCAGATGCTTACCGAACCCCATGATCTGCAAAGCTTCAACTTCATTTTTCAGGACAAAGGTTCGAGCCGGAGCGATCTCTTTCAGAAAGATCTCCGGAGTCATGCTCACGGAGAAAGACTGTGATGGAATGGCCGTCTGCGGACCGTAGTCAAGGCGATAGTCAATTGTGGTTGATCCATCGTAAGACGGAATGATCTCAATCCACTGTTCGCCAGCTCGATCGTTGACGCCCTGAGATTCGTCGATGATCAGAAGATCGCGAGGAGCCGACTGGATATTCAGGCCCGCTTCCAGAATCGCTTCGCAGAATGGCAGGCAGGAGCCATCGACAGCAGGCACTTCAGGAGCGTTGATTTCGATGATGCAGTTGTCGACCTGCAAACCGGCCAACGCTGCCATCAGATGTTCGGTAGTTTCCACGAAGGCGCCATTCGAGGCGGCGAGGACCGTGCGTCGAGGCGCTGACGTGACGTTGTCCACATGGGCCTTCACTTCCGGCTTGCCCGCGAGATCGACTCGACGAAAGACAATTCCGGAACCCGGTTCAGCGGGAAGAAGTCGAAGGCGGGCTTCCACGCCGTGAAACAGCCCTCGACCGGAAATCATCGCGGTCCGTGCCAGCGTCTGCTGGCGAGGCTGAACAGAAGCATCAGAACTCATAAGCATCGCGTCCCCCATCGTAGCGAAGTGAGTTTTATTGAGCGGGCGGAGACGATTGAGGCGATTCGCTGGAAGTATCCCGCGAACACCCGGCCTCAATTGACACCGTGCAAAGAATATTCAACGAACCAGCAGTGGAGCGAATCAACGTTTCCACTGCCGGAGTTCAGTCACAGGTTTTCAACAGCAGAACTAGTTCGCAGTTGGCTTGCCTGCAGCGGCACCGCTTGTCTGGCGGATTGGCTTTGCAGCACCAGCAGCGGCTGATCCTTCATACTGCTTGTTCAGTGTGGAGAGAACAACGTCAGTGATGTCGTCGTCTGCTCGGAAGTAAACAACCTGCTTGTTCATGCGCTGGACTGCTTCAGCTGGTGCGGTGTTTTCGTCGATGTCCTTGCGGTCGAATCGAATCACTACAGTGTACTTTGCGTACTCAGCGTACTTCTTGACCATGCTGGTCGTGTCAGCGTAGATGACCTTGAACATTTCTGATTCGCGGCGAGCCAGCTTGCGCTGAGTTGCTGCACGGAAGGCTTCGAATTCGCCCTTGGCGTCCAGCAGGCTCTTTTCAGCCTGATCGTACTGAGGTGTGCCCGGAGCCAGCTTTAGCTCCTGAATCTCAGTCTGCATCTTCTGCATTTTTTCGACCATGAGCTTCGCTTCTGCGTCGCTCTTTTCGATTTCTGCAGACAGCTCAGTTCGCAGGTCTTCGAATTTCTTGTAGCCCTGGAAAACTTCTGCCATGTCAACAAGACCGACGCGATGCGCGGTGTTGTCCTTTGGGGCAGCAGCTGGCTTGGCAGTTTCCTGAGCCAGGGCGGGGGTGATGGTTCCGGCTGCCAAGGCAGCAACTAATGCGATAACAATGTTTTTCACGGTTTCGGCACTCCTTTGCCAGTCTGAAGCCCCGATTTCCGTGGGGCGGGTAATCCATTCAATCTCAGACCGTTGACCGGTCGTGGACCAGCGTTTTGTCCCAAACCCACCAAACCCGGTCAAGGTGAAGCAAGTCCGTTTGAGGCCGATTCTAGTTTCACTGTCGTAGGGACGCGGCAAATCGGCAAGTTTTGCAGGGAACACGTGATCCTAAATGTCGCAGAGTCCCCAGCTTGTCGCTTGGTTAGTGTTCACTTCAGCATCAGATAAGGAACAGTTTGAAAATAAGGTCCAGTTTTGCTTCGGGTAGAGGCACACCATTCACGCTTCACGCTCCTAATCAATAGTTCGGCCTCAAGTTTTGTTGCTCTTGCCGCAGTCCGTCTTTCCCATCATTCTGCCACTTCATTATGAGGCTCCAGTAAAGCCGGGACAGGCACCCTCAGCTTGTGTCTGTCTTTCGAAATCAAGCGATGATCGGGAGCCAGTCCCGGCTTTGTTAGACGTCCTCAGTCTTTGGCCATGAATCGGGAGAGTCACGGATGACTGCTCACACAACGCTGCTTTCAATTCTGCTGTTCGTTCTTTGCATCTCCAGGTCCGCCGATGCACAGTTAAAGTTGTCAGAACCGAAGGCAGATGATGAAGGGGCAGCGATAGATACGAATGCTCCCGATCTTCCGACCAGTTCCCGGCTGAGAAAGAAAAAAGATCCAGGGGCGTCGTCAGCACAGAGCACAAAAGCATCGAATATCGAGACTGACGATGCTTCTGCGACACCGAGTGAAGATTCCATCGAAGCTGCTGAAGAATCCGGCACTCCACCGGCGGCATCAAGAAGTGGTTCCACGACCAATCCAGCGGCCGATAACAGAGGTGCAAAAAGAACGACAAGTCCCGCATGGTCATTGATCACTCAGGATCCTGAACCAGCAATGTTCTTCAGCTCTGCAGTTCCTCGCACGGAAGCCATCGCTGAAGATGCCACGTTGCATGATGTTTGCCACGTTGGCGCATCCTTGTGGGCGGTTGGTGAACGAGGCGTCGTCTGTCGATCCAATGACCACGGTCAGACCTGGAGCACGGCCATGACGCCGATGGATTGCAGTCTCCAGTCTGTTTGTTTTCTGACGAATCGCATGGGATGGATAGCCGGCTACCGTGTTATCCCGGGAACAGCACAACTCTCCGCTGTACTCTTTCAAACTCGCGATGGTGGTGAGTCATGGACAGACCTGACGACGATTCCTCAAGTCCACGGCGGCGAAGCGATCTCAACATCAGCTCTTCCTGGCTTTCTTCACGTTCGCTTTTTCGGACTCGATGAAGCAATCGCGGTCACGCTTCCTGTGCCTCTGCGTGGAGGAGCAGGGATCTTTCGATCCGAGGACAGTGGTCAGACCTGGACTGCTCTGGCATCAGATCAGGCTGGAAGTTCGTGGAATACCGGCGGCTTTCTGAGCATGGAGGAAGGCGTCGTGGTTGGGCCGCATCAAAGTTACGCGGCTGTCGTCTCAGATCAGGCCGTCGTTGTTAATCCTTCGCAGCCGACCTTGCGACAGATGCGAGGCGTCTCGTTAAACAACGATGGCAGCGGCTGGATTGTCGGTGATAACGCGACCATATTGACAACACGGAATTCCGGAGTCACCTGGGAACCACCAGCGACGGAGCTTCCGAAATCAACCAGTGAACTTTCCGATCTCAGTACCGTCGCCCACAGCGGTGAACTCATCCTTCTGGCTGGTCATCCTGGCGCTTGCTTGTTTCGCAGCACCACAAACGGGCAGCAATGGGACACCGTTCAGATTCCCGCCACAGGCCGGATTACAAAACTACGGTTTGCATCCGAAGGAGTTATTTTGGCTGTTGGCAGCTTCGGCCAGATTCTGCGGTCCGAAGACAATGGCCTGACATGGAACGCAGTTCGTTCCTCCAACTTCCGATCCGGCGTTCTCAATCTTGTAACAAATGCTGATCAGGCTTCCTGGCAGTTGCTTGCGACAACCACAGCCGAACAGGGCGTGCGATCCGTGACGGTGCAGATGTCTCAGCAGTTGCGGACGACCGATCAGGGTTCGGCAGTAAATACGTCCGAGAAATCCCGACTGGCTGTCACACAACTTGCCGGCAATGATGCCGTCGCTGACTGGATGTTCCCGCGAACTCGCCCCGAACATCATCGCTCAGTGTCACAACTCATTTCCGAATGGGAGCGTCAGACCGACGGTGAAGTGCGGCGTCTGCTGCCATTGCGACTGGCCCGCGAACTCCGCAACTGGCGACCGGCCGTTGTGGTGATTGAGTCGATGAGTGACGATGACGCGGTCTCAGGAATTCTCGCGGATGCGTTAGTGCGAGCCATCCGGATTGCCGAATACGATGGTCACGCTGAGACCGAAGCTGATCACGATCTCATTGCCGGTGCCGAGTTGCTCAGTGCTTTGGGGCTGCCCCAGTGGCGAGTGCAGCGAATTATTCGCCGAGTACCTTCTGATCGTCAGTCTTCGCCATCCTACGATGACAACGATCTACTGCCATCAGTGGGAACGACGAATGGTTTGTTGTGTGATGCGGCTTTGCGAATTATCGCCGGAGACGCTCGCCATCGATCGGGCATCCGAGTTCGCTCAAGTTACGAAGTGGTCATGGATCGCAACGACACGGCCGGCATTACAAATCTGCTGCAAGGCCTGGATGCAACATCGCTGAAGGGAGCCCGAAGATCGGTTCAGCATCGTTCCGGCGATCAGATTAAACAACTCCAGCAGGTGCTTGATAAGTCCCGGATCGAAGGAAGTGCACTGCAAGGCCATGCGAAACTCGTGCGAGCGGAAGAATCCTTAACGGCGGAACTGCAGAATGTGGGAGTTGACCTGCCGCTGGAACTTGCTGTTAAGCAATTGAAGGATCTGGGTGATTTGAATCTGCAGCAGAACAATATGGAAGGCTTTATCGCCGTGCAGCAGGAAATCATCCGCCGCTATCCGCAGACTGAAGATGGTCGACTGGCAGCAGAGATGTTGTTTCTGTTTTACTCGTCTGCAGAAACTCGCTACTACCGAACTCGTTCAAAAAGTGGCTCACCGTTCGGAGCCTCTGTCGCTACTGCTTCTGCAGATTCTCCCGCTGTCGGTAACACAACGACACTTCAGGCGAACGCTCTTAATGTTGATAGCTCCGATGCTGTAAACGACTCTGGCTCGACTAAGACTAATGGTACAAACTCCGGCGTTGACTCAGGCCCGGCCGGCGCAACGTTCATCACTCCCGAGAGTCGCAGTCCGCAGACACAGGGATTCGTTCCGCAGGGGCAGGGGCAAGATCCGGTTGCGGCCCTGCAGGAGCGATGGGACAGTCACGCCGCGACGGCATTTCGCATTCTTTCAGCCAGAGATGCTTCGCAGGTCTCAACGCGTCAGATCGATCCGGCGGTGCTGCTTCGCTACGCCGTGAATCAGAGACAAGTCGACGCGGCCGGGGAACAATCGAACGCTTTAGCGGAACTTAGTCAGCGGCCGGACGAGTTTGGTCTGTTTGCGAAATCAGAAATGCAGCTCAGAGCCGCCGCGACGTCCCCGTTGCCTATATTCAATCTACCTCGCCAGACAGAGCGACCCTTCCTGGATGGCCGACTGACCGACGCGATCTGGGAGAATGCTCAGGAGATTTCACTGCGTTCTGGTTCAGGTTCCGGTCGGAGACGATCGAATTCCTCGAACGCCGATTCAGGTGCCAGCATCGACGAGAGTGATGACACTATTCGCAGCTTCAGCATGTTGGCGTGGGATGAAGAGTTTCTGTACATCTCAGCGCGGCTTGAAAAAACTCCAGCCCATGACAACGTCGTCGAACTGGCAGCGGCTCGTAGTCACGATGCTAAGCATGGAGACAAAGATCGCTTCGAAATAGAACTCGACACTGACCGCGACTATGTCACGTCGTTTCAGTTGACGGTTGATGAATCCGGGCAAACCAGTGACCGCTGCTGGATGCTGACTCGCTGGAATCCTCAGTGGTACGTCGCTGTTGACTCCGATGAGACGGCGTGGCGAATCGAAGCTGCGATTCCGTTCTCTGAACTGATTTCACGTCCGGCGAAGGCGGGTGATATCTGGACCGTCCGCATGCGACGCATCCTTCCCGGGGTTCTTGAGCATAGCTCGATGAGCGCAGACGCTGTCGCCACCGCGGGCAAAACTGGTATCGTGCGATTCATCCGACCCAAAGTCACAACGGAATCTCGCATGAGGAAGCCGAAGCAATAAGAGCCGGTTGAAATGGGTTTCCAGAACTTTTCGGCCGCCCTCGACTGCGCCCTTTCTGCCCGAAAGTCGACGGAGAGAGGGCAGCTTGGCGGTGTCAGGTTACGGAAATGGTTCGAGATAGTCTACGAGAACGGTGTGCCTGCGTTCGCCAGGGCGAACTTGTCACACCCTACAAATTGCAGCGTTTTTCTGTAGGGTGTGACAAGTTCGCATTAGCGAACGCAGGCACACCGATTGAGTCTCCATTTGATTCAAACCATATGTTATTTAAGGACTGTTCCTCAACATGAAGCATCCGACCAAATTTTGGTCGTTCAATTCCATACCGGACAGCTCATGTCACAGGGTAGCCCATCTCCGGGGCTGAACGATTCCCTGTGCCAGGAAACGTGGACTAACTTGTAACCGCAGGCGGAGTCAGGAGTGCTCCCCGCAAAGCGCATTTGCAATGATAGATTGATGCGCGAGTGGCATTCCTGCAAAGTTCCGTTGTCCTGCTCGACGGTTTCGAACTCGCCTTGATGTTCGCAGATGACTCGAACGTTGGTGTTGACTGGAAGAATATATGAGTTCATCGAAAAGTGTCACAGGCAATAAGTCATCCTCCGATGGGGGATGGCTGCATATCCTTGGCAATGTTGTGGGATCAATCTTAATCCTCGGACTGGGCGTTTTTGGTCTGCTGTTCTTCGGCAGACGTCCGGAAGTGCCAACGGATACGTCGCGGCTGAAGTCCGCGACCGAAGCTCCTTTGGTGGAAACAGCCGAGGTGACGCCGTGGGACAAGCCATTTCATCTGGATATCGATGGCGAGGCGACCAGCTATCGAGTACTGACTGTCGGAGCAGAGGTCACCGGACGCATTCTGAAGAAGTCCGACGAGACTCGGAGCGGGACCTTTGTTAATCAGGGGGATGTGCTGTTTGAAGTGGATCCGGTGAACTATCAACTGGATCAGCAGCGTTTACAGGCTCGTGTTGATCAGGCAACCCAGGAACTGAAGGCCATTGAAGTTGACCTGCAGAACGGTGCGTCTTTGCTGGCGCTGGCTCAGGAAGACAATGAGCTGCAGAAAGAGCATCTGGAACGAGTGAAGACGGCGGCAGCTCGCAAAGCCGCCTCGGAAGCGGAACTGGATAATGCGGCGCGCCAGGAACTGACGTCTCGCAATGCCGTGCAGATGCAGCAAAATCAGTTGAATACTTTGGCTCAGACGAAGAAAACCAAAGAAGCCGCGTTGAAACTGGCCGAGGCCGAACTGCAAAGAACTCGAGTCGATCTGGAACGCTGTCGCATCGTGGCTCCGATTACCGGACGCATCGTGGATGATATGAAAGAAGAAGGCGACTACGTGAAGCCCGGCGATACGCTGGTGCACATCAGCGATTCGAGCCGCATGGAAGTGAAGTGCAGCCTGAAAGGCCAGGAACTGGCGTGGATCTGGCAGCACGGACAACAATCCGGAGAACCGCCGATCGCGACTTCCGAAACTTCGGCGAAAACAGAAGCGACTCCGACAGAGAACGCTGCTTCCACAAGTGATACAAAGGCAACCACTGAGCCTCGCAAGGCCGATCCGTTTCAGATGCCGAATGTTCCCTGTGAGATCGCTTTTGAGTTTGAAGGAGTCGAAACCGTCTGGGACGGTTACATGTCGCGGTATGAAGGAACCGGGATGGATCGAGCGACCAGGATGTTTCCCTGCCGCGTCATCGTTGATGCGCCGGAGAAGACTCGCGTGAACTCTCCGGATGGTATGACTCCGGTTTCGCCCCCAACGCTGCTCAGCGGCATGTATGTGACCGTGCGAATACCGATCGATTCTCCGGTGCAGTTGTTGCAGGTTCCCGCCGAGTCGATTCGTCCAGGCGGACAGATTTGGGTGGTTCGCGATGGCAAGCTGAAAGTGGTGTCCATTTCTTTGGTCCGCGTTGATGGTGATCTGGCTCTGGTGCGACAGGAAGAAGAAACCCTGAAGGCTCAGGACGTCGTGATCGTTTCCCCGCTGGCCTCCGTCACGGACGGGATGCCGGTCACCGTCGCTGCTGACTTGAAAATTATACTTCCGCCCTCAGCTTCTGCAGATCCAGCCAGCAAGAACGAACCACAGCCAGCGGCCGATGCTAAGGACAGCTCGGCACAGTCACAGCAGGAGGTGAAGCCATGAGCGGTTCCATGGTGCGATGGGCGATTCGAAATACTCCCGCGATGAACACGATTGTCCTGGCGGTGCTTATCGTCGGAGTTCTGTCGGCATTCATGCTGCGGCGCGAAGTGTTTCCGCAATTCGAGCTGGAGATTATTCTCGTCGCCGTTCCATATCCCGGCGCCAGCCCGGATGAAGTGGAGAGCGGGATTTGTCAGAAGATTGAAGAAGCCGTTCGTTCTGTCGATGGCATCAAGAAAGTGACTTCGGTTGCAGCAGAAGGTGTCGGCAATGTTGTGATCGAAGTTCGCAGTGACGTGCCCAGCGTTCAGAAGGTTCTGAATGAAGTGCAATCTCAGATTGATCGTATTCCCAGCTTCCCGGATCTCGCCGAAGAACCGAACGTGCAACAGGTCACATTTCGTAACAAGGCGATCACAGTCGGAGTAATTCAGGAGAACTCTGAAGCTCCCGATGCCGAGCTTCAACTTCGCGAGATTACGGAACAGGTTCGCGACGATCTGCTGCTGATTCCGCAGATTTCGTTGGCCGAAATTACCGGCGAACGCAAGTTTCAGATCGACGTGGAAATCCCGGAGAAAACTCTGAGGGAATACGGGCTGACCCTCGCCGATGTGTCTCGCCGGATCCGTCTGAGAAACCTGGAATTGCCCGGCGGAACGATTCGTGATCAGGGCGAAACGTATCTGCTGCGAGGTAAAGACAAGCGAGTTCTGGGAGAGGAGATTGCAGCCATTCCTCTGATTACTCGAGCTGACGGAGTTGTGCTGACCGTGGGTGAACTTGGGCAAGTCAAAGATGAATTCGTTGATACGACTTCCATCAGCCGCATCAATGGAAAACCGGGCCTCGCGATTGATGTCAGTGCGGCTTCACGCGAAGACTTGCTGGCGATGGCGGATGCGGTGAAGGACTATGTAAAGCAAAAAGAGTTACCGCCAGGCTACTCATTTTCCACATGGGGAGATAGCTCAATCGAAGTTCGAGATCGTCTTGATCTGCTCGTACGCAACGGAATGCAGGGACTGATTCTGGTCTTCGTGATTCTGTCCATGTTTCTTGATCTGAAACTGGCGTTCTGGGTGGCGATGGGAATTCCGATTTCGTTGCTGGGGGCCTGTGCGGTGCTCTGGCAGTTCGACCAGACTCTCAACATGCTGTCTCTGTTTTCGTTCCTCATCGCATTGGGCATCGTCGTGGATGATGCGATCGTGATCGGTGAGAACGTGTATGCTCACCGAGCCATGGGCAAGACGCCAATGCAGGCGGCTATCGATGGAACCATCGAAGTTGTTCCGTCTGTTTTCTCCTCCGTCGCGACAACTGTTTTTGCTTTCGTGCCGATGTTTTTTGTAACCGGTGTGATGGGGAAATTCTTCGCGGTGATGCCGCTGGCCGTGATCGCGATCCTTACGATTTCTTTGACCGAGGCGACGTTTGCTCTGCCATGTCACCTTGCTCACGACTCCGGCAAACCCTCTTCGCTGACTTCGGGATTGAATCGTTTCACAAACTGGGTTCTCGACACATTTATCACTCGGATTTATCAACCTGTTGTTAACTTCTGCGTGGGCAACCCTGCCATCACGGTAAGCCTCGCCGTCACGTTTCTTCTGTTGACGACAAGCCTGGTGAGCAGTGGGACTGTGCCCAGTATCTTCTTCCCGAAGCTGGATGCTCCGGAAGTGATGGCCAAAGTGATCTTCCCGGATGGAACCCCCAGTCGAGTCACCGAGCACGCCACGGAACGCATCGAAAAGGCCATTCTCGACATCAATAAGAAGTATTCGACGCCTGACCGACCTCTGATGCTGGCAACTCATCGCATGGTCGGTTTGGTTAAGGACGATGCACCGGGCGGCGGTCAAACAACAGAAGGCAGTCACGCGGGGTCTGTGTATGCTCAGCTGGTTGATGGCGGTCTGCGTGATGTGACCAGCGAAGAAGTTGTCCAGGAATGGCGAAACACGGTAGGCCCGATTGCAGGCGTGGAAACTCTGACGTTCGGTTCGCAATCACGCGGGCCGGGGGGCAAGCCGATTGAGTTCAAGTTGCTTGGGCCTTCGACGGAGATGAAAGACCTCGAGGCCGCTGTTGAAGAGGTCAAAGCAAAACTGGCGACGTACAAGGGTGTGTTTGACGTTTCTGACGATTCTCGCCCCGGCAAATGGGAGCTTCAGCTGCGTGAAAAAGAAGATGCTGTCGCCCTCGGCGTTCCGCTCGAAAGCATTGCTCGCACCGTTCGCGCCTCTTACTACGGCGAAGAAGTCATGCGCCTGCAGCGAGGTCGTCATGAAGTGAAACTGATGGTGCGATACCCGGAAGAAGATCGAAAATCTTTGGCACGCTTTGATGATATCCGCGTCGATGGTGGTGACGGCGTGCAACGGCCGATTACCGAATTGGCGGATGTGTCTGTCAGTCGAGGATACTCGGAGATTAACCGCATCGATCAGAAGCGATCGATCACGGTCTCTTCTGATATTGATGAAAAAGTGGGTAACGCCAAGGAAATTGTGGGGAATCTCCAGCAGACTTTCATGCCCGACCTTCTGAAAAAATATCCGTCATTGCGAGTGCGTTGGGAGGGACAACAAGAGCAGGATACAGAGTCGGTGCGAAGTCTTGGCATCGGACTGGGAATCGCATTGATTGCAATGTATGTCCTGCTGACGATGGAATTCACGTCTTACGGACAGCCGATGGTGGTGATGACGATCATTCCCTTTGGGATCGTGGGAGCGGTCATTGGTCACTGGGTCATGGGAATTCCGCTGACGTTGTTCAGCACTTTGGGGCTTGTGGCTTTGACGGGAATCGTGGTGAATGACTCGATCGTTCTCGTCGACTTTATCAACAGTGCCGTCCGTGGCGGCATGCCGTTGAATCAGGCCGTGCTCGAAGCCGGCGCTCGACGATTCCGGCCTGTAATGCTGACCTCGCTGACAACAATCGCAGGGTTGGCTCCGATCCTGACCGAGACATCCTTCCAGGCTCAATTGGTGATCCCGATGGCGGCAAGTCTGTGTTTCGGACTGATGACTTCAACAGTCCTGGTACTCGTGCTGGTCCCGACGTTCTATCTGATCTACGCCAGGATTTTTGGTGTGACGGTGGATGAGAAATCCCCGGAAGCCGCTGGTGCCACGTCGGTGCTTGAGTTGTGAGCGGTGTGGAGGTTTCGGCCAGTTGATTTCATCCCCCCTGAGCCTGCCTCAGGGGCCTGCGGGCTTTTGCACCACTGAAAGTCATCTGCTCTTTGCTGGTGCAAAAGCCGTTAAACCCCCGACGCAGGGTCGGGGGCGACTAAAACAAAAACTGCTGGAGCCAATCGGCTGAAAATGACTCCGCCGGGTGGCTCGCTCTTGTCTCGCGATTCCTGCAAGATGCGGCCAAATGGATCGTATTTGAATTCCCCGGAACCTTAGTCCAACTCGGTGTGTCGCACGGTGACGATGTCTTCGCTTCAGGATATTGAACAATCTCTCTCGCTTGTCATGCAGGCTGATCAATTCTCCCTGCGCAAAATGCTGCGCATTGTGAGGGAGTCCGAGAAGGCCGGAAAAGCAACCGACAAATTGCAGGAGAAACTTTGTTCACAGTTTGAAAAGTCAAAACGCCGCCGCGAAGAACGAGCCGTCTGGAAACCACGCCTGCAGTGGGATCAAGAACTCCCAGTCGTTGCTCGCAAACAGGAAATCATCGACACGATTCGTGACAATCAGGTCGTGGTGCTGTGCGGCGAAACAGGATCCGGCAAGTCGACGCAGTTGCCGAAGATCCTGATTGAAATGGGCCGAGGACTCAGCGGAGTCATCGGCCATACTCAACCTCGCCGAATCGCCGCTCGCTCCGTCGCCGCTCGACTGGCAGATGAGATGAATTGCCGGCTGGGACACGAAGTCGGTTTCCGAATTCGCTTTACCGACAGCAGCGGACCAAATACGCGCGTTCGTCTGATGACGGATGGGATCCTGCTGGCGGAAACTCAAACCGATCGCTTTCTTGATCAGTACGATACGATCATCGTCGACGAAGCCCATGAGCGATCTCTGAACATCGACTTCCTGCTGGGATATCTCAAGCGTCTGCTGCAGAAGCGACGTGATCTGAAAGTGATCATTACGTCGGCGACAATTGATGCGGCTCGTTTCGCAGAACACTTCAGCGAAGGACCGCGTCCAGTTCCGGTGCTGCAGATTTCCGGGCGAATGTATCCGGTTGATATTCGTTATCGCCCGCTGGATCCGAATGAAGGAGTCGATGGGCTCAGTATGGCGGCCCTCGGTGGCGCCGACGATGAGAATCGCGAACCCCGTGACTGGCTGGATGGTGTTGCTGACGCCGTCGAAGAAGTTTCTGCGATCGACAGCGGTCACATTCTGATTTTTTTGCCAACCGAACGAGATATCCGCGAGGCTGACAAACGTCTGGGAGGTCGACGATTTCGCGGTGACACGCCGCAGGTGCCAACGGAGATTGTGCCGCTGTTTGGCCGATTGTCGATGGCCGATCAGACGAAAGTGTTTTCGCCCTGTTCGCATCGCCGTATTGTGCTGGCAACGAACGTCGCCGAATCATCGTTGACCGTGCCCGGCATTCGCTATGTGATTGATACCGGGACTGCTCGTATCAGTCGCTATTCGGCTCGTTCCCGTATGCAGCGGCTGCCGATCGAACCGGTGTCGCAGGCTTCGGCCAATCAGCGCTCGGGACGTTGCGGGCGAGTCGGCCCGGGGATCTGCATTCGACTCTACAGTAAAGAAGATTTCGACAGCCGCGAAGCATTTACGGCTCCGGAAATTCAACGCACAAATCTGGCGGCTGTGATTCTGCGGACGATTAATCTCCGCCTGGGCAACATCGAAGAGTTTCCGTTTCTGGATCCTCCGCGATCAACCACGGTCCGCGAAGGTTACAAGACACTCGAAGAACTCGGCGCGATCACGGTCGAAGGAGAGTTGACCGAGGTCGGACGCCGCATGGCCAGACTGCCTGTCGATCCTCGCATCAGTCGCATGATTCTCGCCGCCGTGGATGAAAACGCGCTGCCGGAAGTCCTGGCGATTGCGTCACTTTTGGAAAGCCAGGATCCTCGTGAACGCCCTATCGAAAAGCAGCAGGCTGCCGATGAGGCCCATCGGAAATTCCTTAATCGCGATTCAGACTTTCTGACGATCCTGAATCTGTGGGATGCCTGGCATGACAAACAACGCAGCGGTTCGCAGGGGCAGCTGCGAAAATGGTGTCAGCAAAATTTCCTCTCCTTCATGCGTATACGCGAATGGGTGGATGTGCATGAACAGCTGAAAGACCTGCTGTCAGAAAGTGACGATCCGGCCATCTCGAAAGCCGCCAAAGCGCTTCATCATCGACACGGCGAATCCCCCGGCCCCGGCCCCGGCGCGCGGCAGGGCGTCAGCCCTCCGAGTCCACCCCAGAACCCCGCATCAAAAAACGCGCCCACAAAAGGAAACGACAAGCCAAAGCAAAACGCGGCTCCGGGGGCTGTGAAATTGCCACCTCCCGCAACGCCGCGTCATAACGATTTTGCCGCCACTCACCGCGCGCTGATGACGGGATTGCTGGCGAATATCGGCTGCCAGAATCCCAACGGCGATTTTATGGGCGCTGGCGGAAACAGTTTGGTGATCTGGCCGGGATCTGCATTGGCTCCCAGGGGCGCAAAGTGGTTTGTCGCCGGGGAACTGGTCGAAACCAGCCGCCGGTTTGCGCGCACGATTGCTCGAATTCAGCCCGAATGGATTGAACCGCTCGCCGAGCATTTGGTCAGCCGCGAGTATTTCGAACCGCACTGGGATCCTGTCGCCGGCAACATCATGGTGTTCGAGAAGGTGAGCCTGTGGGGCCTGCCGATCGTGCCTCGTCGCAAAGTCACGTACGCCAAAGTCGATCCGATCAAAGCTCGCGAGATGTTGATTCAACACGGCCTCGTCGAGTTCGGCCTGCTGTTCGGCGATGCTGATCCTGATAATGCTGGAGCGGAAGACTATGACGACGAAGAAGAAGCCTTGTCGCGTGGGGCTTCCAAGGTTCGGCCGGGACGCAGCACGGCGGCGAATCCCTCATCCAAACGCAAAGGCTGGGGACATGAGTTTCCATTCCTGCGTCACAATCACGATGTGCTGGATCAATTGAAAGATCTTCAGGCGCGAACTCGATCGCATCATCTGTTGCCTGGCGATGAAGTTCTGTTCGAGTTTTACGCGACGCAGATTCCTGAAGAGTGCTGTGACCGCGATCGTCTGCGTCGCTGGTTTCAGCGAACCGTAACTCGCAACGCGCGATTGTTGCAGTTTGATATCAATCAATTTTCTGATGCCGCTCATCGTACCGAACAAGCCGCGATGTTTCCCGAATCCGCTCAGTTCGGAGCGATGCATCTGCCGTTGTCGTATCAGCTTGATCCCGGACGAGATGCTGACGGCGTGACTGTGACGGTTCCTGTCGAAGGTCTGGGGCAGCTCAACGAAACGCGACTGGAATGGCTGGTTCCGGGTTTGCTCGAGCAAAAAGTTCTGGCGTTGATTCGTTCGCTGCCCAAGCATTTCCGCCGCCACTTTGTTCCTGCACCGGATACGGCCAAATTGGTGGCATCGGATTTGGAGTTCGGCAAAGGCGATCTGTTAACGGGTACGGCGGCTCGACTTTCTCAGCTTGGCGGCGAACGCTTTGATGCTCGCGAGTTTGACCTGAGCACTCTGGATGATCACCTGAAGTTCAATATTTCTGTCGTCGACGATCAACGCAGGACTCTGGTGGAAGGGCGAGACCTCAATAAGCTGCGTGAGACTTTGATTCAGCGAAGTCAGGCGGCCGTCGGGGCCTCTGGCAAAGCCGCACCGGGGAATGAGGTTTCCGCAGAAGAGGCGAAGTGGACTCGCGGCGGTTTCAAAGCCTGGGACTTCTTTGATATCCCGGAATACATTGAAATCAAACGCGCTGGAATGTTGATCCGCTCGTTCCCATCACTGCAGGACGATGGGGAAACCGTCGGCCTGGTGCTCTGTCATACTCCCGAAGATGGGGCTCGGATACTTCGCAAAGGGCTGTTGAAGCTGATTTTGATCTCTGAACGCAAACGTGTGCTGATTCAGATTGGTAATATGCCTCAGATTGGGCAGATAAAGTTGCTGTCCTCGTCGATCAAAGGGCTGGAGCTGATGAATCATCTCTCGCTCCTGATGGTGGAACGAGCTTACCTGGCCGATCAGCCTCTGGCTCGAACAAAATTTTCGTACGAAAAAGCTGTGCAGCGAGGCCGTGAGCGACTGGGAACCATCGCGCAGGAGTTTGTGCAGTTCCTTCCGCATTTATTCAGCCAGTATCATGAAACTCGGCGCGCTCTTGAGCAAACTCGTGGGCCAGGCTGGGATCATCTGTTGAATAGCATGAAGTTGCAGTTGGCCTCGTTGGTGCATCCTGCCTTTCTGATCGAAACGCCCTGGCCGTGGCTGATCCAGTATCCTCGATACTTTCAAGGCATTCGTCAGCGCCTGCTGCGATTGTCATCCGGCGGTCTGAAGACGGAACAAACTCTGGAATCAGAATTCGCTCCGTGGCTCGCGCGGTATGAGCAGAAACTGAAGGATCATCAGCGACAACATCGTATCGATCCGATGTTGAGCCATTATCGGTGGATGCTGGAAGAATTCCGAATCCAGTTGTTCGCTCAGAAACTTGGTACGGCGATCAGCGTGTCAGCCGCAAAGCTGGACGAGCAACTCGGACGAGTGCTATAGGGCGTCCCCCAAACGCCACCGGGTTCACCCCCAATGGCGTGGACTTAGCGTAGCGGAACTCGCCAAGAGTTCCGGCTTTCCTGGCAAATCACCGGAAGTCTACGCGACTTCCGCTACAAATTTCCCTTAAGTCCACGCCATTGGGGTTCACCCCGGTGGTTCACAGGCTTCTTGCACGACTTGTCTTGGTTCACTTCGTCGGCACTGCCAGGTACTTATCAAACCAGTTCAACAAAGCAGTCTCGGCCTGAGTTCCCTGGTCGCCGGGAAAGCCATGAGCCGCGTCTTCCATCACGATCAGTTCGCAGGTCGCTTTGGTCTCCTGCATGGCCTTGAGAAATCGTTGGCTGTGTGAGATTGGCACCAGTTCATCTTTGTCGCCATGAATCAGCAGCGTAGGAGCATCGTCGGCCGTCACCGCCAGAAGTGGTGAAACATCATCGGCCTGATCATCGGGGAACACGATTGCGGGAAACTGACGGCTCAGTGTTTTGTGATTCACGTACTCACGAATATCGGTCGGAGGAAAATAAGCCACCACCGCCTGAACTCGACTGGAAACGTGACCGTTTTCAGCATCGACTTTGTCGCTGCCATCATCCCCCATTGAGCCCAGAATCAAAGACAGATGTCCGCCCGCGCTACCACCGCAAACGCCGATGCGAGCCGGGTCGATTCCGAAATCAGTCGCATGGGCTCGAATGTGTCGAATCGACAGTTTGACATCGGCCACGGCGTCGGGCACTTTGAAATACGGACTGCTGCCATGTCGGACGAGAATCAGCGTGTAGCCTCGATCAACAATCTTCTCGAACAGGTTCAGCGATTCTGGTTTTTCAGTGCGTACGACAGCGTCCGGGCGAGCCCATGTGGAAACCCAACCGCCACTCACCATAAACAACACCGCCGCACCGTTTGGCCTGACTGGTTTCACAACATCATACGTCAAAGCCATCCCGGCTTTGTGACCATAGATCACATCGGGCCTGATCGTTCGCCAGTCTTCAGCGAATGATGATGATGAAAGACAAACTGAAAACAACACGGGGGCAAAGAAAAGCGATCGAAACATACAGCTAATCCACGAAGTCAGGATAGTGAAGAATGATTGAGTCACCGACTGGCACCAACATGCCTTCGATCGTCGCTGGGACTATACTGGGTGACAAGACTCAACGCGAAGGGGTTGCTGATTCCGTCGGAACGCATTCAGGAATGACATGCCATAGTGCTTCCGCACATTGCAGAAAGTCGCTTCTTTCAACTTACCCCATGAAAGAGGTCTCCGAATTCAGTGCCTGTATGATGGTTTATCGTGATCGAATGCTGGTCGTCTGCTGATTGTAGAGATCGATGATGAATATTCCCGAGACTCCGAGCGAAACGCCTCGCCAACTGACCGTAAGGCAGCGAATAGTTCGCAGTTTTACGGTGCTGATGCCAGGCAACGCGATCATCTTTATCGGCTATCGGTTAATGGTGTGGCGCACAGAACGGGCGATCAACAGGCTCGGCGGACAAACAGTTACCGGTCCGCTACCCGGCTACTCTGATCTCGCGTATTCCACGAAGACGCCAGGCAGCATTCGTGCCGTCTTGTGTTCTCGCTTCGGCCGGTGGCTTGGTTCACAGTTTCCTGTCATCTATGTGGTCGATCTTCGAAGAGTTTCCGACCCCGACGCGATTTCGAAGGCGCTGGGCGTTTCCGCTGGCCACAAGCACGTCCGTGAAATAGTACTTTACAAATCTGCTGTGCAAGACGAGCATCTGAGCATTATCGCCACCGCCTTTCCGAGGCTTCGAAGTCTCAAGATCAATGAGACATCCGTTGGTGATTCCGGCATTGCACAACTCGTACGTCACAAACCATTGACTCACCTCAATGTGCAGGGAACTGCGGTGACCGACATGAGTGTGTCATCGTTCTGCACAATGCCGCGACTCAAGGAACTCAACATCGGCGAGACCAGCATTACCTCGATTGAGGACCTTCGCAGAGCGAATCCGCGCTGCATTATCACAACGGAGCTGACAACACTGAAAAGAACAACGGACAAGCAGCTTAATTCTCGCTGAATTGCGAAGCAGGAGATTGGCGGCATCCAGTCCATGATCTCCCGCAGCGAGATTCACATCGAGGTCGTTTCCGTCGGTGTTGGCCTTAGGATTCCTACGATGCCTCCCGCTTCAGTGGTCAGAAAGTTTATTCCGATTAAAATCGGCTAATCGCCGACGCGGCTTGAATCGAGCATTGGGCGACACAGAACGTGTGGCTCGATTGAACCTTCTCGAAACTTTCAAACGAGTTTCACACTCTCGTGCTGTCGATCATTTCGGCGTGACGACGTTATTGGCAAGGTTCAGAATATCAGCTTCCGAGAGTTGTTCTGTCTGATGAAAAGAACGGTCGCTGTGAACTCGCATCACATCACCGTTATGGCAGAAATCAGATCTGATGGAATGGGACGAACCGTCCGGCGAAGTCGGCGGCCATTGAATCGGCATTGGCTCAAAGAGCCCGTTCGATGTCAGCCGGAGTTATGCGGTCCTGAGCGGCTCGTCGAATGGTGAGAACGTGTACCGAATCGCCTGAAATGCAGAAGACGGCTCGATAACTTGGGTGTGACCCCAGCCCGAAGTGCAACTCACGGAGCTCGACGGCGAATTCTTCGTTTTCCGGAGCCAGAGGGTAAGATTCGGGAATGAATGCCAGTGATTCGATGCTGTCGAATGCGTTGTGAAACCACGATTCGGCCTGGGAAGCGGAATGATTTGCGGACCATCAATTCGCGTTACGCCGGATGTCCTCTTTGGCGACGTCATGAATAACAACTCGATAGTTCATGAGCCCTTGACCGAAAAGCCAAGTTCCCTCGCAAGTTGCTGTCGAACTTCTGTCACGGGAGTCCCGGAACCAGCATCCATCTGTGCCACTCCGCGACGAATCGCTTCAAGGTCCTGCTGATGCTTCAAAGCCTGCATGGCTCGAAGATGAACAGATTCTTCCACCAGGAAGTAAGTGCGTGGAGAGTCCGTGTCTTCACAGGAAACCCCTTCAGGATTCTGCTGTAATGCGGCTCGCTGTTCATCGCTGATCTTGATCATGGCAGCATTCTACATGGCCGCAGGCGACCTTTCCAGAGCTTTTCAACCTGTGATGTCGTCCCGCCTACTCCAGGACTGCTGTGAGTAACCAGGCAACTGCGCGGGCGTCAACCGAAGCGTCGCCTCAACGAAACTTCCATAGGCCCGGCATTACGAACCAGGGGCGGCGACATCGAGCTTTCGTGTTCCGGGCCGAAATCGGTGTTCTGCAGCATTTACATCGAAGAGCTGAAGCAGAACTCGTGCTGCGATGTCATCCATCGCAAGGATTCCGGATTCCACGGCAAATTCGCCGTCACGATTTTCTCAATGGACAGGGATGCCGGTCTGAAGGTTCCACGGATGTCCTCTCCAGTTATCTCCGCTATGCTGGTGGGCTGACTTGTCCCGTCGTTATGAAAGGTTACCCGGAATGACTCTGAACCGAACTCAGTTTGTGTCCACGTTTGTCCTTTCCGTACTCTTCCTGTCGATCGGGATTTCTAACGCCGCAGCACAGGGGCTCTCTCAGCCGGATCCAGAATCTTTTCCGCAGCTTTTTCAATGGACAGACACCTGCAACGTCTATGTTCTGCGAGACGGAGATGCTGCTCTGTTGATCAATCTGGGGAATGGAAGCGTGTTGCCAAAACTCGCCGAGATGGGCGTTGCCAAAGTCGAGTGGGTGGTCTTTACTGATCATCATCGCGAAAACTGTCAGGGGTTCGAACGGCTCGATCGTCAAGTCACAAAAGTTGCTGTGCCGGCGGCCGAACGGGAACTGTTTGAGACGCCGAACGAGTTTCGTCGGTGGTACCCAAAGCTGGGCGACAAGTATTCGGTCTACGGTGCCAGCTACGTCCGTCCGCCTCGACTCGCTATTGCAGTCGATCAGGCGTTCGAAACCGACAAAACATTTTCCTGGCACGGATACGAACTTCACTGCCTGTCGACTCCCGGGCATTCCCCCGGTGGAATGACCTATCTGCTGAAGAGTGACAACAGGATGCTGGCCTTCACTGGCGGCCTCATTCATGAAGGCGCGAAGATGACGAACTGGTTCGATACCGAATGGGACTATGGGTTCGGGAAGGGCATCGACACGCTGACTGAATCTGTCGCCCTCGTGCTGGAACGAAAGCCCGATCTGCTGCTGCCGTCGCAGGGGCCAGTGATTGAGAATGCTCAGGACCAACTGCGACAGTACGGACGCCGGCTGACTCAGTTCCGCGAACGTTACGTGCGAGGCTATCCCGTGTTCGATACGACCGAGGCGAAACGTGATCCCATTTCGAAACCCACAAAAGTTCCTCTGCTGAATCAGGTCACGCCACATCTGTACAAGCTGAATCACACGATGCAGGGACGAAACTTCTCGATCATCATCTCAGACAACGGTCATGGTCTGGTTCTGGACTGCGGCTTGTTTCCGGAACAGACTCTGGAAGAAATCGTGGTTGGCATGCGTGCGCATCTCGGTCTGAAGCAGATCGATGCCGTGTGGATTTCGCATATGCATGGCGACCACTTTCTGCTCGGCAAAGTACTGAAGGAGAAATACGGTGCGGAGGCATGGACACTCGACCGCATTGTCGACCGCTGTGAGAATCCGCGTCGCTACGACTACGCGGCCCTGATCAATACATACGGCGATGGCTTTGATGGCATGAAGATCGAACGCCCTATTGGAGAAGGCGAAGTCATCGAGTGGCAGGGCTATCAGATTCACGTTGACTGGATGCCAGGCCAGACGGAATTCGGCTGCTGTCTCTGGCTGGAGCTCGACGGCAAGAAAATTGCGTTTACCGGAGACAATTTGTTTGGCAGTCCATCCGACGTGACTCAGGACGGGCACGAATGTGTCGTCGCTCGCAACAGTGGAATTCTTGAAGAAGGATACCTGTACGCTGGCGAGTACCTCCGAAAGTTGCAGCCGGACATCATTATGGGCGGCCATTCGTACGTCATGCCGGAGCCAAAGGAATTCATCGAACGCTATACAGCGTGGGCACAGAGAATGATCACGGTCTATCGTGAATTACTGCCCGATCCCGATTACGAATACCGCTTCGATCCTTACTGGGTCTCGGCGTATCCGTATCGAGTTGACTTCAGCGAATCGACCGAACAGACGATTCAGGTCACCGTCCGTAACTTCCGCAGCAAGGAACAGCATCACAACATCACGCTAGTTCTTCCAAAGGGCATCACAGCCGTCCCGGCCGTCCTGGAGGGGGTTGTCCCGGCAGAATCCCGAAACACCTTTCAAGTCAAATTAACCGCCGATACCGCAAGCCTTCGGCCGGGCCTGCAGATCGTCCCGTTCGACATCACGCTCGACGGTAAACCCAGCGGAGAATTGTTCGATTTTCTGGTGCAGGGCAATGACTCGAAGCAGCCCTGATCGGAGTCACAAGTTTTCGTTGTCGACTGGCGTATCGACCCCGGCTGTCCATGTTGTCAATTTTTTTGGTAGGGTGTGTGAAGCGGAGCGCAACACACCAATGCGGGTCCTCCTGCAATCATGGTGCGTTACGCTTCGCTTCACGCACCCTACATGTATCTCAACTAAGACGTTGGGTTTGCGTTATCAGCCGGAACGCGCTAGCGGGGTGTTGATTTAGTCGTATATTGTTCGTTTTCGTTTAACGGCGAGGCGTAGGCGAATCGAGCGGCAGCCTCCTGCGGCTTGCCCTTAAACGACTAAATCAACAAGCCGCTAGCGTCCGGTTCTGAACCATGGGCTAGCGCCCAGCGGCTAATGTTGGCGACCCCAATTTCAAGTGCTGACAAAGCACTGGAGACTGACGCTCAGCTTTTCGCGGGCTCAATACGATTCTGCAAACGAAATATTGCCCGGTTTCACGTCTGCCAAGTAGATGCCCATTCTCGCAAAATGAGCCATCACATTCTGGACGATCAGCCAACGTTCCTCGCCGAACTGTTCCAGCTTGTCGGCCTGCCATTCTTCCATCACCTCATCCGGATAATCAGGCCGTTTGTCGAGGTAAGCGCCGGCAAAGTCCAGCACAAACGGAGGAGAGACGATACCCATTTCGACGACCCACAAACGATCGTCGTGGTGAATCAATTGCGGAACGGAGAATCCGGCAACTTCCACAATCGACTGAGATTGCAGTCTAAGGTAAACATCGCGTTCACGTTCATAGAGTCGTTGGAATCGTAACACCTTGATTGCAGATTGTCGTTCTGTTGCAAACACGTTACCTTCGTAACCATAGCCCAGTTGGCCGATTAAAGATCGGCCATTTTCAGCGGCAAACAAATTGAGTTGTCCATCCCCCTCCGGTAGGTTAGGCAGTTTATCAGATTACATGTCGGCGCAGAATTCTGCGCCGGGATGCAAGTGGCAGATTTACCACGCTGGCACATCCGGCTCGGTCAGTCACGACGTCAGCGGCTCACCTCGATGACCTGATCAGACGCCGACTGTTCGCGGTTATGTCCTCAAGGTTACACCGGGGAATCGCAGGCTCGACAGCCGTTGCAGGCTTCGGGTGGCAGATTTACCAGTCGAGACATCGCCCGACCGTAGACATCGTCAGCCCCTAGCGATCATCCACCAATGCTGTCGAGCCGCTCCACCAGATATGCGGATATGGCGTAGCATTAGTGAACCCTCCGATCATGCCGCTTAACGTCTTTACCAGTCTGATCGCCCCGATACTGTGCTCGGTTTCAATAGAGTTGTCTGTTCTATCTACGCTCCGCACTCGAGTACTCCCCCCTCTAATCCTGCAAACGCGGTAGTTTCCTGACAACCCATGCCCGCTGACCTTAGGACCAAATCACCACAAGGTCACCGCCCCCAAGTGTGTCGGCGCTGAAATCAGCGCCGACACCGCGGACACCGAGGCCCACAACTCAGAACATCTCATCACCCGACTCAGGCCATCGGGCAAATTTGCCCCAACGTACGCCTGCGGAGAATCCCGCATGCGTTGCCTTAGTCAACGTGCAAAGCGTGGAAGCTGTCGATGCCGAACTAAAACGACGGGCAATCAGCGGGAACTGAAAGCAACGTGTCACGCCCCGCCTTGGTATAGAAATTTCTGGAACCCGGCAAACACTCGGCCGATCTCATCTGGCTTGCCGAGGTCGGCGATGGCATCCGGAATTGAATCGTTGTAACGCAATCTTAGCAGCGGTGAGAGTTTCTTCTGGTCCAGTTCGGAGACGCCCTCAGAGACATAATGAGCCAGCACGAAGTCTAAGAACGCTTGTTGCTTCTCGTTGAATGTCGAATGGATTTGTACGCGCGCTGTGGCGGCTCTGTCCGCTCGGGTGACGGTTGGCAAGGCATAGGCGACATGGGCCAGCACGTCGAACAGATCACTGTTTTCAGCGTCGATGAGGCGTTGCATCTCTGAAAGTTGATCCGCCCCAAAACCTTCCGTAGACAACGATTCCAACAACCGTGAGCGTGTATCCGGGGCACTCCAGATTTCCCGCAATTCAGCCTCGTTCTTGAAGAACTCCGGGAGTTTTCCGAACAGCATTTCCATGAACTGCTGCGAAGACATAGGCGTGCCGTCCGGGTGCCAAAAGCTTGTCATCATCATGTGCTGGATGTTACGGGCCTTTCCATCGGCGAGTTTGACCTTGGCTTTTCGCTTCTTCTCACAAACGCACTTCAACTGGCCGCAGACGTCGCACGGTTCTTTAGCGCACTCGCAGGGGAGTTGGCCGCACTCAGGGCAGGGTTCAGGTTCAGGACGTTCGCAGGCGCATGGACGTTGGCCACAGGACGGGCAGGCTTCGGGGTCTTGGGGTTCGCCGTCCCACTCCGGATCGCTGAAATGGTGGTGCGCTTTCACGAAGTCGTAGATGGTGAAATAGTCTTTGCCGTCGTAGAGTCGCGTACCTCGGCCGATGATCTGCTTGAATTCAATCATCGAGTTAATTGGCCGCATCAGGACGATATTGCGGACGTTGCGGGCATCCACTCCCGTTGAGAGTTTCTGCGATGTGGTCAGGATCGTGGGGATTGTTTTTTCGTTGTCCTGAAATTCCCGCAGGTGCTTTTCGCCCCGTTCCCCGTCGTTGGCAGTGACTCGGACGCAGTAATCCGGATTTGTGCTGGTCTTCATCTGGTTGATCAGGTCGCGGACCATCAGGGCGTGATCCTGATTTGCACAGAACACCAGCGTTTTTTCTCGCTGGTCGATTTGGTCCATGAAGATCTTCACGCGGTGGGCTTCACGTTCTTTGATTTCGATTTTCTTATTGAAGTCGGATTCAACAAAGCGCTCGCCGACAACCAGATCGCCTTCAATCAACAGGTCATCCGGCGTGAAGACATATTCGTCCATCGTGGTCTGAATCTGCTTCACTCGAAACGGCGTAAGGAATCCGTCGTTGATGCCTTCCTTCAGCGAATAGGTGAACACCGGCTCGCCGAAATAGGCGTAGGTGTCCACGTTGTCCTTGCGTTTCGGCGTGGCCGTCAGTCCCAACTGCACAGCCGGGGAAAAGTAGTTGAGAATTGCCCGCCAGGTACTTTCGTCGTTGGCTCCGCCGCGATGGCATTCGTCGATCACGATGAAGTCGAAGAAGTCCGGAGGATAGTCACCAAACCAGGGCGACGGTTCGCCGTCCTTTGGTGGACCGCACATGAATGTCTGAAAGATCGTGAAGAACAGGCTTCCGTTCTTCGGCACCTTGCCCTTCTTGCGGATCTCATCCGGCTCGATTCGCACCATTGCATCTTCGGGGAATGCCGAGAAGGCATTGAAAGCCTGATTGGCCAGGATGTTGCGATCGGCGAGGAACAGGATACGCGGTCTTCGCAATGGAGAATTGACAATGGACAATTGAGAATGAGCTTCGTTATCAATTGTCAATTTTCCATTATCAATTGCCCGCGACCAGCGGGCGTGAAACAGTTTCCACGCGATCTGGAACGCCACAAAGGTCTTGCCCGTGCCGGTGGCCAGCGTCAGCAGAATGCGATCCTTCCCCGCTGCGATGGATTCCAGCACTCGCTCGATGGCGATGTCCTGATAGTATCGCCCCTGAAAGTAGCCGCCGCGATCTTCGAAGGGGACTGCGGCGAACCGATCCCGCCACGCGTTCTGTTCGGCAAAGGTTTTCGACCAGAGTTCATCCGGCGTCGGAAACTGCGGCACTTCGCCTTCGTGGCCGGTTTCCATGTCGATGGCATAAATCCCCTGGCCGTTGGTCGCGTAGGTGTAGCGAATCGCCAGCTTGGTGGCGTAGTCTTTAGCCTGGCCAACGCCTTCGGTCAATGCTTCATTCCAAGCCTTCGCTTCGACCGTGGCCAGCTTCGTGTTGCGATATTCCAGAACGTAGTCAGCCTTCAGTGCCTTGCCCCGGCGTCCGTGGCCTTCGATGCGACCGAGCGTGATCGGGTATTCGCGACGAATCCGGCTTCCGTCAACAACGCCCCAACCCGCCGCAGCGAGGGCGGGGTCGATGTGCTCGGCTCTGGTTTCAGCTTCGTTCATTGGACGCTGGCCTCGCTATACGCATCGATTTACGCGAGGGATTCAACGCCCGTCAGTCGGTACATTGTACGCACACGACCATTCTTGAATTCCACTGTCGTCTTGACCAGAGTTGCGACACATCGCTGGTTAAAGAACTCGCGATTGAAGGCAATCACTTGATCCTCGTTAAGACTGTCAGCAAGTTTTCCAGCGATGACTTCATTGTCGTCAGAACAAAAGTCGAACTCCCATGACTCAAGCAGGACGCCCTTTAGAACGCCCGAAACTCGCACTGTCTCATCCGTCGCCGTGGTTTCTGCAACGCGACTAAAGGCAGCACCCGCCTGAATCGGAGTCATCTCGCAACGAAAGTCGCCGCTTTCCAGTCGGAGCCCAGCCTTGCCCCTGGCAATGACTTCGAGAAATGATCTCAGATTCTGAACAACACGCGGCGCGGCCTCATCCAGTTCTGCCGCAAAGTCTTCATCACTTCGTGCAGCCGCATCGACCAGCCGTGTCACGTGAGCGAGCGTGTCAGCGAGTTCCCCGTCAACGAA